>NZ_QFDM01000001.1:337226-674453 GCF_023702065.1 Methanoculleus oceani | reverse complement strand
ATCACCGGCGGCTTCCTCGTGCTCTGGGGGCGGCAGGGCTACGGGCCGGGGCTCGTCGCGGCAAGCGTGGTGCACAGCCTCTACAACCTCCACTTCCTCATGGGGGCGCTCCTGTGAACGCACGCCATATCGGCATCGTTGCGAAGAAGGAACTCTCCGGGCTCTCGTCGGAGAAGACGATCGTCTTTGCCATCCTCCTGCAGGTCTTCATCGCGATGTTCTCCTCGTTTCTGATGGTGGGACTCACCGCCATGTACGACCCGGAGGCGCTCGAGGGCTACTCGACGGTCGCCTACGGCGTCGGCTACGCCGGGGCGGACTCAGCCCTCATCGACGAGTTCGAGAAGAGAGACGACCTCATCCTCCACCGGATGGACCTTGATGTGGCACTTGCGGCGCTCGGTGAACGAAAAGTCGCGGCAGTCGTCTATGTCCCGGATACGCCGCCGGACGCAGAAGAACCGGTCAAGGTCACGCTCTATCTCATCCAGAACGACCTGCAGTCGAGTGTCATCAACGTCAAGGTAAAAGAGGTCCTCCAGGGCTACGAGAAAGAACTCCGGGAGGTCCGGGCCGACCGGATGACCGCCTTCCCGGTCTCGCTGAACTTCCCCGAATCCGGCGGCGGAGAGAACTTCTTCGAGTTCGTCTACGGCCTCCTCATCCCGCTGCTCGTCCTTCTCCCGGCGATCGTCTCGGCGGCCCTGATCATAGACCTCATCACCGAGGAGTACCAGCGCCAGACCCTGGAGACGCTCATCTCGACACCGGTCACGTTCGCGGAGATGGTCTGGGGGAAGATCGCCGCCTGCGAGGTCCTGGTCCCGGTCCAGGCGGGAGCATGGCTCCTCCTTCTCGGGTTCAACGGCATCGCCATCGATAACGCCGCCGCGATCCTCCTCCATGCCTCTGCGGGCGGACTCTTCCTCATCCTGCTCGGCACTCTCGTCGCGCTCCACTACCGCGAACGGACGAGCGCCCAGTTCATCTTCTCGACGGCGCTCGTCGTGGTCTTTCTCTTCGTCATGGCCGTCCCCTACAACCCCTTGAACCTCATGGTAAGGCTGGCGGTGGATACCGCCGGCCCCGTCCACTGGCTGATCCTCGCGCTGGTCGCGGGCGCGACGGTGCTCCTCGGATGGACCGTCACGGCCTACGCCCGGCGGGTCGGGGAAGCCGTCCGGGGAGCCCGGTGAGGTTCCCCGCCGGCCCATCCCCGGGGGTCACGGCGGAGGGGTTCGGGCATAGCCGGCATTTCACCGGATTCTATCCAGAGCAAAATATATATCGATGGTTATGCAATTCAGCCCATCGATGACCCAACTTCGCTACCTCAATACCACCTGTGCTGTCTGCGGCGAGTCCTGCCGGTTCACCATACCCGAGGCCGCGGGCAGCGTCGGGTCGCGGGACCTCGATACCCGTCCCGCCGAACCCCTGCGGTCCACCATCTACGCATGGGTGAAACGGTGCCCGTCCTGCGGCTACTGCGCCCCCGATCCGGGCAAGGCCCCGGACGGGGCGGCCGACGTGGTGAAACTCCCGCGCTACCGCTGGCAGCTTGACGCCCGCAAGTTCCCGAAGATTGCAAACACCTTCCTCTGCTGGTCGATCATCCAGGAAGACCTCGGCGTCCCGGCTCAGGCGGCGTGGGCGTCCCTCCATGCTGCGTGGATCTGCGACGACGAGGGAGAGGACGTGCCCGCCCGGATCTGCCGGAAACGTGCCGCAGACCTCCTGCGGCGGGCGTGGGAGAAGGGCGAACGCCTGGCACCCCAGCCGGGGACGGACGAGGCGCTCCTCGCGGACCTGCTCCGCAGGGCGGGCAGGCTCCGGGAGGCTCGCGCCGTGGTGAAAGAGACACTGGAGCGGCACCCACAGCCCATCATCGCCGACATCATGCGGCTCCAGGCCCGGCTGATCGCCGCGTCGGACCGGGGCGCCCACACCGTCGCCGAGGCCCGACGGTTCAGGCAGCCTGCCCCGGTCTGACAGGGTGACCCGTAGAGCCCCACTCTTTGTATACTGTTGTGCCGATACAGTATCATGGATATCACGATCCTCTCCCCCGGCATCTACACGTATGGCGCCATGCTGATCGGCGGCGTCCTTCGCGACGCGGGCCACCAGGTGACCCTCACCCGGACGCCCGCAGCTCCGGGCGGCTCGCTCCTGCTCGCGAGCCTCTTCTCGACCCAGCACCTCCTCGAACCCGCGATCCGGGACCTGGTCCGGACCCATCGCGAGCAGGGCGGGAGGGTCTATGTCGGGGGGCCGGTCTCGGCCGCGCCGGAGATGGTGCTCGGGGAGCTCGCCCCAGACGCGGTGGTCGTCGGTGAGGGCGAGGAGACGGTTGTCCGCCTCGTCGAGGAGGGCGTATCGGACACCCTCCCGGGGATCGCCTACCTTGACGGCGGCCGGCCGGTCGTGACGCCCCCCGCCCCGCCGGCGCCGATCGACCGGCCGCTCCCTCTGATCCCGGACGAGATCGGGAGCCAGAACATCCGGGGCGCGAGCGCCTACATCGAGACCCACCGGGGGTGCATCGGGGGATGCACCTTCTGCCAGGTGCCCCGGTTCTTCGGGAGGACGGTCCGGAGCCGGCCGCTTGAGCGCATCATCGAGGAGGTGAAGGCTTTTGCGGCACACGGGGCCACAAGGCTCTCGGTCTCCGGGGGGACCGGGTCGCTCTACGGATCCGGCGACGGGGAGATGAACCCGGAAGCCTTCATCGGCCTCCTCCGCGGGATGGCTGAGGTGATGGGGCAAAAGAACGTCTCTTCCCCGGACATCCGGGTGGACTGCATCACCGACGAGATCCTGGACGCCATCAGGCAGTACACCATCGGATGGGTCTTCTTCGGGATCGAGTCGGGGAGCGACCGGGTGCTCCGGCTGATGGGGAAGGGCGCGACCGTCCGGCAGGTCGAGAAGGCGGTGGAGTGGTGCCGGGAACACGATCTTCGCGTTGCGGGAAGCTTCATCGTCGGCTACCCGGGAGAGACGGAACGCGACTACGAGGCGACGAAGGACCTGATCGCCGCGCTCTCGCTCGACGACGTCTTCGTGAGCAGCGCCGAGCCCATCCCGGCAACACCGCTCGCCGACCTCGCGGCCAGGACGCCCCGCGATAAGAACCCGGCGTTCGTGCCGCACACCGGGGAGTACCGGCCGCTCGATCTCACCGAGAGCGAGGCCCGGTGCTTCGACCTGATGATGCATGCCGATATGTTCCGCCCGCAACTGCGGCTCGTGACCGATGAGGTCTACAACGTTTACCTTGCCGAGGCAAGGAAGCAGGGCCGGGATATCAGGGCGGCGACCGAACTCATCCTCCGGTACGCCCGGGCGTAAATTCGGGCCGGCAGCCTTTCTCCTCTCTACGCTCTCGTCCCGGATATCGGCCGGTTCGGCCGAACGGGAAACGCTTAAGTATCCTCGATCCTCTACTCCCCTGCCTTGAAGGGGGTTACCCCTTCGCAGGTAAACGAGTTGGAGGGAGATACGATGGCTGAGAGACAGGCAGGGTCGGTACTGGAGACCCGACCAAGACGGGAAGAGACGGTGGACCTGATGCGCGCACAGGACATCAGGGACATCAAGGTACGGAACCCGGAAGGAGAGAACATCGGCGACATCAGCGATGTCGCCATTGACCGCGATAGCGGCTGCGTCGCATATGCCGTACTCTCCTACGGGGGGATACTCGGGTTCGGCGAGAAGCACTTCGCTATTCCCTGGGAAGCGGTTCGCACCCGCCCGGGGGAGAGGGGCGCCGTCGTGGATGCGGATAAGCGGACACTGGATACCACGCACGGGTTTGCCAGGGACAGGATGCCTCGCGAGGGGGACTGGAGCCTGATCAGGACACCGCCCCCGGCGCGTGCGGCAGCGGAGCCCGCGCCCCCGGTGACGGAGAGGGAAGTCCCGCCGCCACGGGAGGTGGGTACGGCGGCAGCAGCAACAGGCGCAGCGGTTACAGGCGCAGCAGCCGCAGGCGTAGCGGCAACTGCGGAGCGCACGCCCCGGGTGACGGAGAGGGAAGTCCCGCCGCCACGGGAGGTAGGTACGGCGGCAGCAGCAACAGGCGCAGCGGCAACGGCGGAGCCCACGCCCCCCGGCAGGGAGAGAACCGTTCCGACGCCGCCGGGCGTCCAGACGGTCGCGGGCGGCTGGGGCGGACAGCCGACGGGCCAGCGTGTCGAGGAGCGGCCGGTAACGACAGAGGCACCTCCTATCCGGGAGCCCGGCGTCAAGGAAGTCCAGAGGGAGCGCACGGGTGGGATGGAGACACGGCCCCGGGAGACTGTTGTCGAGGAGGTCCGAAGAGAACAACCGGTTGAGACGGTGACGCAACCCCCCGAGACCGTCGTCGAGGAGGTCAGGAGAGAGCCGCCGGCCGCGATGGAGAGCCGGCCGGTGACGGAAGCCGAACGGCCCACGACGACGCCGGGACCGGCTCCCGGGCACCTCTCGGCCGCCGGCCTGCAGACCTACCTCAAGGGCATGGACTATCCGGCCGGCAGGCAGGACCTGATCAACCACGCCAGAAAGAACGATGCACCGGGGAACGTGATCACGGTGCTCGAGGGGTTCAGCGACCGGAACTATCAGTCCGCCGCAGATGTGAGCGTGGAATTCGGCAGCGAGATTCGCGGCGGACGGGCGGCACGGGCGGAGACCATGGTCGAGGAGGTCCACGAGGAGCCTCCCGTTGCCCGGAGGACGGGAGCGCCGTCGCTCGCCCACCTCTCTGCTGCCGACCTGCAGGTCTACCTCAAGGGCATGGATTACCCGGCGGGCAGGCAGGACCTCATAGCCCACGCCCGAAAGAACGATGCCCCGGGGAACGTGATCACGGCGCTTGAAGGCTTCAGTGACCGGACTTACCGGTCCGCTGCCGACGTGAGCACGGAGTTCGGCAGAGAAACCCGTGGGGAGCAAGCGGTCAGCATGGAAACCCGGCGGGAGAGCGTCGTCGAGGAGGTTCACGAGGAGCCTCCCGTTGCCCGGAGGACGGGACCATCGCTCGCCCACCTCTCGGCCGCCGACCTGCAGGTCTACCTCAAAGGCATGGACTACCCGGCGGGCAGGCAGGATCTCATAACCCACGCCCGGAAGAACGATGCGCCGGAGGTCGTGATTGTGGCACTCGAGCGGTTCGGTGACAGGACCTACCGGTCGGCCGCAGACGTGAGCACGGAATTCGGCAACGTCAAGTGAGAGGATAGATTCCACCGCTACGGGTGGCAGCCGGGAAACACCCCTCCCGCCCTCCCCCGTATGTATTTTATGCGGTGGAAAATCCCCTGCCGACGCCCCGGCACCGGAGCCGGGGAACCCTTAAATAGTCGCAACACGCATCGCCCGCTCTGCGCGAAGGTGAAGACTGCCTTCGAAAGCATACAAGGGATATGGTGGTTGCAATGGCTGAAACGATTCTTGAGCAGCAGGTGCGGAGGACGGAGGGGCAGGAGTTCTTCTCATCTGAAGATGTCGTGGGGAAGCGGGTGAAGAACCCGGAGGGTTATGACCTCGGTGAGATCTCAAGCCTGCGAGTAGGTCTCCCCACGGGAAGAGTGGCGTACGCGGTGCTCAGGACCGGAGGAATGTTCGGTCTCGGAGCGAAGCTCTTCGCGATCCCCATCGAGGCCATGGTCTACCGGCCGGGGGACGACGTCTTCGTGGCGAACATCAGCAAGTATCGGCTCGACAGCGAGCCCGGATTCTCTGAAGGCGATTGGCCGCGAGAAGCAAACTGGAGCCTGATCGAGTCGAGACGGCCCATGGGGCCCCCGAGCCAGGAGGAGGCCCGGGCCGTGACGCGGACGGAAGCCCCACCCCGCGAGGTCGTCACGACAGAACGCGTGGAGGTGCGGGAGCGGGCACACCGGGAGGAGATGCCGATACGAGCTGAAGAGGTGGAAGAAGGCGAGGCCCGGATGGCGGTGCCCGTAACAGGGGCTCCGCCCCGCGAGACCGTCGTCGAGGAGGTGGAAACCCGGCCGGTGACGGAGGCTCATGCTCCGACGCTTGAGCCCACGATGAAGGCCGAGGACGTGGAAGAGGGCAGGGTCAAGACGGCGGTTCCGGTGACGGAGACCGCTGCCCCCGGAACCGTCGTTGAGGAGGTCAGGAGAGAGCCGCCGGCCGCGATGGAGACCCGGCCGGTGATGGAAGCCGAACGCCCCACGACGACGACGGGACCGTCTCTTGCGCACCTCTCGGCTGCCGACCTGCAGGTCTACCTCAAGGGCATGGACTATCCGGCCGGCAAACAGGACCTGATCAGCCACGCACGGGAGCGCAGCGCTCCGGAGGACGTGATTGCGGCACTTGAGATGTTCGGCGACCGGACCTACCGATCGGCCACAGACGTAAGCACGGAGTTCGGGAAGGTCAGGTAGCCCTACCATTTTTCAAAAACCGGATCGGCAGTTACGGGAAAAGTTTCGTCTGGATGGCGTCCCGGCCGTCGAACGTGAGATGGCGCCCGGCGGTCTGCCCCCGGATACCGGCACGCGCAAGGTCGGCCGGGCAGGTGAACGGCTGCACTCTCCGCAGCGCAAGAATCCGGTCCGCGGCCTTCGGCCCGATCCCGGGAATGCGGAGGAGGTCGCGGCGCGGGGCGAGGTTGACGTTCACCGGCATTCTGCTGTCCGCAAGAACAACTTTCGGGTCGCGGTTTGCGAAGAACCCCTCCTCGTCGAGAGCAGCCCGGAGCTCGTCGGCCGTGATGCCGTAGTCCCGGAGCAGGAAGTCGGCCTGGTACAACCGCCGTGCCCGCCATGCCGGCGTATCGGGGTGCGTTGCGAGGGGAGTCCGGGGGAGGGAGCGGAACGCCGAGAAGTAGACTCGGGAGGGCCGGACACGCCGGTACTGGTCGGCGAGGCAGGAGAGGATCTCCGCATCGGTCTCGTCCGCAGCCCCGATGACGAGCTGCGTGGTGTGGCCGCCGGGCTTCTCCTCCGCCACCCAGGCTTGGCGCTTCAGGATATCCTGCCGGTAGTCCTTCACCCCGGCGATGCCCCCGAGGCGGTCGGGCGACGTCGTCTCCAGGTTGATGCTGATCCGGTCGGCCACGCGGGCGGCGTCGTGGATATCCGCCCGGGTTGCGCCGGGAAGGATCTTCAGGTGGAGATACCCGCCGTAACCCCGGCGGCGCAGGATCTCCCCCGTCTCCACGAGATCGTGCATCACGCAGTCGACGTCCCGGGGGATGCCGGAGCTCAAAAAAAGCCCTTCGACGAGCCCGTCCTGCCAGAGGCGGAGGAAAGTGTCGGCGAACTCTCCCGGGGAGTAACTCACCGGCTCCCGCTGGGTACGGACGGGGCAATAGGCGCAGTCGTAAGCGCAGGTGCCGTTGAGAAGCATCTTGAGCATCCGCCCGCACCCGCCCGTCCGGCGGTTGTAGGAGATATAGGGAGCGACTGTCCGCAGGACAGGAGCTTGAGAAACCCGAAGGATTTCCTGGGAATCCCGGAGATTTTCGAGCGGAACAGGCAGAATTTCCGGCGTTCGAGATGCCTTTGGGGTCTCGACTGCGACCGGGAGGAGTTGAAGGCACTCGCCCGGGCTGCAGATGTCGAACCGCCCGGCCGCGGTGAGATAGGTAAGTTTCTGCTCCGCAACAGACATACAGGAAGCATCGGCCCGCGAATAAAAGAGCCTGCTCCGCGGAGGGTGAAAGTATTCGAGGAGGAGCGGGTCGCCGGACGGAGGAGGGGCGGCCCCCTCTCTCCGGGGAAAGGAATATGGTATACGCCGGACCCTATCATCGCGAGGAGAGACGAAGATGGAGAGTCGGCCCGAATACGATGTGGTCGTCGTCGGCGGCGGGCCCGCCGGGAGCACCGCCGCCTACCTGCTGGCGGGGTTCGGATACCGGGTGGCGCTCCTTGAGAAGCGGACGTACCCCCGGGATAAGGTCTGCGGGGGCTGCCTCAGCCAGAAGTCCGTCCGGTTCCTCGACCGGGTCTTTTCCCTCCCGGTCGGTGCCCTCCGGCGGGAGGGGCTGCTCGACTTCGCCGGGACGGGATATGCGCTCTATATCGGGAGCAGCCGCATCCTCGCCGAAGACCTTACAGAGCCGGTCTACTTCACCCGCCGGGAGCGCTACGACGCCTGCCTGGCCCGGATGGCGGCACAGGCCGGGGCCGAGGTCTGCGAGGGCATGGAGGTGGTCGCAATCGACCATGCCCGCCGCACCGTCACGACATCGGGCGGGGACCGGTATGCCGCCCGGGTCCTCATCGGCGCCGACGGGATCCATAGCCGGGTCCGGCGCTTCCTCCCGGAGGGCGTCGTCGACACCGAGCGGTGGCACGAAAACCTCGGGTGGGCGCTGGAGCTCGCAGTCCCCCGCAAGGAGGCGGAGGCACTCGCGAACGGGAACGGGCCTATCCGCCTGGACGACAATCTTGTGACGCCCCATATCGTCTTTGCGGCCTGCCGGAGGGGATACGGGTGGGTCTTCCCGAACAGGGAGGCGATCGTCGTCGGTATCGGCGGTCAGTTGCAGGCGAACCGAAAAGGCCTCCATGACCGGTACGAAGAGTTCCTGAAGACCATCGGATTTTCCGCGTTCGCGGACCGGAAGCCGGCGGGATACCTCCTGCCGCTGGGGAACTATCTTCCTACCCCGGCCCATGAGGGGACGGTCCTCGTTGGCGATGCGGCCGGGTTTGCAAGCCCCATCCTCGGCGAAGGAATCTTCTACGCCCACAGGACCGCGGAACTCGCCGCCCACGCCGTCGACCGTCACCTTACCTCCGGCGCGCCGCTCGTCGGGACCTATACCACTCTCCTCAACTGTCGTCTCATTCCCGAACTGCGGGCGGAAACGGCGTTGCGGGACTTTCTCTACGGCTGCCTGGACGCCCGGATGCAGGTGCCGCTCGCGGCGTTCATGAAGGCGACGAGCGGCCGGGTTGTCGATGCGGTGCAGGGCTCCCGGTCGTTTAGGGGGTTCTGGCGGGACGACGACCTTCACTCCGCTGTGTGGTGAAAACGACGCTCCGAAGTGCGACGTTCCCGCAGGAACGGAGCACGAGCACCGAAGGTGCGAAGGAGCGGAGTTCGAGAAAACGCTTCGCGTTTTCGAGTAACGGCGTTCCAACGGCACGGAGTTCGAGTCCAAGGATACTTCTATCCGTCCGTACGTCCGAGGGAGCCCCATCATGAACACCCCACGTTACCCCTCCCTCTACGAGATCAACGCACGCGTCCTGCTCCGGCACCTCCCCCGTGAGGCGGGTCGCCGCGTCACGCTCGACGATATCCCCGACACCCGGCTCGCGGGGCTGGCCGGGTGCGGGTTCTCCTGGGTCTATCTCATGGGGGTCTGGATGACCGGGGAGGCCGGGCGCCGGGTCTCGCGCTCGAACGAGGAGTGGCTCCAGGGTTACCGGAGCCTGCTCCCCGACCTCCGGGAGGAGGACGTCTGCGGTTCCGGGTTTGCCGTCGCCGGCTACTCCCTCCACCCCGGCCTCGGCGAGCCGGAGACGCTCGCCCGGTTCCGCGACCGCCTGCACCGGCATGGACTCCTGCTGATGCTCGACTTCGTCCCGAACCACACCGCCCCCGACCACCCCTGGGTGCAGGACCACCCGGATTACTACGTCCGCGGCACCGAGGAGGAACTCGCCCGCCGGCCGCAGGACTTCGTCCGGATGGACCTCCCCGGTGGTTCGGCCGTCCTCGCCCACGGTCGGGACCCCTACTTCAGCGGCTGGCCCGACACCCTGCAGCTCGACTACGGCAACCCGGACCTGCAGGAGGCGATGACCGCCGAACTGCAAAGGATCGCGGGATGGTGCGACGGTGTCCGGTGCGATATGGCGATGCTCGTCCTCCCGGAGGTCTTCCGGCAGACCTGGGGGAGAGAGATGGAACCGTTCTGGCCGGGAGCGATCGCCGGGGTCAGGAAGGAGCACCCCGGCTTCGTCTTCATGGCGGAGGTATACTGGGACCTCGAGTGGACGCTCCAGCAGCAGGGGTTCGACTACACCTACGACAAACGGCTCTATGACAGACTCCGGAGTGGAGAGGGGCGGCCGGTGCGGGAGCACTTCCGGGCGGACCCGGAGTACCAGCGAAGATCCGTCCGGTTCCTCGAGAACCACGACGAAGACCGGGCGGCGGCAGTCTTCCCGCCCGACCGCCACCGTGCCGCCGCCGTCCTCGCTTTCCTCTGCCCCGGCCTCCGGTTCTTCCACCGGGGGCAGTTTGCCGGGCGGCGGAAGTTTGTCCCCGTCCACCTCTGCCGGGAACCGGAGGAGCCGACCGATCAGGCCATAGAAGAGTTCTACCGGGGGCTTTTGGCCTGCCTGCGCCTTCCGGCGTTCCGGGACGGGGAGTGGCGGCTCCTCGACTGCAACCCCGCATGGGAGGGCAACCCCTCCCACGACGGCTACATCGCCTTCGCCTGGGAAGGAGGAGAGGAACGGCTCCTCGTCGCCGTCAACTACGCCCCGGACCGGGGCCAGTGTTACGTCCCGCTCCCGTGGGCCGATCTCGCGGGGAAGACGGTCAGCCTCCGGGACCTCATGGGACCGGCAGAGTACGACCGGGACGGGGGGAGCCTCCTCTCCCCCGGACTCTACCTGGACATCCCCGGATGGGGCTGCCACGTCTTTACGGTCATCGCAGGGGGAGGATGACCCCCCTCAGGCCGACGGCGGGAGATCCTGTATCGGGAACTGGACCTCGGTCAGGAGTTCCTCCTCCGGCACCTCTGCGGGGTCGTTGAGGTAGAGTTCCCGCGAGGGGCCGGCCGATGCAAGGCCGTGCTCGCCCATGTAGGCGAAGAGCCGTTCGTAGGCCTTCCCGACCCCGGGATAGGGGCCCGTGTAGAGCACCGAGGCGAACCGGCCGCCCGGAAGGGTCACGACCTCGGCGGCGGTCCCCTCAAGGTTGACGGACCCGGTGATCGGGATCGCCACCTCGATATCCGCGTCCGTCTCCCGGTACTCCTCGTCGTGGCAGATGAACATGATCGGCCCGGTCATCTTTGCAGCGGGCTGCCGTCCGTCAGCAGGAGAGACATAAGCGCAGAGTTCCCCGATCAGTCCCGGGATCGCCTCCTGGTAAACACCCCGCTCCCGGCGGGAAAGCGCCCGCATGGCAGGGATATCCTTGATAACAGGTTCGGTAATCGACATTCGGAATCCTCCGTTCAGCGGGTCCTGCGTCCGCAGGACCTCTGCAATCGCATGCAGCCGCCCGATCTCCTGCTCGGCCGCAGCGAGACGCCGTGCAAAGTGATCCCGGATCATGCCGGCATCGCCGCGTTCCCGCGCAGAGAGGATGGTCTCAACCTCGGAGAGGTCGAACCCGAGCCAGAGCAGGTGCCGGATATGGATGCCCCGCTCAATCTGGGCGTAGGTGTAGTAGCGGTATCCCGTGCAGATGTCTCTTGCCGCGGGGACGAGAAGCCCCCGCTCATCGTAGAGACGGAGCGCCTTCTGCGAGAGCCGGGTGATCCGCGAGAAGGTGCCGATGGGAATCTGATCGACTGGCATGGATTACATTCACCTGTTGGCGTCGCCGGGTAATAGACGGTCGGAGTCTCCCCCGGGGGAGAGTTCCCGCCCGGCGCAACAGTTCCCGGTTGGACGGCCCCCGGCGTCAACCTTGCGGAACAGTCCCGGGCTGGCCGGGCCCGGAGGAAGAGGCCGGGACCCTCACCACTTCTGGATGAGGGAGAGGAGCATCTTTCTGACCTGGGTGGTCAGTTCGCAGCCGGGATTGATCTCAAGCGCCTTGTCGGCACACGCGAGCGCGTGGCGGTACATCCCGAGATGATAGAGGACGCTGCACTTCATGCTCCACCCGGCGGCATACTTCGGGTCGATCGCGAGCACCCGGTCGAAACATTCGAGTGCCTTTCGGTACTCCCCGAGCGCATACAGGGCGCCGCCCTTCAGGCTCCAGACCCGGACGCTCCCGGGATCGTCGGCGATGGCCCGGTCGTAACAGGTGACGGCTTCCTCGTGCCGGTGCCGGAGGAAGTGGGCGTAGCCGAGATCGGTCCAGGCCGCCACGAAATGAGGATCGATCGAGAGCACCCGCTCGTAGCAGGCTACTGCGTCGTCCAGCCGGTGCATCGCGACGAAGATGCCGCTCCTGTTGTACCAGGCGACCGCGGAGTCAGGGTTGAGTTCCAGGGCACGGTCGTAGCAGGCGAGCGCCTCCTCGAACCGGTTGCGGCGCCGGTGCAGCATTCCCCGGGAGACCCATGCCGGAGCAAACCCCGGGTCGATCGAGAGCGCCCTCTCCCAGCAGACCAGCGCATCCTGGTCCCTGCCGATGAGATCGAGGAAGACCCCCTTGTTGTTCCACATCTTGACGTTGGTCGGATCCTCTTCGAGCACCCGGTCAAAACAGCCGATCGCCTCGCCGAATCGTCCCTGCTGGGCGAGGGAGACCGCCTGCCTGCTCACCGTGGTATCTGTGCCGGGGCCTTCCCGCCCTTCGGGATCACCCCTTCCGAAGAGCTTTCCTGTAATACTCATTTGCGGACATTCCCCCCATGGTCACGCTACTGGTAGCGGGCATACAATATAACCGTTCCCCCGTCCCTGACGAGGGCCGGGCGAAAGAAGCGGTCTTCAGGAGCGTCCCGTCTCTCCACTCATCGGGGATCGCGTCGACCGGGCGGCACGGCGCCGTACCGCCGGAAGCACCCGCGCAACCCGTCCAGCTCCTCCTTCCCGGCGGAGCTCGGTATGCACCCGGGCGTGGCAGATGCCGCAGAGAGTAAGCAGGTTCGCCGGGTCGTCGTTCGTGGGATCGCAGTCGAGATGATGGATATGGAGGTCTTCGTCTCCCCCGCAGATGGTGCACCGCTGCCCGTCACGTTCCAGGATTGTGTTCCGTATCGCTTTCCATCCCGGCAGGGCATACTTTTCCCGCGCCCGGATGGGGATTGAAAAACGCTCACAGTAGACGACGCCTGCGGTCCTCACGGCAAACGGGCACTGGAAACAGAGCCGGCGAAAACCGTTCCGGTCGGGGCGATCATTGCAGAGGGGATTCTGTAAACGGTCGAACGCGTCCAGGCGCAGCTGGAGGTAGGTGCTCACGATCAAGAGTGATGGGTTGCGGGACAGGATAAGGGCTGGGGAGCCCTCACCCCCGGATCACGGCAACGCCGGAGTGGGTGTTCCGGGCTGAACGGACGTTCTGCTCCGGTGCAGAACCTCGCCGGCCGTGTTCCGGATCTCGATCTCGATCGCTGCACCGTCAGAGGGACCCTCACGTGGGACGACGATCTCGATGGGATTGCCGCGGGAGATATTCTCGTAGATCACGTTCTCCCGGGTCTCGATCGTCGTTCCCCAGGAGACGTCCTGCTCGATCGTAAGGGTCACGCTGTAGGTTGCCGCTGCATCGGTCTCGGGGATGAAGCGGAATACCACGCGGTCGTCGTAGCCCGATGTCTCTCCCCGGAAGTCCGGACCCGGCACCCGATCCCCGGGAGACTGCTCTCGCTCGGTGCATCCGGCAGAGAGCAGCACCGCCGCGAGAACCAGACATACAAGCGATGCGCGTATTATGGTCGAAGTCATCGTCATCTCCTCCTATCGGTCCCGCACCCGCCGGGCACCGGCACCGGAGTCCCTGCGGGCGCGTGCCGCGAACGGAGAGATATTTGTTCCGGGATGTTAAAATGAGTTCCGCCGGAGTTTCCGCAGATCCCGAAGGAGACGATGAAACGTCATCCCTTCTTCTCCTCCCGGTAAGGGATCGGGACGTAGGCGACCGACGGGCGGCGGGGCATAGCCTGCGGGAAGAGGTCCATCAACCGATAGATCCCGGCGGGCATACCGGGGGTGACGGGGAGCCCGAGTTCCCGGGCCTGCTCGAGGGTGATCGGGTAGTCGTGAGTCCACGTCCCCTCCGTGAGCAGGCGGGAGAGGCGGTCCGCACGCCCGGCGTCCATCCTCTCCCGGAGGAGATCGGCCACGAACTCCCGCATCTGGTTCTGGGCCTTCGATGCGATGTCGACCAGGATGAAGGTCTCATCCTCGATCTCTTCGGCCGGTTTCAGTCGCGGGACCCGGAGGATCGACGCCGCCGGGTACTCCCCGATCCGGGGGTCGACCGGACCGAGCACGGCGTTCTCGTCCATCGCCACTTCGTCGGCAGCAAGGCAGAGGAGCGTCCCACCCGACATGGCGTAGTGAGGGACAAAGACCGTCACCTTCCCCTTGTGGCGCCGGAGAGCCATCGCAATCTGCTCGGATGAAAGGATCAGGCCTCCGGGGGTGTGGACGATGAAGTCGATCGGCATCCCCGGCTCCGTGAGCCGGATCGCCCTGAGGATCTCCTCGGAGTCGTTGATGTCGATGTAGCGGAAGAGCGGGATGCCCAGGAAGCCGATTCGCTCCTGCCGGTGGATCAGGACGATCACACGGGTTTGGCGCTCCGCTTCCAGGTCCCGGATCGCCCGCAGGCGGCGGGCCCGGGTCATCTGTTGGCGGACGACCGGCACCGCGAAGAGGAGGAGAAGGACGGCGACGAGGAGCACGGTCCAGATATCGGGCATACCGGCACTCTAGTGCGCACCTCACGTAAAGAAGGTTCCCCCGCGGGGATAGTTCAGGAGGAGAGGAACTCGTCGATCGACGACTGCCGGGTGCGGCCGCCCTCGAGCGCCGAGAGCCTGACCCCGAGGAGCCGGACGTCAGTGCCGTTGAGGAACGGCAGAAGCAGGGCGAATGCGACCTGCCGGATCACCCCGGGGTCCGCGGTGAACCGCTCCAGTGTCCGGGACCGTGTATGCGTCTCAAACCCGCGGTACCTGACCTTGACCGTGACGGTCCGGCACCGGAGACCGTCGGCACGAAGTGTCTCCGCGACAACGTCCGCAAGTTCGGCGAGGGTCCCGGAGAGGAGGGACGGATCGGCGGTGTCCGCTTCAAACGTCGTCTCCCGGGAGACGGATTTGCATCCCTCCCTGCCCTGCACCTCCCCGTCGTCGATGCCCCGGGCGAGGCGGTGCACCCGGACGCCGGGTCTCCCCAGCCGGGCGATGATCTCCTGGACGTCGCGGCTTGCAAGGTCTCCGGCGGTCCGGATGCCCATCCGCAGGAGATCCTCCCGGGTCTTCTTCCCGACCCCGGGAATCTTCTCCACCGGCAGGGGGGCGAGGAACCCCGCGACCTCGTCGGGGCGGACGATCGTCAGCCCGTCGGGCTTCTGGTAGTCGGAGGCGATCTTTGCCACGGCCTTGCCCGGGGCGACGCCGACCGAGCAGGTGAGTCCTGTCTCGTCCCGGATCTCCCGCTTGATTGCGGTGGCAAGCATCCCCGCCGCCGGGAAACTCCCGGCATCGCTGACGTCGAGGTAGGCCTCGTCGATGCTCACCTGCTCGATGCGGCCGGCGTGCCGGGAGAGGATCGCCATGATCTCTTCCGAAACTCTGACATAGAACGACCGGTCCACCGGGAGGTAGACGCCGTGCGGGCAGAGGTCGTACGCCCGGGAGATAGGCATGCCGGAGTGTACCCCGTAGCGGCGGGCCTCGTAGGAGCAGGTGCTCACGACCCCCCGGCCCGCCCCTCCCTTCGGGTCGGCGCCCACGATCACCGGCCTCCCGGCAAGGGACGGGTCGCGGCGGACCTCGACGGAAGCGAAGAAACTGTCCATATCCACGTGCAGGATGATCCGGCCGCCGGTCGTCATCGTATGAACTTCTCCCCGGTACTCTGCGGTAGTGTTGGAGGTCAGGCGATATAGGGGGTTCGGCGGCGGTGCGGGAGGAGGGGATATTGAGAGCGAAACCGGTTTCGGCGAGGGCTGCGGATATCCCCGGCACCGGGCGTGACCAGGACCCGACAGTGCTCGTCCTCCTGTGCTGACGGTCGCAACGTTATCTCATCCTCTGCGCGCCTCCCGGTGACCGGGGCGGGCGATTCAGGGGCAGGAGCGCCGGAAAATGCAATAAATTTGAGGGGAAACGGCAGACTTCGTGATACGAATTTACGGCCAGATAATACGTGGGCGAGTGAGAACCACTCGCTCCACCAACTCCAGCTGATCGGCAGGAATGTTTGCGATCGCGGGATTGTGAGGACGTGCAAATAAAAAGGGGTTATGGAGGGGTTTACCGGGCCGGAATGATGAGCGAACGCTCGCCGGCGGGCATGAACTCGCGGATCGCACCCTTCGCGAACTCGCGGCGGGGCTCGGCGAAGTCGAACTTCAGGCTCGGGTCGGCGAAGCAGACCTTGACGAGCGGGCTGTAGCAGAACGCGTCGCCGCGGCCGTAGTGGGAACCGGCGACGATCGCGGCGTATTCGCCCTGGTGTCCGACGTTCATCGCGTAGTTCGGGTAGTTCGGGCCACGGAGTTCTCCCATCAGACCGCGGTCGGACTCCATGGAGAGCGAGTTCGCGGAACCGCACTGGTCCTGCAGGTCGTAGCCGAAGAAGCCGAGACGCGACCATCCGTCCTTGTGCAGGAGCATGGAGAGGTACCAGGCGTTTAAGCCGGCGTTCGAGTTGCCGGTCGTGATGGAGGTCGTCAGACCGGATGCGGCGGCGATGACGCCGGCACGCTGGGACCCGCCGAAGTGGTCCTCCATCATGGTCGGGAACTGCTCGTACTGCTCCATGGCGTTGAGGGTGACCTCGCTGGCGAGATCGTTGACGATCTCCTGGGTCGGCTTGATCTTGTCGCTCGGGCTCGGGTTCTTCCAGTCGACCTTGTACTTGTCCTTGGCGTAGTCCATACCGTAGTAGGTGAACTCGTCGAGGATGTTGTCGGTGTAGGCCGCGGTCGCGTACTGGGTGAATCCGACACCGCCGGACATGTAGGAGCCGAGCCAGATCTGGTCGTAGAGCATGGTTCCGGCGCCGACGACCTCAAGGGCAGCCTTCGCGGGGTCGTTGGGGTACTTCCGGTTCGCCTGGACGATATCGGCAAAGAGGCCGAACTTGATGCCACCGGGCTCGTTCGGGCCACGGGCACGCCGTGCGGGCAGGTGGGATCCCATCTGGATGACGCCTGCGTGCTTCGCGGCGTAGGAGAGGTCGGCGACAGCCGCTTCACCGGCGCACATGCGGTAGGCGGCGATGAAGGACATGCCGATCTGCATGGCGGACCACCGGGAGGTCGTTCCACCGTCGCAGGTCCTCGAGACCGAGGTCGGGATGTGGATTGCCTGGTACATGCTCTTGCCGACTTCCGCCTTGAGTTCCTCGGCCTGCTTGGCGGGGAAGAGCTTCTCGATGTTCAGCAGGAACTGGGGCTCGATGTCGTCGGCGAGTTCCTGGTCGCCGGTGAAGACCTTGACGTAACAGTCGTCGACGAGGCCGGGGTGGGTCTCGACCATGTGCTCCTGGACGACGGCGCCGCCGGGCATCGCGTGGTTTAAGATGTGGAGGTACTCGTTGATCGTCTCGGGGGTGACTTCCTTGCCGAGACGCTTCTGCAGGGTCTGGTGAGCGAGGTCCATCCCGACGATGACGGTCCTGCGGATGTCGTCCCACATCTGCTGCATCGCAGAGTTGTTGACGAAGTGCAGGTCGTCACCCTCGACGAAGACGCCGGTGCCGGAGACCTCGTAGGTCATCAGCTGGCGCTGGCCCATCGGGATACCGCCCAGGTGGCAGCGCTCGGGGTCATACATGGAGACGCCACGGTCCATCTCGACGGCACGGCTCGCCTTCATGAACTCCATCTTACGGGGAGACTGGCGGACGCCGTTGAACTTGTAGAACTCGGCGGTCTCGGACTCGACGTCCTGTCCCTGGAACTTCTCCTTGAGCGCCTTCAGGAACAGCTTCTGGGATCTCTCAATCTTTGCCATTGTAATCACTCCTCTTTCGGCATGAAGCCGTATTTCGTGCGCAGCGAGTGGATGCGCTTGACATATTCGACGTACTCGGTGTCGTCGCGGTAGGAGGTTCCTACGAGCGAGTGGTAGATCGTCGTGTGGGCCTTGAGCCACTTCTGGTCCATGGGCTTGCCGACGGCAACCGCACGGTCGAGGGGCTCGCCGATCTGGTTCTTGACGTACTTGACGATGCCGTCCTCCCCGAGGATATTCCTCTGGAGCATATCGAACATCATGCCGTCTTCAGCGAGACGGAGCGAGTGGCCGTGCACGGTCGCACCGCGGATGCCGACGAGAGCGGGGTCGAACATCTCGGTCTCGATGAGTTCCTTGGAGTATTTCTCGAGGTCGCGCTCACGGCACTCGACAATCTGGCGACCGGAGAGCGTACCGGGGTCGATCCCACGGAAGCGGTAGCACTCGGTGTAGGTCCGCTGATAGGGCTGCGAAGGGGCGTTGAACATCGAGTCCGCGAACTGGATGTAGCGGACGCGGTCGCCGGCCTGTGCACCCTCGGTGGGCTTGACGAGCTTGCGCATGGGGCAGTCGGGCTCCTGCTGCTCGGCAAGCGGCGGGTGGGCGCTCGGATACGCCGATCCGGGAGCGCGGTGGCCGAGGATCAGCACGATGTCCTCATCCGTTACGGAACGAACCTTCTCAAGCTTCTGGCCTGGGTTCATCTGTTTGCGCCGGTTCTCGGCGACAATCGATGTCCCGGGACCGTACTGGGGCTTGTATGCCATTTTTCATTCACCTCAAAGTGATTGATATCTTATCCATTTCCTGTCTTGAATGAATTTCAGCCATATTTCCGGGTATTTTGCGCTCCGGCCGTCACTGTTTCGTCCGGATGACCACCGGGCCTTCCCCGTTCCGGGGGTCCGCAAGGCCGATGAGCGCTGTATCGGCACGAGGTCCATACTTCGCGTAGTCCACGAGCGTCGGAGCGGTCTTCATGAACCTGCCCTCCTGGAGCTGGTAGGAGAACCCCACAAAGAAGCCGTCGCAGAGCGACCGGATCTCCTCGATAACGGAAGCATCCTCGACCTCCAGGATCACCTCGCCCAGCTGGATACGCAGTGCAATCTCGGCATCGCCGACGTGGATCACCCTGCGGTCCGAATGCGGGTTCGGGCTTCCCCGTGCCGGCCCGTACGGGACTTTCTTTGGCAGGCCGGGGCCGTGGATCATCATCCGGCGGATGCCGGCGACGCCGGCAAGCATATTGAGCAGGCGTTCGGCGGTCTGGGGTTTGAGCATCCGTATGGGCACAATCCTGACCTGCGGAAACGTGGCGTTCATCATTCGGCTCTCTGCTTGTTCAGGCTCCGTTGGCGATCTGGTTGATCGGCTTGTTGAACACGTCGATCTTACCGTAGGTGTCGGCGAAGATCTTCGAGGTGCTCTCGGGCGAGAACATCTGGGTTCCGGCATCGAGTGCTGCCGCAGCGACCACGCACGGGATGGCCACACCATTTGCGTGACGGGTCACGACGTGGTTGCCGTTGAAGATACCGGGGCCGCCACCACCGTAGATCGAGTGGCTGAAGAACGAGAACCCGACGGCAGTACCCATGACACGACCGTAGTCGGTGCTCGGGAGACCGGTCTCGTGCTCGAGCAGGTCGTTGAAGTAGAGGAGCGTCGCGGAGACCGCCTGGGCGAACCGTCCGGCACCGCAGTTGACGATGGTTGCTGCCATGGTTCCTGCGGCTGCGTAGGCGTTCCAGAGCATGGGGTCCTTCGTGTCGTAGAACTGGAAGTATCCGCCCTTCTTGCCGGGGAAGATGACCTTGTCCTCGATGGCGCGCTCGACCAGGCTCTGGACGACCGTACCGATGGTTCCGGTCTGGCCGTTTGCCTTGACGAGGTCGTAGACCATGTTGTTCGCGTTCAGGCCCTGGTAGGCGTAGGCGAGCAGCATGGCGCGCTCGAACGGCCCGACGGCGGATCCCATCTCGAAGATACCGGCGGTCTCGAGGGTGGATGCGAGTGCTGCACCCTGCAGGGCGTTCCTGCCGGTCATCATGACGGTGTGGTTGACCGGGATGTTCCGGAGAGCGTAGCCGATACCCTCGTTGTTCTGGGGGATCGTCAGGATCGACGTGACGAGTGCGCCTTCCATGTCCTGGGTGTGCGGGTAACCGCCCCAGCAGGCCGCCTTGACGGTGGACGCGTTGAAGGCGTCGATGTCGAACTGGTCGACGATCGCGAAGGTGGTCGCGGCTGCGACCGAGGTGATCGCGGCATCGTAGGTGGACGCGTTGACCAGGCGCTTCGTCGGGACCTTGACAAGCTGGAGCTTGCCGCCGTTGAACTCCATGATCTCGGTGTCGTCACCCTCCTCGACCTGGATCATCTCCTTGATCTTGGCGACGATGGCGTCCTTGTTCTCCATGATGGGGAGATCCAGTTCTCTTCCCTTGATCTTGCCCTTTCCAAGCTTGCCAGCCTTGAGCGCATCCTGGATGCCCCCGAGGTTTACGTTGATCGTTCTCTTGGTCAGGTCGATGATCTTACCTGTGGCCGGGTTAACCAGCGGGCTGATTCTGTCGAGGGTGACGCCGCTCTTGAGCAGCTTCCCGTCATCAGAATAGAGATCAATTGTTTCCGTGTATTTAGCCATAGTATTTCATCCTTTTACCCTTGTTCAATGCATTCCGTTCATGCTAGAGGCCGGAGCAAACACCGGCTCCGGATCTCTGAAGGCCACTACTGCACGTCCCAAAAGGGACTATAAGAGTAGAAGGAGAGCTATTAATAAAATTTGCGAATTAACGCGGACTTTTTTACATAAAGTAATATTTATGTCGATTATATTTCCAAACGGATATTTTAAAATCGAGATTGAACGGTTCAAATGGTTGAACGCGATCCTTAAAAAGGATTTCTCCCGGCACCATATTCGAGACGAAGGGGCCCGGAGGGAGGGGGAGAGGAACACATATTAAATAATAAATAAGACAATACTAATAGCAATAGTTAAGATTTTTCTTGCCGAAAGGTGCTCAATTACACCCGACTCTATAGGTTGGATTTTGAGATATATAATCTTACCCGGAGAGGTGAGGATTCCAGGGAACGCTGATAGTCAGACCTTCTTTTCCAGAATCCACACAACAGCGGCCAGAAGTAAATGCGATGTGATTATATGACACTCCTCGCAAGCCATCGCACTCGAACGTATCAGCAGCAGGATCGTACAGCCCCGTCCCGGGTCTGCCGGCATGGACCCCCGCTCCTGCGCATCCAGAGAGATGGGGGTCGGTTTCCTGCCTCTCTCGACCCGCCCCCATGGCTCCCAACCGGGATAAGGAAGGCCCGAAATCCCCGCACACCGGCACGGCAATCACATCGCACACCAGCGCCGCCGGGGCGACCAGCCCGGAACTGCTCAATATCGTGACATTTCTCAACAGATCCCGCCACCTCTCCAGGTAAAAAGGAATGCCCACTAAAATGCTCAATGTAACGTTTGTCATCTTCAACTACTTACAAATCCGGAATGGTTAAATACAAAACATTACAAGTTATGACAAAGCGATCCGTCCGGTGCTCCGCCCGGAGAGCTTCTATTCCCTCAGGTGAGGAGCTCCTCTGCATATCGATTGGTTTTCCGGTGTATTCCGGGGACCCGGCCGGCAGACCCTCGCCGTGCAGGAGGGTCCGCCCTGCCAGGTATGGAAAGCCCCGATAGATCCTCCCGTAACGCAGAGGAGAGCCCATCGAGGGCCGTACTGGGAGCACCACACCCTACGGGGCCGACTCGCCGGAACTTCGGAAGACCGGCCCTACCAACTACATTGAGGCAAAACAATGGCGAACAAGATTACGTTGAACATGATCACCCAGCGCTCCATCGAAGAAGGCGTCGCGATGGAAAAGGGCAAGACAACCCCGGAATACTTCGAGGCCTGCTCGATCATCGAGATGCACGACGACGACGTCAGAGCGCTCGGTCTGGTCCCGAACCAGCTTGTACGGGTGACGAGCGAGTGCGGAAGCGTGATCGTCAAGACCGTCAGGGGACGTCAGTCGCTCTACCCCGGTCTTGCGTTCATCCCCCAGGGTGTCTGGGCAAACCAGGTGGTTCCTCCACGGACCCAGGCAACGGGGGAACCCCAGTACAGCGGCTTTCCCGTGACGGTTGAGCCCGTCAACGGGGAGAGGCGCAAGAGTGCGCTCGAACTTGTCCAGGGGGCCGTCGGGATGTGGAGAGGTGATCAGTAATGCCAAAGAAAGTTGAAAACGTCGGATGCCCATACTGCGGCGTCTGCTGCGACGACCTTGTCGTGACCGTATCGGACGACGGAAAACAGATCCTCGAGGTGGAGAATGCCTGTGCCATCGGCAACCAGATCTTCCACCACGCGACAGGCGGCGAGAGGATCCGGCTCCCCCGCCTCCGCCAGCCGGACGGCACCTACAAGGACATCTCCTACGATGAGGCGGTCGACTACGCGGCAAAAGTACTCCACAATGCGAAGAAACCCCTGATCTACGGGTTCGGATCGACCAACTGCGAGGGCATGGCCGCCGCGGCCAAGGTCGCCGAGAAGGCGGGGGCCGTGCTCGATAACTGCGCGTCTATCTGCCACGGAAGCTCCTTTTTGGCCATATTCGACAACGGCTACCCGAGCTGCACCCTCGGCGAGACGAAGAACCGGGCCGACGTCATCGTCTACTGGGGCGCAAACCCCGCCCATGCCCACCCGCGGCACATGTCCCGCTACTCGATCTTCCCCCGCGGTTTCTTCACCGGCAAGGGCCAGAAGAGCCGCAAGATCATCGTCATCGATCCCCGGCACACCGACACCGCCCAGGTGGCGGATATCTACCTGCAGGTGCAGCAGGGGCACGACTACGAGCTCTTCGACGCGTTCCGTGCCGTCGTCCGGGGCCACGAGATCCCGGACGTTGTCGCCGGGATCAAGCGGGAGCAGATCCTCGAGGTCGCCAATATCCTGAAGAAGGCCCGGTTCGGCACCATCTTCTACGGCATGGGACTCTGTCACTCCGACGGCAGGAACCACAACGTGGACATCGCCATCAGCCTGACCCGCGACTTGAACGACTTCACCAAGTGGACGATCATGGCGATGCGGGGCCACTACAACATCACCGGGCCGGGCGCGGTCTGGTCGTGGCAGTACGGTTACCCCTACTGTCTGGACCTGACGAAGAAGGATATCGCCTACATGAACCCCGGCGAGACGAGCTCCGTCGATCTTGCCATGCGCGACGAGGTGGACGCCTTCTTCAATGTGGGAACCGATGCGGGCGCCCACTTCCCGATCGAGGCGGTCAAGCACCTCCGGAAGCACCCCTGGATCACCGTCGACCCGAACATCTGCATGGCAAGCGAGATCTCCGACCTTCACATCCCGGTGGGGATCGTCGGGGTCGAGGTCCCGGGCATCGTCTATCGGATGGACAACGTCCCGATCCAGTACCGCAAGGTCATCGATCCGCCCGAGGGCGTCATCAGCGACGAGGAACTCTTCGAGCGGATCCACAAGAGGCTCTGCGAACTTGAGGCCGAAGAGGCCGCGAAAGGGCAGGCAAAGGCCGCGCCGGAAGGCGTACGTGCGGAGGAGTGAGACATGAGCGAACTACTGATCAGGAACGGGTTCGTCTTTGACCCCCTGCAGGGTATCAAGGGCAACCGCATGGACATCGGTGTCAAAGACGGGAAGATCGTCGAGACGAGCGCTCTCAAGAACCCGAAGACGATCGACGCCGCCGGCATGACCGTTATGGCGGGCGGTGTCGACATTCACTCCCACGTGGTCGGGCCGAAAGTGAACGTCGGCCGGCTCTTCCGCCCGGAGGACAAGCTCTTCAAGAGCCCCCTCAAGCGTTGCAGCCGCATGGAGATGGGCTTCTCGGTCCCCTCAACGTTCAAGACCGGCTACGACTACGCGCGGATGGGCTACGTCTTCGTCAACGAGGCGGCGATGCCCCCGCTCCATTCCCCGCACGTCCACGAAGAAATACGGGATACCCCGATCATCGACAACGCCGCGATGCCGGTCTTCGGGAACAACTGGTTTACCCTTGAATACCTCAAGAACAACGAGATCGAGAACAACGCCGCGTATACCGCCTGGCTTCTCAGGGCAACCCGCGGGTTCGGCATCAAGGTCGTCAACCCCGGCGGCTCCGAGGCCTGGGGATGGGGGCTGAACTGTGTAAACATCCACGACCCGGTTCCCTACTTCGACATCACTCCGGCAGAGATCGTGAAGGGGCTCATCGAGACGAACGAGCATCTCGGCCTCCCCCACTCCGTGCACCTGCACTGTAACAACCTCGGAAACCCGGGTAACTACACCGATACCCTCGAATCGCTCAAACTCGCCGAGGGCTACGCCCCGAAGAACAACTTCGGCCGCGAGCAGGTGCTGCACCTGACGCACCTCCAGTTCCACTCCTACGGCGGCGACTCGTGGGGGAACTTCGAGTCCCGGGCAAAAGACGTCATGGACTACGTGAACGCCCACGAGAACATCACCATCGACATGGGCCAGGTGACCCTCGACGAGACCACGACCATGACCGCCGACGGGCCGTTCGAGCACCACCTGTGCTCCCTCAACCACCTGAAGTGGGCAAACGTGGATGTGGAGCTCGAGACCGCCGCGGGCGTCGTGCCCTACATCTACAGCCCGAAGGTCAAGGTCTGCACCATCCAGTGGGCCGTCGGCCTGGAACTCGCGCTGCTCGCAAAAGACCCGATGCGGACGTTCGTCACCACCGACCACCCGAACGCAGGACCGTTCACCCGCTACCCGCAGGTCATCACCTGGCTGATGAGCAGGGCGGCGCGTGACGCGACCATGAAGACGTTCAAGTGGCTCGATAAGACGATCGACGCCACTTCCATCGACAGCATCGATCGCGAACTCAGCCTCTACGAGATCGCGCAGATGACCCGTGCCGGGCCGGCAAAGGCGCTCGGCGTCAGCAACACCTACGGCGGGCTCGCTCCCGGCATGGATGCCGACATCGCCGTCTACGCCCTCAACCCCGAGAGTATGCCCTCCGACCCGGCAGAGATCGAGAAGGCTTTCGCCCGGTGCGCCTGGCTGGTCAAGGACGGCGTCGTTACCGTCCGGGACGGCGAAGTCGTCGCGGAACCCGCAAAGCGGACCGTCTGGGTCGACGTAAAGGTCCCGGAGAACGCACAGGTGCAGAGGGACATCTACGAGCACTTCCTCAGGCACTACAGCGTGAAGCTCGACAACTACTCGCTCTTCGAGGAACACCTCCACAACCCGCGGGTGATCGAGGTCGACGCGACAGAATGAGGTGATGATAAGCATGAAGACAGTAATCCTTACCCTGACCAACCCCTCCGAACTCCTTCTCGAGGGGCAGAGCATCACCCCGGACAACTTCGCAGGCAAGAAGGCCGCCGAGATCGCCGCCCTCGATGTCTGGGAAGGCAAGCAGAAGAGCCCGCTCGGGAAGTACTTTACGGTTGCAGGCGACGGCGGGGCGACGGCGGCCGAAACGAAGATCGTCCTCCGCGGAGACTGCACCCGTGTGAAAAGGATCGGCCAGCAGATGACTGCAGGCGAGATCGTCATCGAAGGCAACGCCGACATGTACATCGGCGGCTGGATGAAGGGCGGTAAGATCCACGTCAAAGGAAACGTCGACTCGTTCAGCGGCATCGGGATGGAAGGCGGCGAGTTGATCGTCGACGGAAACGCCGGAAGCCACCTGGGCTCATCGCCCCGCGGCGAATGGCGCGGCATGCAGGGCGGGCTGATCCGGGTCGCCGGGAGCGTCGGCAACGATACGGCCACGTTCATCAACGGCGGGACGATCATCATCGGCGGCGATGCGGATATCCACATCTCCACCCACGGCGAAGGCGGCACCGTCGTCGTCAAGGGCAACGCCAAGGGCCGTGTCGGCGGGCAGATGGTGAAAGGCGACATCTACGTCTACGGGACGATCGAGAACCCGCTCCCGGGATTTTCGATGGTCGGCGAGGTGGAGCAGGAGGTCGACGGCGAGACCGCCCGCTTCGCCCACCACATCGGAGACCTCGGCGAACGTCATCCGGTCGCGAAGGGCAAGACGGTGTATGCAAACCTCTACACCAGAATCTAACTTTTTTCTCCAGGCGAGAGTGACAGGCTCTTCGGGAGCAGGCGACCGGGCGGGCGTAACACCATGATGAGGCGCTGCCTCGCAACAAAGCCGCTTGCAGAAGTCCTGGATCTGATGCGGTCCACCTTTCCGCGTCCTGACCGGACTATCCGGGTCCCGGTGGCCGGGGCGGCCGGGCAGGTGACGGTAAGACCCGTCTACTCGCCCCTGACGGTCCCGGCAACGGATATTGCAGCAAGAGACGGCTTTGCCGTCGTGAGCAGCGAGACCATCGGAGCGAGCGCCGGGACCCGGGTTCATCTCTCAAACTCCCACCGGGTGAATACCGGGAACACGATCCCTCCAGGCTACGATGCGGTCGTCATGATCGAGGACGTCGCCGGGGAGGAGGGGGACTGGACCACCGGGAAGGCGGTGCTCCACGGTGAACATATCCATCCGGCCGGCACCGAGATCCGGCAGGGCGACCCGATCCTCCCCGCCGGACACCGGATACGCCCCTGCGACATCGGGGCACTCCTCTCCTACGGGATCGTCGCGGTCGACGTACGGAGCGTGAAGGTCGGTCTCATTCCGACGGGGAGCGAACTGGTCCCGGCAGGCGAGCGCCCGGGACCCGGTCAGGTGATCGAGAGCAACACCGCCGTTGCGGCGGCGTTGCTCGGTGAGGCCGGGGCCCTCTCGACCCGCTACGGAATCGTCCGCGACGACCCACGCAATCTTCGACAGGCCATCAGGAAGGGCATCCGGGAGAACGACCTGCTTCTGGTCTCCGCCGGGTCATCGGCGGGCACCCGCGACTTCACCGCCGGCGTCGTCGGCGATCTCGGGGAGGTGCTCGTCCACGGCATTGCGATGAAACCCGGAAAACCGGCGATCATCGGACGGATCGACGGCAAACCAGTCATAGGGCTTCCGGGTCACCCGATCGCCGCACTGACGGTCGTACGGGAACTCGCTCTCCCGCTGCTTGCGGCGTGGGGGTTTTACCCCCGACCGGCGGAGCGCCTTCCTGCCCGGCTCGCCGGAACGGTCGTGGCAGATCCCGGCTATGACGAGTTTGTTCTCCTCACCGTCTCCCGGATCGCCGACCGATATGTCGCCACCCCCCTGCCCCGGGGGGCCGGGACGCAGATGACCATGGTGCATGCAAACGCCTACCTGCACGTCCCCGCAGGCACCGGAAGCATCTGTGAGGGTACCGAGGTCGAAATCCTGCTGACCGGACCCCGGGCACCGATTCTGACGTCGCCCGAAAGCCGCGGACCCGCACCTGAATCCCCGGTGCGGGGAGACGGAACACCACTCCCGGTGAAGAACGATTCCTGACAGGCCCCCCATCCCTCACCCGTCGTTCTCGCAGGTCTCGATCAGGGTGCGGATGCGGGCCTCGAGGCTCGGGAGCCTCTCCTGGTACTCGCGTGCGAGCAGAAACATCCGGACGGCATCGCCCATCCCCCTGTGGGCAGAGAGGAGGTGGCGGTACTCCCGGGGGAAGGGATACCTGAAGTTTGTCGAGGCGACGGCGGATTCGCCGATATTGAAATCGATGAGCCGGGCGAGGCGGTCGAGGGAGAGGACCTGTTTCATCTTAAAGTGCCGCCTGATCTCCCGCTGGAGGTCGACCAGCATGCATCCGTCGAGCGAGACGTTTGCGGCCCGGAAGGCTTTCTTCTCCATATCCGCAGCAAAGACGACTATCGCCGGGATATCCCCTGCCGGGATCATCGATTCCATAAAGAGACGCAGGTCTCCAAACGCATGCCGGGCGGTTTCTTCCGCCGCCGGCACCTCATCGTCTGAGACACGAAAGGAGTGGTCGTAAGCCATCCCGTACTCGCCGCGGCCCGTGTTCGCCACGGTCGTCGAGACACCGACGGTTTTGCCGCACGGGTCGGTCACCTTCTTCCAGATCTCGACGTCGACGTCATACCGGAACTGCTCCCCGGCGTAGCGGACGCTGTCATCCTCCGGCCGGTGGACGACCGCACCGATCTCGATCGGCATCATGACCCCACGGCAGGTGCCGTAGACGTAACCGAACTCGATGTCCAGGTAGACATGCCTGTCTGCCCCGCCTGTTGCGGACTGCATTACGATAGAGATCTCTCTCCCGGGACGACGAAAAGGTTTCCCGCTTCCCCGTATCCGGCAAAGGTTTATCCGGCAGGAGGAATGCCATTCTATGGAAGAGCAGCGGGACGCCCTGCACCCGACAACCATGAGATTCTCCACCATCTGGAAAAAACTTCGTATCGGCAGCCTCCTCGGGCAGCAATATCCCGGACGCCCGGAGCCCGCCAGCCGTGAGCGTGAGGCGGAGGTGTGCGCGCTCCTCGCCCGCCCCCCGTTCGGGATAACCGATGTCGCCGATGCCGCCCTCCCCCTCTACGACCGGGCGTTGACCCACCGGTCGTACACAAACACTGGAGAGTACCCGTTAGCGGCGATCGACGACAACGAGCGGCTTGAGTTTCTGGGGAACTACATCCTTGACTTCATCATCGCCGATCACCTTTACGGCGAGTACGACCTCCCGCCGGGGGAGATGAACCGGAGGCTCCAGGTGACGAGGAACACGAAACTCGCCGACATCGTGCTCCAGCAGGGCCTCGGCATCGACAGCGCCATCCGGCGGCGGGGGCAGGTGCTGACCGCCTCCATCATCGCCGACGCGTTCGAGGCCCTGATCGGTGCTATCTACCTCGACCGCGGCCTTACCGTGGCCCGGGAGGTGGTGCTCGCGATCTTCGAGGGCGAGATCGCAGAATGCGACACCCGCAGGAACTACCGGGGAAGACTCCAGGAACACGCAGCCCGGGAGAACCTCGGCGGGATCGATTACACCTTCCGCCAGACGGGACCCGGGAGCTGCCCGATCTGGGCAGCCCGGGTGGCCGTCGGGGGGGCTTCCCTCGGTGAGGGGGAGGCACGGACCAAGCAGGGGGCGGCGATGCTCGCGGCAAAAGAGGCTCTCCGCCGCCTCGGGGAGGAGTGAAGCGGTGCAACCGGCCGGCAGGAATACAACCGTCGCGGTCGTCCGGTGCGACGATTACGTGCCTGAGGCGGTCGATGCGGCCGTCCGCCATGCGGTCGACCTCGCCGGCGGCATCGGGAGGTTTGTCTCGCCGGGAGAGAGAGTCCTCCTCAAACCGAACCTCCTGCAGGGACAGGAGCCTGAGAAGTGCGTCACCACCCACCCGGCGGTCGTCGCTGCCGTCGCACGGCTCCTTACGGAGCACGGGTGCCGGGTCGTCATCGGCGACAGCCCGGGAGCCGGGATCGTCTACAGCGAGGCGAACCTGCGGCGGGCATACGCACGCAGCGGGTACGCGGCGGTGGCCGGGGAGACCGGCGCCGTCCTGAACTACGACACCGGCTCCCGGATCGTGGCGTTCCCGGAGGGGGAGGTGATGAAACAGTTCTCCATCATCACCCCGGCCACAGAAGCCGACGCGATCGTGGTCGTCTCCAAAGCGAAGACCCATATGTGGACCCGGATGACCGGTGCTACGAAGAACCTCTTCGGGCTCATCCCGGGGCTCGAGAAGCCGGTCTTCCACTTCCGGTTCCAGGACGAGTATGCTTTCGGGAGGATGCTCGTCGACCTCAACGAGTGCATGAAGCCCCGGCTCCAGATCGTGGACGCGGTTATAGGGATGGAGGGGGACGGCCCCCAGGCAGGCAGCCCGAGGAAGATCGGGACGATCCTTGCCGGGAGCGACTACTCAGCCGTGGACACCGTCCTCGCCCGGCTCATCGGCATGGATCCGCTTGAGATCGGGAGCCTCAAGAGCGCGGCAGCACGCGGGCTTCTCGATCCCGGGGCCGTCCGGACGGTCGGCGACGACCCCGCGGAACTCGCGATCCCGGACTTCCGGAAACCCTCGACCTATGCCGGGGGCGGGGCAGGCGTCTGGCGGCGGGTCGTCCTCGCCGTCGTCCAGCGGTTCGGGAGGACCTACGCCCCCCGGCCCGGCGTTATCGCTCAATCGTGCATCGGTTGCAGGAAGTGCGAGCGAATCTGCCCCGTGCACGCGATCACCGTCACGGAAGGCAGGGCGACGATCGATCTATCGCGTTGCATCCGGTGCTACTGCTGCCATGAGATGTGCACCGAGCACGCCATCGTCCTCTCCCGGGGGCTCGCCGGGAAACTCCTCGCCCGCCTGCTCGGGTGAGACGATGAAGTCAAAACACTCATGAGTGATGGCGGCAGAGCAGGGCCCATGCCATGCCCGTTCTGCAACCCGGCCCCGGAAGAGATCGTTGTCGCAAACGACCTCTGCTACGCCCGTTACGACATACACCCGGTCACCCCCGGCCACCTGCTCGTGATTCCATTCCGGCATGTGGCGAGTTACTTCGATACGACCGACGAAGAGAAAATGGCCATAGCCCGGCTCATCGACGACTGCAGGGAACTCACCGGGCGTGAGCATCATCCTGACGGCTACAACATCGGCGTCAACATAGGAGAGGTTGCGGGACAGAACGTGATGCACGTCCATATCCACTTCATCCCGCGCTACCGGGGTGATGCCGGAGAGCACGGAGGGGGCGTGCGCGGCGTGATACCGTGCAAGCCGGAATAACAGTGGAAATCAGTCTTCCGGCATAATTCCCGATGACGGCATCGCGCCGGAGCGCGTGGGACAGCGGCAGCGGCGTCCGTCGGCCGATACCCCGGGTGCCCATTTAGAATCATTAATAATGTGAGTAGGGCATAGTTACCCTACGAGGGACTTTAGTGCAGACGCTGCTCTTCCTAATACTATTCCCCATCCTCGTCGCGTGTCTTTTATTGTTCGTGAAACGGACGACATTGCGTTACGCGGTGGTTGCCCTCTCCGCTCTCGTTATCGGCGGGGCATCGATATACCTGCTTATGCGGTATGCGTTCGAGGGCGCGGTCTACTTCACCGCGCCGTCGGAGGCGGCCAGCCTCGCTATGGTGGCCATCGAGATGGGTCTGGCGCTCTTTATCGTCTATATGGGCGCAAAGTTCAGAAACTACCTGGCAATCGCGCTGGCCGTCGTCCAGGCGGCGCTGGTGGTATACCTTGAGACAACGTTTTCGGGGAACCTTCATGCGGTCAACAACCTCTTCATCGACCAGTTCTCCATCATCATGGCCCTGATCATAGGGCTCATCGGGAGTCTCATAGCCGTATACGCGGTCAGGTACATGGAGACCTACCACCACCACCACCCCGAGGTGCGTGACCGGCAGACGATGTTCTTCTTCGTCACCTTCGCCTTCCTCGCCGCGATGTTCGGTCTGGTCTTCTCCAATAACCTCATGTGGGTCTTCTTCTTCTGGGAAGTCACCACCATCAGCTCATTCCTGCTGATCGGTTATTCGGAGACCGAGGAAGCGACGAAGAACGCCTTCCGCGCCCTGGTGATGAACCTCCTCGGCGGGGTCGCGTTCGTCGTGGCGCTCATCTTCCTTGCCTCAACCGAGGCGACGAGCGGGGGTATCGATCTCGCCCGGGTGCTTGCCTCGGGGGACGCAGCCGTCATCCTGGTCCCGGCAGTCCTGATCGGGTTTGCCGGCATCACGAAGGCCGCGCTGATGCCGTTCTCCTCCTGGCTCCTCGGGGCGATGGTGGCCCCGACCCCGGTCTCGGCCCTGCTCCACTCGAGCACCATGGTCAAGGCCGGCGTCTACATCCTGGTCCGGTTCTCGCCGGTCTTTGCCGGGACGTTCGCCGGGTTCTCCATCGGCCTCGTCGGCGCCGTGACCTTCGTCGTCGCATCCGCGATAGCGATATCGCAGAGCAACGCAAAACTGGTCCTCGCCTACTCGACGATAGCGAACCTCGGCCTGATAGCCGCCTGTGCGGGTGTCGGGAACTACATGCTCGTCTGGGCGGCGATCCTCCTGATCGTCTTCCACGCCGTCGCGAAGTCGCTCCTCTTCCTCGGGACCGGCGCGATCGAGCACCGGCTTGGGAGCCGGGACATCGAGGACATGGAGGGCCTGATCGTCCGGATGCCGAAGATGGCGGTGATGATGTTCATCGGGATCGCGGGAATGTTCCTTGCACCGTTCGGTATGCTGATCTCCAAGTGGGCGGCGATCGAGGCGTTCGTCCAGGTCCCCTTCGGCCTGGTCTTCATCGCCATCCTCGCCTACGGAAGCGCCGTCACGGTCTTTTTCTGGGCGAAGTGGATGGGCAAACTCGTCGCGGTCACCCGGCAGGCGGAGCGGGTCGAGAAGGGATTCTTCGAAGAGCCCTGGGCTCCCCTCTACATCATCACCGGCCTCGTGATAGCGACCGTCCTCCTCTTCCCGGTCATATCCTCGACGTTGATTGAGCCCTACGTCCTTGCCATATACGGGGTCACGGCGCTCCTTGCGCAGGCGAACGTCGCCATCATGCTCCTGATGATGGCCCTGCTCCTGATCCTCCCGATCTCGTTCCTCCTCTTCCGGAGGAGCGCAAAGCACCTCCCGGCCTACATGGGCGGGAGGCCCGCGACGCCGGACCTGCACTTCGCCGGGTCCCTCGGCCTGACCAGAGAGGCCCAGACACGGAACTACTACCTCACCGAGTACTTCGGCGAGGCAAAACTCTTCCTCCCGGGAATGGTGGTCTGCACCATCCTGATCCTTGCATCGTGGGTTCTCGCGGGGGTGGCGTTATGAACGGAATCATCGGCGCAGTCCTCTTCCTCATCCTCGCGCCCATCGTCGGCGGCCTCATCGCCGGTATCGATCGCAAGATCACCGCCCGGATGCAGGGGAGGGTCGGACCGCCGATCCTGCAGCCCTTCTACGACGTCGGCAAACTCTTCGAGAAGGAGAACGTCGTCGTCACCACGGCGCAGAACTTCTACGTCCTCGCCTACCTGGTCTTCATCGCCCTCTCCGGCGCGCTCTTCTTCGCGGGAGGGGACCTCTTACTGATCGTGTTTGCCTTCACGCTCGCCCACGTCTTCCTGGTCCTCGGGGCCTACGCGGTTCACTCGCCCTACAGCCACATCGGGGCGGAGCGGGAACTGATCCAGCTGATGGCCTACGAGCCGATGGTCATTCTCGCGGCCGTCGGGCTCTACATGGTTGCGAACAGTTTCTATGTCGCCGATATGGTAGCCACGACCGTGCCGGTCATCCTCTACCTCCCCGGCGTCTTCCTGGGCTTCGTGACCATTCTCACGATCAAACTCCGGAAGTCCCCCTTCGACATCTCGACGTCGCACCACGCGCACCAGGAGATCGTCAAGGGCATCACGACGGAGTTTTCGGGCTCGACGCTCGGCCAGGTCGAGATTGCCCACTGGTACGAGAACGTCTTCCTCCTCGGGTTCCTCTACCTCTTCTTTGCCTGGAACCCGGTGATCGGGGTTATTGCAGTCGCGATCACCTACCTGGCCGAGATATTCGTCGATAACGTCACCGCACGGGCGCGGTGGCAGGCAGCACTGAAGAGCGGGTGGCTCGTGGCCGGGGTTCTCGGCCTCGTGAACCTGGCGATCCTCTCCTATATGATGACTGGAGGTGTATGAGTACCATGGCATTCCTGAAGCGATCACCCTGGATCCTTCATTACGATGCGTCCAGCTGCAACGGGTGCGATATCGAGGTGCTTGCATGCCTCACACCGCTCTACGACGTGGAACGGTTCGGCATCATCAACACCGGAAACCCGAAGCACGCGGATATCCTGATGATCACCGGCGGGATCAACGAGTTGAACCGCGCGGTGGTCAGGAACCTCTACGAGCAGATGCCGGAGCCGAAGGTCGTCGTTGCGATCGGCGTTTGCGCTGCAACCGGCGGCATATTCCGGGAGTGCTACAACATCACCGGGGGCATCGACAAAGTTATCCCCGTCGACGTCTATGTCCCGGGATGCGCGGCGCGGCCGGAACAGATCATCGACGGTGTCGTGAAGGCGCTCGGGATCCTCGAGGAGAAACGGACGAAGATGATGGGGGCGGCGCAGATAAAGGAAGAAGCGCGACATGCGGCAGGTGAGAGCACATGACGGTTAACGAAGAGCAGACTACCATCAGCGTCGCACTGGAGGACCTCCTGCGAGAGGTCGAAGCGCTCCATGCCGACGGATACCGCCTCGTCCAGATCGGGTGCACGGACATCGGCGGGGCCTACGAGATCAACTACTCGTTCGATAAGGACTACCGGTTCAAGAACCTCCGCCTGATGGTCGGCCCGGATATAGAGGTGCCGAGCATCTCCGGCATCTACTGGGGGGCGTTTGTGTACGAGAACGAGACGCACGACCTCTTCGGGATTCCGGTGACCGGGATCAACATCGACTTTAAGGGGACGTTCATCAAGTCGGGGGAGAAGTTTCCGTTCAGCGTTACGAGAAGCGGAGGTGACCGATGCCGGAACGCATAGTCGTGCCGTTCGGGCCGCAGCACCCGGTGCTGCCGGAACCGATTCACCTCGACCTCGTCCTCGAGGACGAGTTGGTGGTGGACGTGGTCCCCTCCATCGGCTACATCCACCGCGGGCTCGAGCAGCTCGTGCAGAAGCGCGAGTTCACCGAGTATGTCTACGTGGCCGAGCGGATCTGCGGGATCTGCAGTTTCATGCACGCAGTCGCCTACTGCCAGGGTGTCGAGCAGATCATGGGGCTCGAAGTCCCCGACAGGGCAAGGTACCTCCGGACGATCTGGTCGGAGTACTCGCGTCTCCACTCGCACCTCCTCTGGCTCGGCCTCTTTGCGGACGGGATGGGCTTTGAGAACCTCTTCATGCGCTCCTGGCAACTCCGGGAGAGCGTGCTCGACGTGCTCGAAGACACCACCGGTGGCCGGGTCATTCAGGGCACCTGCAAGGTCGGCGGGGTCAGGCGCGACATCGGGCAGGAGAAACTCGACGAGATACACCGGGGGCTCGACTCCTTCGAGCAGCAGTGCCTGGACCTCGGCGACGTCTTCTTGAACGACGAGACGGTGAAGTACCGCCTCCAGAGGCTCGGGATCGTTGGAAAGGATGAGGCCTACGCTCTCGGGGCGGTCGGGCCGACCGCGAGAGCAAGTGGGGTTCCGGTGGATATCCGGGAGACCGGCTACGCAGCCTACGGGGACCTGGGATTCAAGCCGGTCGTCGAGACCGCCGGGGACTGCTACGCCCGGTGCGCCGTCCGGGTCAAGGAGGTCTACGCCTCCATCGACCTGATCCGGCGGGCGATCGACGGCATACCTGAAGGACCTCTCGACGTGAAGGTGAAGGGAACGCCGGACGGTGAGTACTTCTCCCGCGTGGAGCAGCCACGGGGCGAGGTCATCCACTACCTGCGGGGCGACGGCACGAAACACCTCGCCCGGGCGCGTATCAGGACGCCGACACTCGCGAACATCCCGATGCTGGTGAAGATGCTTCCGGGCGCCCAGCTTGCCGATGTCCCGGTCGTGGTCCTCTCGATAGACCCCTGCATCAGCTGCACGGAGAGATGAGAAGGATGGGAATGTTTCAGATGACAAGGACGGTTCTCCGGAACCTTGCGGGAGGGCCGGTCACCCGGCAGTACCCGGCGGTCCCGGCGCGGACCTGTCCCCTCACCCGGGGGCACGTCACGTTCGACCCTGCCACATGCCGCTCCTGCGGCCTCTGCTCACGGCGATGCCCGTGCGAGGCGATCCGCCTCGATAAAGAAGAAAAGGTCTGGGAGATCGACCGCATGCGGTGCATCGCCTGCGGCGACTGCGTCGAGGGCTGCCCGTTCGGGAGCCTCACGATGGAGCAGGATTACTTCCAGCCGGTGGTGGAGCACGTGGTGGAGCACTACACCATCACCTACGTGAAGCCCGAGAAACCCGCGAAGAAGCCGGCCGAAGAGGGCGCAAAAGAAGAAGGCGCCAGCGAAAGCGCGTGAAACAGGGGCGGGGCCCTTGAATCCCCGACCGGATCTATTTTTGACGTTCCTTTTCAGGTAACCTTCGCTACGCGAAGGCTTTGTGGTTCCTTTCGCGGCTTCACATGAATCGATGGTGCAGGTCAAGTGTTAGGCCGGTCGGCATGTGGACGCTCGTCATTTCCTCACCAGCGGATGCACCATATGAATGATGTCGTAGGTGTTGCTCGGGTATGCCCACGGGATCGCGTCCAGCGTCAGGTCATCCACCGTCAGACCGTGTTTGATCGCGAGGGCGAAGACATTGATCACCTCCTCGACGTGCGGCCCGATGAGGTGGGCGCCGAGGATCCGGCGGGAGTCGTCGTCGACCAGGAGTTTGTAGCCGACGTGCCTCTGGCCGATGCTCCGGTTCGTGAAGCGCGCCGAAAGGTCCCCGGCGTTGACGACGTAGGATATCCCCTTCTCCTTCGCCGCCTCTTCCGTGAGCCCGACGGACGCGATGGGCGGGGTCGTGAAGACGGCGCTCGGGACGACGGAGTAGTCCGCGACCCGTGCGTCCCTGCCCAGGATGTTGTCGACGACGATGTGGGCGTCCATCACCGCGACCGGCGTCAGCTGCGGGCTCTTTGGGTTCGCATCTCCGGCCACGTAGACGGCGGGGTTCGAGACGCTCCGGAGATGGTCGTCGACCACGATCCCCCGGCGGTCGGTCTCGACGTTCCCGGCGGCGAGATCAAGGTCTTCGATCGCGGAGACCCTGCCGGCGCCGTGGACGACCATATCGGCATCGAAGGTCTTCTCCTCCCCCTCCCTCCCGGCCCGCACCCGGAGGCCGGCGGCGTTCCTCTCGATAGAGAGAAGCGGCATATTCACCTGCACGTCGATCCCGATCTCCCCTGACGCCAGCACCGCCCGGTCGACGATACCGGGGTCGAACCCTTTGAGCACTCTCCCGCTCCGCTGGAGGATGGTCACCGCCGACCCGGCCCTGGCAGCGACATGGGCGAATTCGAAGGAGATGTAGCCTCCGCCGACAAAGACGATCCGTTCCGGGAGCGCCTCGAGGTAGAAGAAGTCGTCGCTCGGGGTCATGAGGTCCTCGCCCGGGACGTCCAGGGGGCGGGGGTGCGCACCGGCGGCGATCACGATGTAGCGGGCCGTGAGCACATCACCGCCGATCGTCACCCGGTTCGGTCCGGCAAACCGGACAAACCCGTGATAGGTGTGGATCCCCGCCCCCCGGAAACCTTCCTCCTTCCGCCGGGGAACAGGGTCGGTGAACGAGCGCACGAAGGCGACCAGCCGTGGCCAGTCGATCGAGACCTCCCCGGCAACCCCGTTCCCCTGCTGGTCACGGACACGGGCAACCGCCCCGGCAGCGCTGGCGAGCACCCTTTTAGGGACGCAGCCCCGGAGGGCGCACGTCCCCCCGTAGTCCCGGCAGTCGGCGATCGCGACCTCCATGCCGGCCTTCCTGCAGTGCCAGGCGATGTCGGAACCGGCGTTCCCCGTTCCAATAACGACGACGTCGTACTCCCGCTCCATGGTGAGGCCCCGGTTGCTACAGAGCGCTATAAAGGTTACCCGGAGAGACAGGACCCCTACCACCCGTACATGTCGCGGGTGACCCGGTGCGGTTCAAACTGCCCGCGGTGGAAGACCCGGACCTCGACTTCGGCTCCTTTCCGGAAGTCCCGCATCAGGAGGTCGTAGGTCCGCCGGACGTAACGCAGTCCTTCCCGGGCGAAGAGGTCCCGGAGGGCACGCCGGAACCGGATTGCCTGGTCGAGGAACGCCGCTTCGTAGGCACGGGTCTCCCGGGCAATCCGGACGCATTCGGCGTCGTCGATCGGGGTGTTGTAGCAGCCGTGCTCGTTCAAGCCGCCGATCTGCCGCCAGTCGACGGCGCCCGTCTCGTCGGCCTCCCGGTGGAGCATGTAGGGGTAGACCTGGCAGATGGCGAACCGCCGGTCGTAGATGCTGCACCTGCCGTCCTCGAGGAAGATGCAGGAGCCGTCCGGCTTTGTCCGGAGCGCGTAGCCCGAGACGTAGAACGTCCCCTGCTGGTCGCAGGCATCAAAATCGGGTGCCGGGACGACGGCGTCGGGCAGAAACGAGCGGACGCTGTTTGTATCCTCTTCCAGCAAGAAGACATGGCCGTTGAACTCCCGGGTGCAGCACCGGCCGCAACAGTCGCAGGAGAACCCCACCTCCCGTATGATCGCGATGAATTCGTCTTCCGGGAACCGGAGAAGATTTTCGCGTTCCGCTTCAAGAGCAGCAATCTCTTCGTCGAACGTGAACGTAACCGGCAGCCTCCGTCATCCTGCCCGGCACGAATGCCGGGACTCTTCACTCTGGTGTTTGACGGGGAGGTGGATATGCCCTTCGGCACCCGCCGCCTCAAGGCATTTTTCCGACAGTCGCAACGTAGATCAGGAACTGCCGTTCTCCGTCGATGCCGAGAAGCCGGTTCATCGCCGCGTCGTCAAAGGCGGCGATCGCACAGACACCGCACCTCACGCCCGATGCCGCCAGGTAGAGGTTCTGGCAGACGTGGCCGGCGTCGAGATGCATGTAGCGGTAGCCGCGCTCACCGTAGCGCCACGTCATCCGGTCCGGAACGGCAGTCCAGAGGAAGATGACGGCGCTCCTGAGGATATGCTGCTGGTTCAGGCACCCCGCCGCAACTCGCTGCTTGATTCCGGGGTCGCGCGACTCTTCGGCGAGGCGGTGCTCCAGCGCCAGGTAGCGGTAGAGTCCGGGGGGAACGTCCTCGACACGGTTGATCAGCAGGTAGGTCTCGAACGCGTGTCGTGCGCCCGCGGACGGGACCGTGCGAAGGGTGAACGTCCCGTCGACGGCCTGCCGGACCCCCTGGGTGCACCAGAGGAGGAACCCAATTTCCGCAAGCGTCAGCGGTTCCGCCGCGTAGTTCCTGATGCTCTCCCGCTGCTCGATCGCGTCCCGGAGATCGACCGCAGGAATAACAATATCGCCGGGCGCGGGCAGCGGGATGACCGTCTTCGCCTTCGTATACGGGACCTCGAGAGGAGGCGACGGGCGGCCCAGCATCTGGTCCGACGGGGGCTGGGTCCCGTACTCCGTCCCCCGCATGAACTCCCTTCCTGCCCCGCGCAGGGACCGGGGGATCGGGTTCGACATGGCCGCCCGGTGGCGGCAGGAGGTACATAACCTTTTGCCCACCGCGCACCTCCCCCCTCCCGGCAGCCTCCGGAACCCGGATTCGGAAATGTATTAGCAGACCCCGCCCAATTAATACCACTACTCTCAGGTGTTCCAGTGATCGTGACCTTCATCATATTCGTCGTCGGCGTCTCCCTCCTCGTGAAGGGAGCCGACCTCTTCGTAGGCGGCGGAAGCGGCCTTGCCCTCCGCTACAGCATCTCCCCGGCCCTGATCGGGTCCACGATCATCGCATTCGGCACCTCCCTCCCGGAACTCGTCGTCAGCACGAACGCCGCAGCCACAGGAAACTCGGGTATTGCGCTCGGAAACGTTATCGGGAGCAACATTGCAAACATCGCCCTCGTTCTCGCCCTCTGCACCTTCATCCGGCCCGGCATGATCGCCGCGTCCGGGACGTCGCGCTCCGCGCTCACCCGGCACACCGTGCTGATGCTCGTTGCGACGGCGGCGTTCGCCCTGCTCGCCGTGAGAGGCACGCTCGACGCCCTCACGGGGGGGGTGCTCCTCATCCTCTTCGTGGCCGTCCTCTTCATGCTCCTGCGGGAACGCCGCGAAGAAGGAGGGGTTGAGATCGAGTCCCACGGATGGGCCGACGCTCTCTACATCGGCCTCGGACTCGTCGCTGTCGTTGTCGGAGCCCAGCTGGTCGTCAACGGCGCTGTTGCGCTCGCGGAGATCTTCGGGATCCCGGCCTTCGTCATCGGTGTCTCGGTCGTCGCCGTCGGCACGTCGCTCCCGGAGCTCGCGACCTCGGTCGTGGCGGCCGTGAGAGACGAGGGCGCCATCTCCATCGGCAACATCCTCGGGAGCAACATCTTCAACCTCCTTCTGGTCCTCGGGATAAGCCTCCTCCTCGCCCCGGCCACCATCGGGTCTGCGTTCGATATCATCGCAGTCGTCCTCTTCTCGGTCGCGATCCTCCCCTTGCTCTTTGCCCGCCCGTCCATCGTCCGGGGCTGGTCGGTCCTTCTGCTCGTCGGTTACGCCGCCTACATCGCCTGGAGTTTCGGGGCGGTGCCGGGTGCGTGAGAGAGTCGCCACGAAAACACCTGACCGGGCCACCCCAAAAGACTTCGAAAATATTCGTAGGTTACGCAAACCTGATGCCTCGGCGGGTGCATCTCCCTCTATAGGAAGGTGAACGGATATGGGGAACTGGAAACCGGCGACAGCGGTCGCCCTCGGGTGTCTCGTGATCGCCGCGATCATCGGGACCGCACTCGCGTCGGAAGACGCAGGAGAAAGTACCTGGGGGGACTTAAGGAAATTCGCATCGAAAGAGGAGATCGAGGCGTTCTTAGCCGAGCACGCGCAGGGCGGATGGAGCGACGGCGGCTACTCCTGGGCCCCGGGAGCTACCAAACAGGAGACCGCCATGGACGCGCCTGCACCGGCAGCGACATCAGCCCCAACGGCCGCCCGCGACTACTCAACCACGAACGTGCAGGTGCAGGGCGTCGACGAGGCCGATTTCCTGAAGAACGACGGCAGGTACATCTACGTCATCTCGGGGGAGACGCTCGCGATTCTCGAAGCATTCCCGGCAGAGGATGCGAAGATCGTATCCGAAACCCGGATCGACGGGCTCCCGACGGCGCTCTTCCTTTCGGGCGACCGCCTGACGGTCTTTGCCACCGGGACAGAAGAGAGAATGACCGCCGTGAAAGGGAGTATAGCACCCGTTCCCGTCCACCGGGCGGTGACGCACGCATACATCTACGACATCGGCGACCGGAACGATCCCGAACTGGTCCGGACCCAGACCTTCACCGGCAGTTACTACGACGCCCGGATGATCGGCGACAACGTTTACGTCCTCACGCGGGAGGCCCCCCTCTGGATACGGGACGAGATCGTCCTCCCCGAGGTGCGGACGGACGGCGGCGAGCCCATCCTGCCCGACATCTACCGCCCCGAGACTCCGCTGCAGAACTACGTCTTCTACACCGCAAGCGCCTTCTCCGTCAAAAACGACAGGGGCACTCCCGACGCCGAGACGTTCCTCCTCGGCTACGACACCACCCTCTTTGCGTCGGCAAAGAACCTCTACATCGGCTACCGCTACATGGGGGCCGCCTCCTCCGGCCCGGCCGCAACGATGCCCGACTACGCCGGCAGTCGGGAGCAGACGATCGTCCACCGGTTCGCGATCGATGACGGAAGGATCGACTATAAGGCCATGGGCAGGGTTCCCGGACACCTCTTAAACCAGTTCTCGCTCGACGAGTACGGGGAGAACCTCCGGGTGGCGACGACCGTCGAGGACTGGACGCGTGAGGGGTCCTTCCAGTACAACAACGTCTACGTCCTCAACCCCGCGATGGAGACCATCGGGACGCTCGAGCACATCGCGCCGGACGAGCGGATCTACGCCGCCCGGTTCGTCGGCGACCGGCTCTACCTGGTGACGTTCAAGCGGATCGATCCCCTCTTCGTCATCGATCTCTCGGACCCGAAACACCCGGGTATCCTCGGGAAACTCAAGATCCCGGGCTACTCCGACTACCTTCACCCCTATGACGCCGACCACATCATCGGCATCGGCAAAGAGACGAGCGAGAACACCTGGGGCGGCGTCTCGGTGGAGGGACTCAAGATCGCCCTCTTCGACGTCTCGGACGTGAACAACCCGTTAGAGGTAGATACCGTCGTGATCGGGGAGGCCGGGACCGATTCGGAAGCCCTCCGCGACCACAAGGCCTTCCTCTTTGTAAAAGAGAAGAACCTCCTCGTCATCCCGGTGAGCGAGATAAAGCGGGTGGAGAACCCCGGATCGAAGTACCCCGGCTCCTACGGCACCACGACCTGGCAGGGGGCTTACGCCTACTCGGTGAACCCTTCCTCCGGGTTCACCCTGAAAGGCACAGTCGCCCACGCCGAGAAGGGACCCTCCTACAACTGGAACTCGGCCGATGCGGTGCGGCGATCGCTCTTCATGGACGACACCCTCTACACTGTCTCGGCAAGAAGCGTCGTCATGACCGATCTTACCAACGGCAGCCGGATCAGCGAGGTCCTCCTCCCCTACCGGTGGGAGACCTACCCCACCCCGTATCCGGTCTGGTGACCGGGAGGACGGTGTTTCCTCACCGCCTTGAAGATCTCCATCACGACCACGACCGATGAGGCGAGGACGAGCAGCGAGAGCCATTCGACCAGGGAAACGGGCTGCAGCTGGAGGATGTCCCGGATAACGGGGATATAGAGCGCGAGGATATGGATACCCTGCGCGGCGATGACGCCGACGATCAGGAAGTAGTTGCTGCTTATCGGGACACGGAAGGTCGAGCGGTACTCCGACCGACAGTTGAAGACCTGGAAGTTCTCGAAGAGCACCATCAGCAGGACGATCAGGTTCCGGGCGGAGAACTCGTCCCACCCGTTTGAAAGGAGCCAGTACCACGTTCCGACCGTCACCAGCGCGATGACGGTACCGGCAAGAAGCGTCTCCTCTATCATCAGCCGGTTAAAGATCCCCTCCTCCGATCTACGCGGCGGCCGGTTCATGATGCCGGGTTCGCCTCGCTCGAACGCCAGCGCCACGTCCTGGATACCGTTCGTCACCAGGTTCAGCCAGAGGAGCTGGACCGCGAGGAGGGGGAGCGGCAGGCCTATGATGAGGGCGAGCATGAAGAGGAGCACCTCGGCAAACCCGGTTGTTATCAGGAGGTAGACGACTTTGCGGACGTTGTCGTAGGCGTACCGCCCCTCCTCGATCCCGGCGACGATCGAGGAGAAGTCGTCGTCGGTGACGATCAGCGACGCCGTATCCTTGGCGACGTCGGTCCCGGAACCCATCGCGACCCCGATGTTCGCGCTCCGGAGTGCCGGCGCGTCGTTGACCCCGTCCCCGGTGACCGCGACGAAGGCCCCGCTCTCCCGGTAGGCCTCGACGATCCGGAGTTTCTGCAGCGGAGTCACCCGGGCAAAGACCCGGGCGGCCTGTACCCGGTCGATGAACTCGGAGAACGTCGCGATATCGTCGTCTCCCAGTTCCGCACCGGTGACGACCTCGTCGGGGGAGTCCGTGATATCAAGCTCCCGGGCGATGGCAAGAGCCGTTGCGGGGTGGTCCCCCGTCACCATCACCACGTCGACCCCGGCGTTGCGGCACCGCCGCACGGCGTCGGGGACATCGGGCCGGATCGGGTCGATGAACCCGACCAGGCCGAGGAGTTCGAGGGGAGGGAGCTCGGGGTTCTCCGCAGAGACCGGTCCCTCCGCGCGGCCATGAGCCACGGCAAGCACCCGGTATCCCCGTGAGGTGAGGCCGTCGAGTTCCTCCTGCACGTGGTCCGGGTCGATGGGAACACCCTCCTCCCCTCCCGCGGCCATGGTCCGGCAGAGCGGGAGGACCGTCTCGATGGCCCCCTTGACTGCCACCCGGATCTCCCCGTCCTCCCGGTACCAGACGGCAGCATACCGCCGCTCGGACTCGAAGGGGATATCGGCGACGGCAGGCGCACTCTCACGGATCCCGGCGGGGTCAAGCCCCAGCTTGTAGGTGAGCGCGAGGAACGCCACGTCGATCGCGTCGCCCTGATGTGCCCAGTCGTCCTCGCCGGTCCGCTCCAGGGCGGCTTCGTTGCTGATGGTTGCAGCCCGGGCCAGGATTTCTACCCGATCACGAGCCGAGCCGGCTACCGGGGCTCCGCCCTCATCGAGAACCTCTCCCTCACCCGCGTATCCGGCGCCCGTGACGGAGAACGACTCACCGGTCGGCAGACTGACGACCCGGGCGGTCTGCTGGTTCACCGTGAGGGTCCCCGTCTTGTCGCTCGCGATCAGCGTACAGCTCCCGAGACTCTCCACGGCCGCAAGAAACCGGACGATGACGTTCCGCCCGGCCATCCGTGACGTCGCGATCGAGAGCACGACGGTCAGGGCGACCGGCAGGCCCTCGGGGATCGCCGAGACGGCGAGAGCGACGGCGAGGAAGAAGACCTCGATTGGGGGCATCCCCTGGCCGAGGACGATGATCGCAAGCAGTCCGGTGGCGGCAAGGACGGCGATGCTGATCTTTTTGGAGAAATCTTCCATACGGAGGACAAGCGGGGGCTTGCCCGCCTCCGACGCCGTGACTGTCTCGGCTATCTGCCCGATCTCGGTATGCTGGCCGGTCGCGACCACGACCCCCATGCTCCGGCCGGTCATGATAGTGCTGCCGGCGTAGAGCATGTCCAGGCGGTCGCCCAGGGGGAGGGGGGCGCCCACGGGATCAGGGCTTTTCCCGACCGCGTGGGACTCGCCGGTCAGGAGTGATTCGTCGACGGTGAGCGACCGCGCCGTGAGGATGCGGATATCGGCGGGAACCCGGTCACCCGACTCCAGAACGACGCGGTCGCCGGGGACCAGGTCTTCTGCGGGGACGGTCGTCTCCCGCCCGTCCCGCCTCACCCGTGCACGGATCTTGAGCATCTGCTGGAGGGCCGTCGCACTCTTCTCCGCCTTCACCTCCTGGAACGTCCCGATGATGGCGTTGAGCAGGATGACAGCGAAGATGAAGGCCGCGTCGGTGACGTCGGCGAAGAGGAGGGAGATGATCCCGGCCGCAAGGAGCACGTAGATGAGCGGACTCGTGAACTGCCGGAGGAAGACCTCAAAGACCGTCGGAGGCCGCTTCTGCGGGAGGGCGTTCTCCCCGAAGACCTCCCTCCGCCGGGCGACCTCCGCGCCCGTGAGGCCCCCCGTCGGTGATGCGAGCGTTTCGGCTGCGTCGCCCGCCGGAAGGGCGTGCCATGCTGTCGTCCGGGACTCGTCAGGGGAGGGGAGGGGTTCCATGATACCATCTCACGGGTATACGCCGCAGGGTGCCGATGCCCGGGAGAATAGACATAACTGACTGTGCCGGACGCCCTGCATTCGAGGAGGCGGGACGGTTTGGCGGAACAGTTCCTCCCTGCGAGGTCCGAAATGCCGCCGACAATTATCCCCCGGAGTATGACCGGAAGGGGATCTCTCACCTGCATATAAAAACCTGCGGGCAGGTGACCCGCGAGAGGGGGTCACGCGTGGATCATCGTCAGCATCATCTTGAAGCGGGTGACGGCGTGGACGGCGTGGGGCTTTTGTGCCGGCATGATGATCAGGTCGCCCGTCTTCATCGCATACTCCGTGCCCGCGATGGTGATGAGGGCCTCCCCGTCGATGACCTGGAGGACGGCGTCGTAGGGTGCGGTGTGCTCCGAGAGGCCTTCTCCCGCATCGAAGGCAAAGATCGTGATGGTCCCGGCCTTCGTGTAGACGAGCATCCGGCTGACGATCGAGCCGGGCTGATAGGCGACGAGATCGCGTGGGTCGATGACCCGTTCGGTGAGGTTTTCTTTTTTCTCTTCGGACATACAGGTCGATTGCTCCTGCAGGGTATTCTGCTTTGCGGCCCGGGGAGGTCACGCATCCTCATCTTTTTTTCGCCCGGCATCCTATAGAGTAAGAGACCCTCTGTGTATTACCACCTCATCCTGACCGACGACTGCAACCTCTGCTGCACCTACTGCCGCGGGAAGGCGTTCACCGTCGACCCCCCGGAGCTGCCCGAGATCGCCGTCGACGAAGACCTTCCGGTCGACCTCGATATCGATCTCGCCGACCTCTATCGGTTCCTCGCAGAGGACCCGGAGGCCGTGCTGACCTTCTACGGCGGGGAACCCCTGCTCGCCGCCGACCTCGTCCGCGAGATCGTCCGCGACGCCCCGGTATCGGCGCTGATCCTGCACACGAACGGCACACTCCTCGACCGTCTCGAGCCTGCGACCGCAAACCGCTTCGACACGATTCTGGTCTCAATCGACGGTCCCGAGGGGCTCACCGATGCCCACCGCGGGGAGGGGACGTTTGGGCGGGTCATGAGGAACCTTCACCACCTCCTGGAAGGCGGGTTTGCCGGTGAGGTGATCGCCCGGATGACGGTGACCGAGGATACCGATATCGTGGAGGCCGTCCGTTACCTCACGGAGAATGACCGTTTCCCGTTCTCTGCTGTCCACTGGCAGATGGACGCGAACTTCTGGAACGACTACTCCTCGCGCGACTACGCCGCGTGGGCAGAAGAGAGTTACAATCCCGGCATCCGGTCGCTCGTCGAGTTCTGGGTGGAGACGATGCGAGAGCGAGGCCGGGTGCTCCGGTGGTATCCTTTCATGGACCCGATGGAGGACATGCTTCTATCGCGGCCGAGCATGCTCCGGTGCGGGTGCGGCCACGCGAACTACAGCATCATGACCGACGGGCATATCTCGCCCTGCCCGATCATGGTCGGGATGAAGGACTACTACGCCGGGCACATCGCCACCGCCGACCCCCTCCGCCTCCCGGTTACGGACATCGGGGGCGCCTGCACGGAGTGTGCCCTCCTCGACTTCTGCGGCGGGCGATGCCTCTACTCAAACATCACCAACCCCTGGCCGGAGGAAGGGCGGCGGATCGTCTGCGGGACGGTCAAGAACCTCTATTCGGCCCTCTCGGCGGCGCTCCCCGAGATCCGGGCCCTCATCCGCGACGGGAAGATTCAGATGGAGGATTTCGTTCACCGGAAGTACAACAGCTGCGAGATTATACCGTAAAGACGGAAATCCGGGGAAACTTACTCTTATTCGGCGGCGTCAAGGAGTTCCCGGGCCCCGTCCACCATGGTGCGAGCGGCTTTCGTCTTCGCCTTCACGATGGCATGGTTGCCGTCTTCGAGTGCCGCTTCCGCCTCCTGGTAGAGGACCTCGGCCCGGTCCGTCCGTGCCCGGGACTTTTTGACATCCTGCCCCTCGACGGCCGCAAGCTCGACCTCTTCCTGGACGGCGAGCAGGTCGCCGTAGAGTTCCTCCAGGAGTTCGCGCAACTCTTCGGCCCGTGCCAGATCCTCCTCCCGCTTCTGCCGGCCGCGCTCGCGGAGAGCCTCCCGGGCCTCCTCCTGCCCTTCGATGATCGCCTGGAGTTCGTTCTCGACGTCCCTGACCGCCTCCGCGAGCACCCCGGCAAACGCCGTCCTATCTTCGCGGGAGGACTCGTAGCCGTCATAGGCCCCGTACGCTCCGCCGGCCGCCGCACCGCCGAGTGCACCACCGATGACGTCGCCGACGTCCCGTTCGCCCCGTACGATGCCCCCGAGGAGACCGCCAAGGCCTGCCCCGGCGACGGCTCCCGCGATCCCCTTCTTGACCTCTTTGCGCTCCCGGTCGACGGTGTAGCTCACCCGGACGTTCTCCTGGTCAATGGTGATCTCCATCTGTCCCTGCTCCCCGGTATGCCGAACGTCCATCCTCGAAGACGTATCCCCGATATTCTGGTGCGTGATCTCCGTGCCCCTGAGCGCGAGCTGCGACATCAGCCGCTCCACAAAGTCCCGGTAAAGGGACGACACCCCCTGCCCGTAGTAAATAAACGCCATAGATACCCTATCCTGCTGTTCGGTTGTAGAAGATCGTGCAGTATCCGATAAAAACCTTCCCGGATGTCCCTATGGGGAACGCCAGCATAAACACCCGCAGGGAAGGGCAACGTTCATCCGGCCGAAGGATGACAACGTTGAGACAACCATGACGACCATCGGCCACATCCTCTGCAGAATCGGCCTCCACAGGTGGGGCAGAAAGCGAGGATACGACCAGTACTCCTCAAACGTCATCGAGTGGGAGCAGCGATGCGAACGGTGCGGGAAGAGAAAGCGGTGGGTCGAGACGAAGCGGGACCGGCGGTGACGGTTCTTCAGTCGAATGCGTATCTGCTCAAACACCGGGTGCGGCACCGGAACCCCGGCTCCGCCAGCCACCCTCCGGCACCAGTATCTCGAACCGTGCACCTCCTCCGGGCTCTCCGGTCTCCCGGATGGCGATCCCGGTGGTCGAGAGGATCTCCCGGACGAGGAAGAGCCCGAGGCCGGTGTTCTTGCCAAAACCACGTAAAAATATCTTTTCTTTCTCACCTGCCGGTATCCCGGAGCCGTTGTCCTCGACGAAGACGGTGAGGCACCTCCCCTGACGACGGCACTGAACCCCGACCGTCGGGGTCGGCCCGGCATACCTGACCGCATTCTCAAAGAGGTTGTAGAAGGCCTTCTCCAGCATCGGATCGGCGTAAATTTCAAACCCGTCGGCTTCGGTAACGAGAGTGAGGCCCCGGAAACCGAGGCCTTCCGCCGCCCGGGTCACGCACTCACGGAGGTCCTGATACTCCGGAGCCCGGGCCCCCAGGTCCTGGTAATCCTGGGTGAACACAATCTGGCGGTTGATGAACCCGAGAGCCTGCTGCTGCAGGTCCAGGTATCCGAGGAGGACCGGATCGGTTGTCCGGTCTCTCGCAAACTCCAGGTAACCCTGGAGGACGGTCAGCTGGTTCAAGATGTCGTGCCGGGTGATGCCGGAGAGCAGGTGCATCTTCCGGTTGGCGGCGATCAGAGCGGCTTGTGTCTGCTTCCGGTCGGTGACATCCCGGACGATGGCCTGGAGCTGGCGCGGGCCTTTCACGTCCAGCCGGCTGACGCTCATCTCCACATCATAACGCTTCCCGCTCGGCGCAGCGATCCGCCACTCGAAGAATTGCGGCTGCCCGGCATACGCCGCCTGCATCTTCCCGGCAGCGCTTTCAAACGCCGGGAGACCGTCCGGCTGAACGGGGCTGGAGAGTTCCCAGGGTGTCTTCCCGATGAGAAACTCCCGGGTGCACTGAAAGGTCTCGAGGGCCTTATGGTTGCAGTCGGCGAACCGGTCTTCCTCAAAGATGAATATCGGATCGTTCGCTCCCTCGAAGAGGGCACGGTAGCGCTCCTCTGAGTCACGCAACGCCCGGACGGTTCGCCGGCGCTCCACCGCCTGCACGACCCGGTGCTCGAGCTCGGCGAACTGCGAGCTGGGGTCGCCTCCTTTCTGGATGTAGCCGTCCGCACCGCAATTGAATGCCTCCACGACGACCTCCTCGCGGCCGCGCCCGGTAAAGAGGATGAATGGGATATCTCCGAAGCGCTGTCGCACCTCCTTTAAGAGTTCGATGCCGTCCATACCGGGCATCTGGTAGTCGGCAATGACGGCGTCGCAGGTCCGCTCCCCGAGCAGGTCCAGGGCCTCCCGGGCGGAGAGCGCGGTCTCGATAGTGAGCGCACCCGAACGTTCGAGGAATGTCTTACCTACTTCAAGAAGGGCTGGTTCATCATCGACGTAGATTACGAAATACTGAACCATCTGCAACGCTCCCAGCTTTCAACTATACCCGAGTGACCCTATAATAACTTATCGGAATAGCACAACGGCGCTGAAACGCAGAATTCAGAAGTTAAATCATAAATATAGAGTTATTTATCGATAATCGCTTTTCCCGGCACCTCTCTGCATATCCCTCGCCGTGTGACGCCGTTCATGCCGCAGGCGCCCACCGCTCCGGTGTCGATGCTGCTCCAACCGGCCCTCACGATGCCCGAACTGAGCGGTTGCACCCGGCACCATCCGGAACAGCCCGGGATATCGATAAAATCGAAAAAAAGTTACTGTTTGAATCCCTTCCCCGCCGAGAAGGCCTTCGCGAGCGAACCGGAAAATCCGTAGTACTCCTGCCGCATCGAGTCGTAGGCGAACGGCCGGATCTTTTCGATATCGGGCTTGCCGTCCTCCCCGAACACGCCCTCGTCCACCTTCACGTCCAGGATCTCGCCGATGAACTGGGTATGCACGCCGATCTCGACCGTCTGGAGGAGCCGGCACTCGAGAACGACCGGAAACTCCCCGACATACGGGGCGTCCACCAGGTCGCCTTTCACCGGCGTCAGATTGGTTGCGGCGAACTTGTCCGTGTCCCGGCCGGAGACGATACCGAAGTAATCCGCTTCCTTCACGTAATCTGCCGAGGGTATGCTGATCGTGAACTCGCGCCGCTCGATCAGGTTCTCGTAGGTCTGACGGGCTTTCTGAACCGAGACCGCCACCGCAGGGGGGCTGGACGAGCAGATGCCGCCCCATGCGGCGACCATCACATCCGGCCGGCCGTCGGTGCCGTAGGTTCCGATGATCAGGTCGGGGTGGGGGTAAAGAAGTGTCCGTGGGCCAATCGATCGCTTCGTCATGGGAATACGATTCGTCTCCAGACCCGGATAAACCTTTTCAAACCCCGGGAGATGCGGCGCAACGATGAAAAACAGACGATGGGATGCGCGGAGGGGCGGTCACGCGGCGCCCGCCATCCCCTTCTTCTGCTCCTGCACCGAGCGGTAGAGGAAGTACCCGACGATGGCGAATGTCGCCACCGGCGAGAGCCAGGCGGGGATATGGAACCCGAAACTGTCCGCGAGCATGATCGTCCCGAGCACCAGGATGGAGTACATCGCCCCGTTCTTGAGGTAACAGTAACTCCTGATCCGGTCGACACCCCTGACTGTCAGTTCCCTGACCACGAAGGCCCCGACGCCGTTCCCTATCAGGATGAGGGGGACCGAGAGGGTGAAGGCGAACGCACCGATGACGCCGTCGATCGAGAAGGTCGCGTCGAGGACCTCGAGATAGGCGATCTTCGAGAGGTCCGACATCCCGGGTTTCGTCAGCCGGGCCTCCTGCGCCTCGGCGTTCTGCCTGAACCCGTGGACGATGAAGAAGGCGGTGGACCCAAGCACGGCCGCGAACCCCATCATGACGTTGATCGAAAGAGCAAACCAGACAAGAGCGGCAAGCAGGATCGAGACGATCGCATAGAACCAGACGGCCTGCCGGGAGAAGAACCGCTCGCTCCGGAGCCCGCAGTTCTTTTCCTCCACGAAGAGCCAGTGGAAGAAGAGAAAGACGAGGAACGTTCCCCCGAAGATCAGGAGGATCGGAGCCGACTCCTCGATCGCAGCCACGACCGCAGGATCGCTCGAGAAGGTCGCGAGCAGCGCCCCGATAGGCCCGAGCGACGGGGTCGTCGCCCAGACGATCATCCACGGCAGGAGCCCCCGGACCACGAAGACGGCAAAGACCAGCCCCCATAAGAGGAACCACCTGCGGGCCTTCTCCTGCATCGTCGCGAGGACGTCGGCGTTGATGATAGCGTTATCGATGCTCGATACGGTCTCGAAGACAACGAGACCCGCTACAGTCAGAATGATCAGCAGCCAGTCCATTTCTGTAGTATACGATCTCTCTTCGCTCGCATATAAGGAAGCAAGTCCGGCCCGGTCCGGGGCACTCACCCGGCCCCATGTCAGTAGCCTGCCTGCCGGATGAGGAGGGGCGGGCGGTACGGGTTACGTTCATATACCATACCGGCATGAGTCAGTCGTCATCAACGGAGGCAACAGATATGGGACTTGTGAAGTGCTGCCGTGAGCAGGTCGTCGCCGTCTCGCCGGACACGCCGGCGGTGGAGGTGGCGAAGATCATGGGAGAGAAGAACGTCGGAAGCGTCGTCGTCGTCACCGGGGATAACCGGCCCGCCGGCATACTTACCGACCGCGATCTTGCAGTCAGGGTCATGGCACAGGAGAAGAATCCGGGCGAGGTCCGGGCTGAGGACGTCGTGACACGGGACGTGATCACGTTCCAGGACAGCATGGGGATCTACGAGGCCATTCAGAAGATGACCGCCGAGGGCATCCGGAGGATGCCGATCGTCGACAACGCCGGAAAACTGATCGGGATCGTCACCATGGACGACATCGTCCGCATGCTGGGCGAGGAGATGGCCGCGATTGCAGCGAATATCGAGAAACAAAGCCCGCCCATACAGAAACAGAGTCCCCCCATACCCATGTAAGGGAGGGGCGGCTCCCACCATTTCCGGGTGAAGGCCGCGGGTCTTCGTCCCCCTTACCCGGTGGCGAAGGCTATGGCCTCCCCGGTCTGGTTCATTGACCTATCCATCGCCCGGACCATCTCCTCCCAGGTCGCCCCGGGGGCGAGCGCGAGATCGATGTCGAGTGCGTACACCCTGAAGAGGTATGCCTCGGTCTTCCCGGCCTCGGGGCAGGGACCCCGGTAGCCGATGCTGCCGAAGTCGTTCGTGCCCTGCACGGCATGGAGCGGTGACTCCACCACTTCAACGGCCGGGAACCCTCCCGGGATCAGCGGAACGGCAGGGAGGTTCCAGATGATCCATGCCACCCTTGAGGGCCCTTCTTCGGGACTCGTCGTCGCAAGGACCGCGAGCGACTTGATGTTTGCAAGGATACCTTCGACCCGGATCGGGGGCGACCGGTTCGCCCCCCTGCAGGTGTAATCCCGGGGGAACTCTTCAAAATCCAGTTTTACTGTCAGGTTCGGCATCATACCAGGCTCCATCGATACTCTCCTTCCGGAACCAAGATATAAAAAGGATGTGCGGGTCACCGGGAGTACATCGCGACAGTCTCGCCGAATGCGAGGACATGCCCCTGCATTGCACCGATGAGGTCGTGCTTGCCTGCGCCGGGCGCGAGATCGAGCATGGTGTCGAGCCCGTAGACCTTAAAGAGGTAGCGGTGTGTCTCCCCCGCGGGAGGGCAGGGACCGCGCCAGCCGGGGGTCCCGTAATCGTTCGTCCCCTGGACAGCATCCACCGGAGCCGTCACGACGTCCTGCAGCGGGATGCCCTCCGGGATCACGGGCGCCGGCGAGAGGTTCCAGAGGATCCAGGCCGTGAAGGAGCACCCGGGTTCGAAGGGGTTCAGCGCAAAGACCGCCATCGACTGCGTCTCCGGGGTGAGTCCACGGATCCTCAGTTCAGGGGAGAGATCGGGGCCGTCGCAGGTGTTCCAGACGGGGAACTCTGCCGAACGGAGGGAGACGATCAGTTTCGCAATTCTGGAGCCCATGCAGGGGTTCTCGGCGCAGGACAATAAAAAAGGTTGCGGAGCCTCGAGCGCCTCAGGTCCGGGGCCGGGCGGCGAATGCCTTCCTGCGGTCGTAAACCGCCATCGTCTCGCCGTATCCGGTGGCGGCGGCCGCGAGCGCATCCTCGAGGTGCCACCGGTCGGCACCCGGCGAGAGGTCGAGTTCCCGCCCGACACTCCAGACCCGGATGAAGAAGCGGTGCGACGCGCCCTTCGGCGGGCAGGGGCCGCCGTAACCGGTTCTCCCGAAATCGTTTTTCCCCTGGACGGCAGAGACCGGATGGGAGATCCGGGGTCCCGGGGGGATGCCCCCTGGAATCTCGCCGGTTGCAGGAATGTTCCAGGCAAGCCAGTGGGTGAACGTGCCCCGGGGAGCATCCGGGTCGTCCAGGATGACCGCAAGGTAGGGCGCATCCGACCCCCGGACCCTTATCCGTGGGGAGAGGTCCTCCCCGTCACAGGTATGCTCCGGGAGAAACCGGTCGAAATCTACCTCAATCGTCAGGTTCTGCATACTCGTTACCTCCCGGCACCTCATGGAAGAGGTCGCATAAACCTGTTGCGGCAAGGGGGCCGACCCGGTGATCGAGTCCCGATCGATCTCCCGTATCAGAATAGCCCCATATCCCTGGCCTGGATCAGCAGTTCCTGCACCTCGCGGTCGGTGATTTCGTGCCACCGCTCGTATGCCTGCGCCACCGCGAAGGTACGGCTGGTCCTGACGTTTAAGCAGATGACAAGGTCTGCCTTCCGGGCGATGAAGTTGACGGCGTGAAGGGAGCCGGTGGGGACCGCCACAATAATCTGGCGGGGGGACCCGGCGCGGGCGGCCTCGATTGCGGCAAGCATCGTATACCCGGTTGCGAGGCCGTCGTCGATCAGGATCGCGTCCTGGCCCTCGATCCCCGGCTCTTCCCGGCCGCCGGCGAACTTCTCGATCCGCTCCTCCACGTTCTTTCGGGCTTTCGCGACGGCGGCATTCACTTCGGCCTCCGAGAGATCGAGAGCGTCCATGAGGGGACGGTTCAGGAAGACCTGCCCGTTCCAGGTCACCGCACCGAACCCGGCCTCGGGGTTCCAGGGGATCTGCACCTTTCGCACCACCGCCATCCGGAGCGGGGCCTTGAGCGCCCGTGCCACCTCAAGCCCCAGGGGCACCCCCCCGGCAGGAATGGCACAGATCACCGGCTCGTCGGCCGTCTCCAGCCGCGATAGGGTCGCCGCGAGTTGCCTCCCGGCATCGGTCCGGTTCTCAAAAACGCTCAGCCGGTCCCGCATTGATCTATCTTCAATGATCCGGCCCGCATCCAGCATAGGTTCGCCCTTACTGCACGGGTATATTAACATCTTCCGGTGGGCGGCCCCCTGCCCGGGGGAGCGATACCAATAACCCTCCGCAGATCGATGATCAACCGGTAGATGATGCAGAGAGAAAGAGACCGGGGGGAGCACCGGTGACGACGACCGATGCGGTGACGTTGTATACCGACGGCGCATCACGGGGAAACCCCGGAGACGCCGCCTGGGCATACGTGATCGTGCAGGACGGCTCCGTCTTGGCTAGCCGTTCGGGATTTATCGGGACCGCGACCAACAACGTGGCCGAGTACCACGCCGTCATCAACGGCCTCGAGGCTGCCCGGGCGTTCACCCGTAGCAGGCTCGAAGTCAGGTCGGACTCGGAACTGGTCGTTCGCCAGCTCACCGGCAGGTACCGCATCACCAGAGAGCACCTTGCAGACCTCGCAGGCGAGGTGCGGCAGCGGGTGCGTGACTTCGCGGAGGTCAGGTTCGAGAGCGTCCCGCGAGAACACCCCTGCATCCAGGTCGCGGACCGCCTCTGCAACGAGCTGCTTGATGCAGAGAGAAGGAGGAGATAGCGATATGACTGCGATCGAATGCATCCCCATCGGCGTCGTCCGGTCACCCTACCGGGTCCGGGGCGACGCCCCCCGGCAGGGGCGCCTCGCGGATACCGTCGCGGAGATCCACGTCCTTGATACCTACGTTCCCGGCCTCGAGGGCGTGGAGCGGAGCAGTCATCTCATCATCCTTTACTGGCTCGACCGGGCTGAGCGCGGGCTGCTCTTCGCGAAGCCTCCCGGGGAGACCCGGGAGAGAGGGGTCTTTTCGACCCGCTCACCCGCCCGGCCAAACCCGATCGGCCTCGGGATCGTCGACCTGGTCCGGCGGGAGGGCGACGTCCTGGTGGTCCGGGGGCTCGACGCCCTGGACGGGACCCCGGTGCTGGACATCAAACCTTACTCCCCCGAGATCGACTGCATCCCGGAAGCGACGGGCGGCTGGCACATCAAAAAATAGGTCGGGTCATAGAGGGGGGACCGCCTCCTCCCCGATGCCGAGGTCGCGGAGCCGCTCCGGCGTGGGGCGCCCCTCCCGGTCCCACCCACGGGCCCGGTAGTACTCGTCGAGAAGGGGTTGGCGTTCCCAGACCCGGCCTTTCGGGGCGCCTTCGGCGAGCGGCTCCCGGAGGAGGCGCGGCGGCAGGGTGTCGTCCTCCAGGGTGCACCCGGCCTTCAGGTTGAAGACCTTCTGCATGTTCCAGATCCGTTCGCCGATCCTGAGCACTTCGCCGGCATCAAGGTCGTAGCCGGTGACCGCCGAGACCATGGCCCCGTAATCCGCCGCCCCGAGCGGGAACGAGGTGAAGAGACAGCTCCCCGACGAGTCGATGAAGGCGGTGAGGTCCTGGAACGTCTTCGTCCAGACCGCCTTTCCATCGTTCGAGTAGGGATCGAGTTTCTCCGGCGACCCGAGCACTTCGGGGGCGATCATGTAACCGTAGACGTGGTCGCCGCCCCGGACCGAGGTGGCGTAGGCAAGGCCGTGGCCCTGCAACCCCCGCGGATCGTAGGCCGGGAGTTCCTGCCGCTTGACGCTCATGGAGAGTTCGGGGTGCCCGTGCTTCCGTGCGAAGCGGAAGGAACCCTCGGCGAGTTCGTCGCCGATGCCGTCGCGGTAGCCGATCCGCCGGACGAGGTCGACCATCCGCTCCGCGTCCCCAAACCGGATCTTCTCGTCGATGTAGCCCTTCTCCGAGAGTTCCATGGCGCAGGCGATCGTCGATCCGGTAGAGATAGTGTCGAGGCCGAGGTCGTTGCAGAGGTTGTTCGCCTCCACGACGGCGGCGAGGTCATCGATCCCGCAGTCGGGGCCGAACGCCCAGATCGTCTCGTATTCGGGACCAGCCGTCCGCTTTCCTTCGACCTCGACATCGCGGCCGCACTGGATGACGCAGGCCTGGCATCCCATCTTCCCGGAAAGGATGGTATCGGCCATTTTCTCTCCCGAAACGTTCTCCGCGGCAGGGAAGTGTGCGGTCTGGAAGTTCCTGGTCGGGAGAATGTAGTTCTCGTTGATGATGTTCACGAGGACCGCCGTCCCGAACCGGGGCAGTCCTCCGCCCGAGATGGCGTTCTCCCGGATCTTTTCCGCGATCTCCCCTTTGAGGGCGAGGAACCGGTCGCGGTCGGCGACGGTGATCCGACCGTTCCCCCGGGCAGCGACCGCTTTTAAGTTCTTGGACCCCATCACGGCGCCGACGCCTCCGCGGCCGGCTGCCCGGGAGTTCTCGTTGATGATGCCGGCGATCCGGGCGAGGCGCTCACCGGCTGGGCCGATGCAGGCGGCGCTGAGACCGGGGTCGCCGAGATCCTCCTGGATAGCCGCGGTTGTCCCGCTCGTCGTCAGCCCCCACAGTTCCGAGGCGTCCCTGACCTCGGCATGCCCGTCGTCGAGGAGGAGGTAGACCGGCCTCTCCGCCCGGCCCCGGATAACGACCGCATCATAGCCGGCACGTTTCATGCTTGTGCCGAACTTCCCGCCGGAGTTCGCGCTGGTCAGTGTCCCGGTCAGCGGGGACTTCGTGACGACGTCGTATCGGGACCCCAGGGGAAGGCCGCTCCCCGAAACCGGCCCGGTGGCGAAGACCAGCACGTTCTCAGCACCGAGGGGATCGATACCCGGGTTCACCAGATCCTCGAGGATACGGACCCCGAGCCCCCTGCCTCCGATGTAGGCCCGCCTCCACTCTTCGGGAAACGGTTCTTCCACCGTCCGCTCCCTCGCAAGGTCGACGTGGAGGATTTTCTCTGCGTAACCGTTCATGAATTGTCACCAGGCCTACAGGCTTCGCTCGGGGCTAATAAGGCTGTCGGATCGCGAAATTGACCCCAAGTTAACCTTAGAGTAAAGGAAACCACATCCGATCCCGGCACCCACTCCGGGAGCGATACCAATAAGACCGCCCGCCCCCACCAGCCTGATGTACAGGATGAACTGCACGGACAGAGAGGGGTGCATACGGGTGAAGGTCAGGGCGTTTGCGATGCTCCGGGAAATCATCCCGGCGGAGCATGATGCGGAACTCCCCGGCGGAGCGACGATCGGCGATCTACTCAGCCTCCTCTCCGCCCGGCACCCCGGACTCGACGACGCCCTCTTCACCGCCGCCGGGGAGCTCGGAGCCTACGTCAACATCTTAAAGAACGGCAGGAACATCCACTTCAGCGGAGGTCTCGAAACACCCCTTGAAGACGGCGACATCATCGCCCTCTTTCCCCCGGCAGGCGGCGGATGACCCATGCACGAATGGATATCCCGGCGACCGAACGGGACAATTTGCCATAAACTATACCTTTTTGTGGCATTTACCGTTAATATATAGTAGCTCCAGATCCTTCTTTAGAAGGATACTATACTGCAGAGGATATTTCTTATGACTCAAACGAACGAACCCGATAAGGAAACCTGCACCGGGAACTGTGCCAGTTGTGCGGCTACGACGAAGTGCGACGACCCGAGAAATGCGGACGCCCCGAAGGGCCTCCCCCCGAAAGCCGATGTCAGCGTAAAACACGTCGTCCTCGTCCTCTCCGGAAAAGGTGGGGTCGGAAAGAGCACGGTCTCGGCAAATCTCGCCTACGCCCTTGCCAACCGGGGCTATAACACCGGTCTCATCGACCTCGATATCCACGGCCCGGACATCCCGAAGATGCTCGGGATCGAGGACGCCCGTCTCCAGTCCTACGACGGGAAGATCATCGAACCGGTCAGGGTCACCGGCAACCTCGCGGTCATCTCCATGGCATTCCTGCTCCCGGAGCGCAACACTCCCGTGATCTGGCGTGGCCCGATGAAGATGACGGTCATCCGGCAGTTCCTGGAAGACGTCAACTGGGGCGACCTCGACTACCTGATCGTCGACCTCCCGCCCGGAACCGGCGACGAGGCGCTCACCGTCGCCCAGCTCGCCCCGAACATCGCCGGAGCGGTCATCGTCACCACCCCGCAGGATGTCGCGGTCCTCGACTCGAGCAAGGCAGCCGAGTTCATCAAGAAACTCGAACTCCCGGTGCTCGGGATCGTGGAGAACATGAGCGGGTTCGTCTGCCCCCACTGCAAGGAGGAGATCGATATCTTCGGCAAAGGCGGCGGCAAGAAAGAGGCAGAACAACTCGGGGTGCCGTTCCTCGGGGCCATTCCGCTCGATCCCGAGATGCGGAAGGCAGCGGACGAAGGAAGGCCGTTCATCATCCGCCAGGCCAGAGCCGAGGAGAGCCCGACCTGGAAGAGTTTCGATGCCATCATGCAGACCCTGGTAGACCAGATCGAGGGATAAGATGGATCACTCGAGGATTCTTGCCGGGCAGGGAGAACCCCTCCCGATATTTTCAAGGGTCGTCGAGGCGCTCGAGAACTACGAGGAGTTCCCTTTCCTGCTCGAGCAAATCTACCGTGAGGCCTCGGAACTCGAGGACGACGACCTCGACCGCCTTCGGTTCGGCCTCGTCCGCCTGCAGATCTACGCCGACATCCACCGCTACGAGGACATGGAGGCGGCCCAGCGGATGAAGTACATTTCCACGATACTCGAAAAGGTGCTCTTCGGCAGGCTCCTCCTCGAGGGAGAAGAGGCCGGCGGCAAGCAGCAGTGCTGCTAGCCCCAACGACAGGATTACCACCGGATACCCCATTTTTCCCCGTTGCTCCCCAGGGCAGCGTCGCCGTGAGCGGGTTTGCTGTACCGACTTTTGCAATCATCAGATCACATCGTCCTCACCGCGATGCACCTGCACGCTGCTCTGGTCTCACGCGAAGATGTGAAGAACGACGGGCCGAAGGGCCGGAGTTCGAGCACCGTCAGGTGCGAAGTGCGAGTTCCAACGGAATGCGACGGGCCGAACGCGACGGGCCGCAGGGCCGGAGCGTGAGCACCGTCAGGTGCGAAGGGCCGGAGCAGGAGCACCGGTAGGAACGACGTTCCTTCTGGAACGGAGTTTGAGCACCGAAGGTGCGAGGTGCGAAGAACGCGAAAGGGACCGCTAACACCCGCATCAACTAACTTCGCGGCTTCGCGTTCTTCGCGTGAGTCAGGGGTGCATAGGGACAACGATGTAGTCTCGTGCGAAGCGGCGATGTATGAGCGCCGGGGAGGTCGGGAGCACCCCGACCGGGCCGCTCAGGTGAGACTGGCTGTTCTCGCAAAAAAGAGGATTAATATGTCGCAAGATAGCGGTCGAGTTCCCAGGGGTGGACCGCCGTTCGGAAAGCATCCCACTCGGCCTGTGCGACGCTCGTGAGCGCCTCGACGACGTGGGGCCCGAGCGCTTTGCAGATGAGGTCGTCGCCGAGCAGGGCCCGGTGCGCCTCGGCCAGGTCACCGGGCAGCGTCCCGATCCCGGCGCGTTCCCGCTCAGCGGCCGTCATGTGGAAGATGTTCCCATTGGCACCGGCCGGGGGCTCGATCTCCTCCCGGATGCCCTCCATCCCGGCCGCGAGCATCGCGGCGAAGGCGAGATACGGGTTGCAGGTCGGGTCGGGGCTGCGGAACTCGACCCGGGTGCTGTTGCCGCGCGGCGCCGGGACCCGGACGAGGGCCGACCGGTTGCTCGCGCTCCAGCTGACGTAGCAGGGCGCCTCGTAGCCGGGGACAAGCCGCTTGTAGGAGTTGATCGTCGGGTTCGCAACCCGGGTGATGGCCGGCGCGTGCTTGAGCAGCCCGCCGATGAAGTGCATACAGGTCTCTGAGAGCTGCAGCGGGGCGTCGGGGTCGTAAAAGGCGTTCTTACCATCCCTGGCGAGCGAACAGTTCACGTGCATCCCGCTCCCGTTGATGCCGTAGATGGGCTTCGCCATGAACGAGGCGTGCAGGCCGCGCATCAGCGCCATCGTCTTGACCGCGAACTTGAAGGTCACAACACGGTCGGCAGTCGTCAGGGCGTCGCTGTACTTGAAGTCGATCTCGTGCTGGCTCTCGGCGACCTCATGGTGCGACGCCTCGATCTCGAACCCCATCTCGGTCAGGGCGAGGATGACCTCGCGTCGGACGTCCTCCGCAAGGTCGGTCGGCGCCAGGTCGAAGTAACCCCCGACGTCCTGGAACTGCGTCGTCGGGCGGCCCTCGAGCATCTTAAAGAGGAAGAACTCCAGCTCCGGGCCGGTGTTGAAGACATACCCGTCCTTCGCCGCATCCGCCATCACCGTGCGGAGGACGTGCCGCGGATCACCCTCGAAGGGTTTCCCGTTCGGTTTGCAGACATCGCAGATAAACCGGGCAACCCCGTTCTCGCGGGGCCGCCAGGGCAGGTGGGCGTAGGTGGAGGGGTCGGGTCTGAGCACCATGTCGGACTCCTCGATCCGGACGAACCCCTCGATCGACGACCCGTCAAGACCGATGCCGTCGGTCAGGGCCTTTTCAGCCTGCTTCGCCGGGACGGCGACGTTCTTGGGCAGCCCCAGGAGATCGGTGAACTGCAACCGGAGGAATCGGATGTTGTCCTGTTCGATACGCTCGAGCATCGCTGAGATGATCTCGGGAGTCATATGGAAGGAAACTTCCTTCCGATAGTATTTATACATGGCGGATCAACATCTATCAGAGCGTTCCTCAACCACCCCGGGAGGTGCGGGAGGGGAGCGGGTCGACCGTGATGGTAATGTGCGGCATAATAGGCGTAATGGACAAAAAACGCCGGACGATGGATGGTTCCGGCATCCGACAGGCCCTCTCCATGATGAATGAGCGCGGCAGCGGCGAGGGGGCGGGGTACGTAGCCTACGGCATTTACCCAGACTACCGGGATTGCTACGCCCTCCATGTCTTCTTCGACAACATCCGTGAGAACAAACCGGGCCTCGACGCGGCGCTCGCGCAGTGGGGGACGATCGAGCACGACGAGGCGATCCCCACTTACGACCAGCCGAACCTCCGGGCGGCCCATACCCCCTGGCGATACTTCTTCAAGCCCGATCCCTCTCTCGCGTCGGCAAGCACGTCACCGGAAGACGATATCGTCAGCGCCCTGGTGATGCGGGTCAACACCGCCCGCCGCGGCGCTCTCATAGTCTCCTCCGGGAAGAACCTCGGCGTCTTCAAGGCCGGGGGATGGCCCGAAGACGTGGCGGACTTCTACCGGATCGAGAACTACGAGGGCTACACCTGGCTTGCGCACAACAGGTACCCGACGAACACCCCCGGCTGGTGGGGCGGTGCGCACCCGTTCAACCTCCTGGGCTGGAGCGTCGTGCATAACGGCGAGATCACCTCATATGGAACGAACCGGAGGTATATCGAGAGTTTCGGCTACACCTGCACGATGTTCACCGACACCGAGGTCGTCGCCTACCTCATCGACCTCCTGATGCGGCGGCACGGTCTGGATGTCGACTTTGCGGTCCGTGCACTCGCCCCACCGTTCTGGAAAGAGATCGACCGGATGCCGGAGGCCGAACCGGAATGGAATCGTGCTTTGCGACTTACCTACGCGTCCGCGATGATGAACGGGCCGTTTGCCATCGTGGCCGCAGACGCCGATACGATGGTCGGGTTCACCGACCGGAGCAAACTCCGCCCGATGGTCGTCGGCGAGTGCGCCGACCGCCTCTATATCTCAAGCGAAGAGGCGGCGATCCGGGCCATGGAACCGAAGATCGAATCGATTACCATGCCGGCTGCAGGAGAGCCGGTGATCGGGAGAGTTGCTCCGTGACGATCGGAAGTCTCCCGCCCCGGTACCGCATCAGCATCGACCCTGTCCGGTGCATGGAATGCGAACGGTGCATCGAGAACTGCCCCTACGGCGTCTTTTCGCGGGACGGCGACCGGATCCTCGTCAATTCCCGGAACTGTACCGCCTGTCACCGGTGCATCGCCTGCTGTCCCCGGGACGCCATCAGCCTCGAGGAGCACCCCTGCGACTACCGGAGCCATCCTCTCTGGACCCGCGAGGCCCGGGAGGCGATCTACAACCAGGCGCGGACCGGCAGGATCATCCTTGCGGGGATGGGCAACGCGCTCGACTACCCGGTCATCTTCGACCGCCTGGTGCTGGATGCCTGCCAGGTCACGAACCCCAGCCTCGACCCGCTCCGTGAGCCCATCGAACTCGTGACCCACATCGGGAAGAAGCCGACGAGGCTGGACCTCCGGCGGCGGGAAGACGGGGACGTCGAACTCCGGACCCCGATAGCTCCGAACCTCCGGGTCGAGACCCCGATCATGATCGGGCATATGAGTTACGGCGCGATCAGCCTCAACGCTCAGGTGGCGATGGCCCGAGCGGCGAAAGAGGCCGGGACGTTCATGGGCACCGGGGAGGGCGGCCTGCACTCCGCCATATACCCTTACCAGGATAATATGATCGTCCAGGTGGCGTCCGGCCGGTTCGGTGTGAACATCGATTACCTGGAACGCGGCGCCGCCATCGAGATCAAGATCGGCCAGGGTGCCAAGCCGGGCATCGGCGGGCATCTCCCGGGGGAGAAGGTCTGCGGGGAAGTCTCCAGAACAAGGATGATCCCGCAAGGAAGCGATGCGATCAGCCCTGCGCCGCACCACGATATTTACAGCATCGAGGATCTCGCCCAGCTCGTCCGGGCCCTCAAGGAGGCGACGGAGTGGAAGAAACCGGTCTTCGTCAAGATCGCCGCCGTCCATAACGCTGCCGCCATCGCCGCGGGCATCGCGCGATCCCCGGCCGATGCCGTCGTCATCGACGGGTTCCGGGGCGGGACCGGTGCAGCGCCGAAGGTCTTCCGCGATCACGTCGGGATTCCTATCGAAGCGGCGGTCGCGAGCGTGGACAAAAAACTCCGCGACCAGGGTATCAGGAACGAGATCTCGGTCATCGCGAGCGGCGGCATCCGGGGGAGCGCCGACGTAGCGAAGGCGATCGCCCTCGGGGCGGATGCGGTCTACATCGGCACCGCCGCGCTGGTGGCGATGGGGTGCCGGGTCTGCGGGAACTGTTACCGGGGGCTCTGTCCCTGGGGAATCGCCACCCAGCGCCCCGACCTGGTCCAGCGCTTAAACCCCGACGCGGCATCCGAACAGGTCGCGAACCTGATCCATGCATGGACCCTGGAACTCGCCGAGCTGCTGGGTGCAGCGGGCATCAACAGCATAGAGAGCCTGCGGGGCAACCGCGACCGGCTCCGGGGCTACATGCTGGACGAGAGCCTGATGCAGGTGCTCGACGTCAGGCAGGTGGGGGCGTGAGCACCATGGTCAAACAGGTCGTGATCGATGGAAAAGGAGTGCACTACACCCCCCTAAACCAGCAGATCCGCAAAGCCGTGGCCGACGGCGCCGACGAGATCGTCGTCTCAAACGTTCTCGGCCAGCGGTTTATCGGCGACGGGCTCCGCGGCAACGTCACCATCCATGTCTATGGCGTCCCCGGCGGCGATCTCGCGATCTTTATGAGCGGGCCGACCATCATCGTCCACGGGAACGCAGAGCACGCACCCGGCAACACGATGGATGCCGGGAAAGTAGTGATCCACGGGAGCGCCGGCGACGCGGTGGCGCACAGCATGCGGGGCGGCAAAGTCTTCGTCCGCGGAGACATCGGCTACCGGGGCGGGATCCACATGAAGCAGTATGAGGCGCAAAGCCCCATACTGGTCGTCGGAGGGTCCGCACAGACATTCCTCGGCGAGTACATGGCAGGCGGGCTGCTGATCGTCCTCGGCCTGAACGGCCCCGTAAAGGCCCGCGAGATCGGCAGCGGGATCCACGGGGGAGAGATCGTCATCCGCGGTGACGTGGACACCGCATGCCTTGCCACGGGGGCAACGAAGGTGCCGCTCACCGATGAGGACAGGGCAAGGATTGCTCCGGTCATCCGGGAGTTTGCAGGCGACTTCGGGCTCGACCCGGAACCACTGGTCAACGCGGAGTACACCCGGATCATCCCCGCGAGTGCAAGACCCTTCGTAGGGAAGTATACCTGGGAGTGAGTGGCATGGAGATGAAGACGTTCAAGAATCTGGAGTCCGAGGTCTGGGCTACGGATCGCTGTTCCGGGTGCGGAGCATGCGTGGCGGTCTGCCCGGCGGACGCGCTCCGGTTCGCACCGGGGAAGACCGCGACACCGGTGAACATCGGCTACTGCAAGGCCGATAACGACGGCGTACCCTGCGGGGCATGCTACGCGGCCTGCCCGCGGGTCGACCTCGCATCGCCGGGGGAGATGCTCGGGTCCTACCGTGAGATTGTCGCGGCCCGGTCGGTATTACCCGTGGAGCACAAGCAGAGCGGCGGGGCGGTGACGGCGATCCTCGCAAGCGCTCTCGATGAAGGGCTGATCGACGCGGTCGTCACGGTGACCGCCGATCCCTGGACCATGAAGCCGTCGTCGGCGGTGATCACCGCTTCAGAGGTGCTCGTCCGGCACGCCGGGAGCCGCTACTCCTGGTGGGTGCCGCTTCTCGCTTCCCTCAAGGAGGCGGTGGTCACCCGGAAGTACCGGCGGATCGCCGTCGTGGGCGTGCCCTGTGTGGCACGGGCGACGCAGACGATCCGGACAAGCGACCACGAACTCCTCAGACCCTACGCGAAGGCGATCCGGCTCGTGATCGGCCTCTTCTGCACGGAGATATTTGACTACACGAACCTGGTCGAGGGAAAACTGCAGTCAGATCTCCGGATCGACCCCTGGGAGATCCGGCGCCTGGACATCAAAGGGAGGCTGGAGGTCTACCTGCAGGACGATCGACAGGTCTCCATCCCGCTCAAAGACCTGGAAGAGGCCATCCGGCCCGGTTGCCGGGTCTGCACCGACTTTACGGCGGTTAGCGCCGATCTCTCGGCCGGGGCCGTCGGGTCGCCGGAAGGATACACGACGCTTGTCGTCAGGAACGATACCGGCAGCGGATTCGTCGATCGGGCAATACGGCGGGGAAAACTCGAGACTGGCGGCAGCGTCGACCTCCCCGCCATCGAGCGCCTGGCCGCGAGAAAAGCACAGCGTCGGGCTGAATAATACTTTTTTTACCGTCGCTACACAGTCATTCATCCCGGGTCACGGGGGCTTCCGGTATCCGAACTCATAAAAAAAGGAGGTTAGTATGTTGCCAGGTAGCGGTCGATCTCCCAGGGGTGGACCATCGTCCGGTAGGCGTCCCACTCGGCGTCCACGACGCTCGTGAGTGCCTCGACGACGTGGGGCCCGAGCGCTTTGCAGATGAGGTCGTCGGCGAGCAGGGCCCGGTGCGCCTCGGCCAGGTCGCCGGGCAGCGTCGCGATCCCGTCGCGTTTCCGCTCATTGAGCGTCATATGATAGATGTTCTTGTTGACCCCGGCCGGGGGCTCGATCTCCTCCCGGATGCCCTCCATCCCGGCCGCGAGCATCGCGGCGAAGGCGAGATACGGGTTGCAGGTCGGGTCGGGGCTGCGGAACTCGACCCGGGTGCTGTTGCCGCGCGGCGCCGGAACCCGGACGAGGGCCGACCGGTTGCTGGCGCTCCAGCTGACGTAGCAGGGCGCCTCGTAGCCGGGGACGAGGCGCTTGTAGGAGTTGATCGTCGGGTTGGCGAGCCGGGTGATGGCCGGCGCGTGCTTGAGCAGCCCGCCGATGAAGTGCATGCAGGTCTCTGAGAGCTGCATGGGAGCATCCGCGTCGTAGAAAGCGTTTTTACCGTCCTTCGCGAGCGAACAGTTCACGTGCATCCCGCTTCCGCAGATGCCGTAGATGGGCTTCGCCATGAACGAGGCGTGCAGGCCGCGCATCAGCGCCATCGTCTTGACCGCGAACTTGAAGGTGATGACGCTGTCCGCGGTGTGGAGGGCGTCGCTGTACTTGAAGTCGATCTCGTGCTGGCTCTCGGCGACCTCGTGGTGCGACGCCTCGATCTCGAACCCCATCTCGGTGAGGGCGAGGATGATCTCGCGTCGGACATCCTCCGCAAGGTCGGTCGGCGCCAGGTCGAAGTAGCCCCCGACGTCCTGGAACTGCGTCGTCGGGCGGCCCTCGAGCATCCGGAAGAGGAAGAACTCCAGCTCCGGGCCGGTGTTGAAGACGTAGCCGTCCCGTGCCGCGTCTTCCATCGCCTTCCGGAGCACGTACCGTGGGTCGCCCTCGAACGGCATACCGTTGGCCTTGCAGATGTCGCATACGAAGCGTGCCTCTGCACACTCCCGGGACCCCCAGGGAAGGAGGGTATAGGTTGAGAGGTCGGGCCTGAGCACCATGTCGGACTCCTCGATCCGGACGAACCCCTCGATCGACGACCCGTCAAACCCGATGCCACCGGTCAGCGCTTTCTCGGCCTGCTTGGCCGGGATCGCAACGTTCTTGGGCAGCCCCAGGAGGTCGGTGAACTGCAGGCGAAGGAATCGGACGTTATCCTGTTCGATGCGCTCAAGCATTTCAGAAATGGCATCACGGGACATGTGGAATTCTACTTCATTCTGATGAAATAAATAGCTATTGAAGCAAGTATGCCCAAAGAGCGTCACCCCCGGCGCACCCCTTCAGGCCCGGGGCTCATCGCCGGAGAGCGGTATCGTCACGGACCTCGCGATCCGGAGAGGTGCGGCGTCCAGCGGCGCGCAGAGCCGGAGGGCACCGACCGGGAGAGAGATTCATATGGTATGACCAATCATATTTGTATGAAAAGTATGAGTGTGCCGGCGCGGTCGAAGGCGATGTACCAGAACCGTCACACCGGCGCACCGGGGTCTGCACGGGGAGGAGGCCGGCGATTGCCTGCAATGCCGGCCGTTGCAGGCTTAGACTGAAACTGCACTGATGAGGTGACCAGAAATATGTTCCACGACCACCGCTGCCGCCACAACCATGACGGCAGGAAACACATCTTCGGGACGGTCAAGGTCGGCGAACGCGGCCAGATCGTCATCCCGAAAGAGGCACGCGAGATCTTCGATATTAAACCCGGTGACACGCTGATGGTCCTCGGCGACGAAGAACACGGGATCGCCGTTGTCAAGGCGGAGAAGTTCCGCCGGATAGCAGAGGAGATGCTCCGGATCTTCGAAAAAACGCCGGAAGAGCCGCCGGAAGAGTGACAGGGGAGTTACCCGGATGCACACGGATACACCACACCGGGGAACCGGTTCCATGCCGGCGATACACGCCGATACCCTGACGAAATCCTTCGGCGATCTCGTCGCCGTCGACGGCATCTCGTTCACCATCGAGAGCGGCGAGATCTTCGGGCTGCTCGGCCCGAACGGGGCAGGAAAAACAACGACCATCTCCATGCTCTCGACGATGCAGAAACCCACCTCGGGCACGGCGACGGTCAACGGCCATGATATCGTGACCGGAGAAGACGACGTCCGAAAGTCCATCGGGATCGTCTTCCAGGACCAGAGCCTGGACGAGGAACTGACGGCATACGAGAACATGGACTTCCACGGCCGCCTCTACCGGATAGCCGGGGAGGAGCGCCGAGAGCGTATCGGCGAACTCCTGGCTCTGGTCGGGCTCGAAGATCGGAAAGACGACCTCGTCAAGACCTACTCGGGCGGCATGCGCCGCCGGCTCGAGATCGCCAGGGGGCTGCTCCACGAGCCGAAAGTGCTCTTCCTGGACGAACCCACCCTCGGCCTCGACCCGCAGACGCGAAACCATCTCTGGGATTATATCGCGCGGTTAAACGACGAGAAGGGCATCACCATCATCCTCACCACCCACTACATGGAGGAGGCCGACCGGCTCTGCGACCGGGTGGCGATCATCGACCGCGGGACGATCGTCGCGCTCGACACTACGGAGAACCTGAAAGCCTCGATCGGCGGCGACGTCGTCACCATAGCCTCGCCCGACCCCGGCGCAATCGCCGGCCTCCTGACCGCCCCGTGGGTCTCCGGGATCGAGCGTCACGACGGCTCGGTGACGATCCGGATGCAGGACGCCGACCGGCACATCCCCGGGATCGTGACGGACCTGCACCGGGGCGGAATCGGCATCACCTCGCTCTCGGTACGGAAACCGACGCTCGAGGACGTCTTCCTGCACTATACGGGGAGGACGATCCGCGAGGAGGAGGCGAGCGGCAAAGAAGCGATGCGGATGTTCCACCGGGCAGGGAGGCGATAGGCATGGATATCGTCTACACCATCTGGCTGCGGAATGTCAAGCGCTACCTGCGATCGAAGAGCAGGATCGTCGGCAGCCTCGGGATGCCCCTCTTCTTCATGCTGGTGCTCGGGTTCGGGCTGAACTCGATCGTCAGCATTCCCGGCATGGAAGAGGGATACATGGAATTCATCATCCCCGGCATCGTTGCCATGAGCGTCCTCTTCACTTCGGTCTTCTCCGGGATCCAGATCATCTGGGACAAACAGTTCGGGTTTTTGAAAGAGACACTCGTCGCCCCGGTCTCGCGCCTCGAGATCATGATCGGCCAGACGCTTGGGGGAGCGACGACGGCGGTCATCCAGGGGCTGATCATCATGGTGTTTGCGCTCTTCATCGGGCTCGAGCCCGCCGGAATCGCCGGGTTCCTGGTCGCCATCGGGTTCATGGCGCTGATCGGCGTGACCTTCACCGCGTTCGGGATCGCCATTGCATCGAGGATGGAGGATATGCACGGCTTCCAGCTCGTCATGAACTTCGTGATCTTCCCCATCTTCGGGCTCTCGGGCGCGCTCTTCCCCATCGACAGTCTGCCGGCCTGGCTCAGGCCGCTGACGCTCGCCGACCCCCTGACCTACGGCGTCGAGGGAATCCGCTATGGCATCTCAGGGACGGCGCAGATCCACCCGCTCGTCAGCCTCGCCGTCATGGCCGGCTGCGCCGTGCTCATGACCGTCGTCGGGGCGTACCTCTTCCGGAAGATCAGCACCTGAGTGGCGGGCGGGTGCCGGGGGGTTACCCCACTCGAAGACCGAAGGTCTTCTCATGCTCCGGCCCGGCGGCCCGTCGTTGCTCGAAGACCGAAGGTCTTCTCATGCTCCGGCCCGGCGGCCCGTCGTTGCTCGAAGACCGAAGGTCTTCTCATGCTCCGGCCCGGCGGCCCGTCGCACCCCGCACGGCCTCTTCGATCCCATACCCGATCCCGACCGCGATGATCGGGATGGTGAGATAGCGCAGGCCGATCTGCGCCATGTAGGTGCCGGCGTCCATCCCCGAGAGGGGCAGGAGGACGACGGCGTCGAGCACCCAGTTGATCAGGAGCCATACGCCGCCGAGCAGGGCGCCTTCCCGGACGAAGCGGGCATGCACGCCCCTGAAATAGATCAGGATGAGGAAGGTCCCGAGCGCGGCCGAGAAGACGAGCAGGACCGACTTGATCAGGAAGATATCGTGGAGCGGTTCACCCTCCCGCGAATAGAGAGGAATCGCAAGCAGGAAGGGGAGGAGCCAGGTGAGGATGCCGAAGCCGATGAGTTTTGCATATTCCGTCATGCTCATGGAGAAGAATGGTACTCCGGCAGGATATACCGATCGAGAGTGTGCCTGAACGGAAGGCGAGGGCAACCGCCCTCATTGCCGGCGTCTTCCCGGGCATGACGCAGTTTCCTCCCCGGCACGGTACGGGTGACGCGGAGGGGGCAGTGCATCGCAGGCCATCGGCCTGTCCCACGGGATGCCTCCGACGGACCGTCAGGCTACTCGCACCGTTGACTCCAAACCGGGGGCACGAACACCTGCACCACCGGGGAAGGTTTATTGAATCGCAGGGGAGAATGCAATCGGGAACCGGATCGCCACGGTCATTCCGGTTTCGGCATCCATACGCGGAATAAGGCCGAGATGAGTGGAATCTGGGCTAGTGAAGCCGCCAGATACAGCATTGCATGAAATCCCCGTACATCGGCGATACCGCGGTACGCAGAAGATCCTGTACTGCTTCCCCGTGGGGCGCACATGAATAAAGAGTTCCGATCCGTCAACCTTTATCTCACGCTTGGAAAGGTGGGAGTATTCGCATTCGTCCTGATGAGTGTATACCAGTATCTCAAGGATTACTTCTATCCCGACATCTCGCTCGCGGACTCGCACATGCATACCATCATCTTCACCACCCTGCTGGCCGTGACCGCCGCTTTCTTCGCCCTCCGCAAACAGCAGGACCTCCTTGCGATGCTGGTAACCGAAGCGAACGAGCGCAGAGTGACGGGGGAAGCGCTGCGAAAGAGCGAGGAGAAGTTCCGCTCCATCGTAGAGCTGGCGAACGAGGGGATCCTGCAGATAGACAGCCGCTCCATGATCACCTACGTCAACCATACGATGGCCGGCATGCTCGGTTATTCGATCGAGGAGATGCTCGGCCGACCGTTGACCGACTTCCTTTTTACAGAGGATCTCGACCTGCACCACAGCCGCATGAAGGCAAGAGAGCAGGGTCTTGGCGGCAGATACGAGTGCCGGCTCAGACACAGAGACGAGAGCGTCCGGTGGGTTCTGGTCTCCGCCACCGCCCAAAAAGACGGAGAGGGCAGGTTTGCCGGATCCTTTGCCATGTTTACCGACATCACCGAGAGGAAACGGACCGAGGAAGCGCTCCAGCGCCACACCGAAGACCTTGCCCTGCTGCATCAACAACTCGCCTCAGCGAACAGGGAGGCGAACCTCTACCTGGATATCCTCACCCATGACATCCGCAACACCGAGAACGTCGCGAACCTCTACACCGATCTACTCATCGAGACCCTGGACGGGGATGCACGGACATACGTGGAAAAACTTCAGCGAAGCATCAAAAAAAGCATCGAGATCCTGGGCAACGTCTCCACGATCCGGCGGATTCACCAGCCGTCCGGCGGGCACAAATGCGTGAACCTGGATACGGTTATCCGCGGCGAGATTGCACAGTTCCCAGAAACTATCATCCATTACGATACGACCAATCGGCTGGTACTGGCCGACGACCTCCTCCCGGAAGTTTTTGCAAACCTCATCGGCAATGCCGTCAAGTTCGGCGGTCCGGGCGTCGAGATTGCGGTCAGGGTGGACGACGAAGACGGGTTCGTCCGGGTCTCGATCGAGGACACGGGCCCGGGAATCCCGGACGATCAGAAACAGGAGGTCTTCCACCGCTACGAGAAGAGGAGGAGGGGCGTCGGCGAAGGACTCGGGCTTTTTCTCGTGCAGGTGCTCATCGAGCGCTACGGCGGTGCCATATGGGCGGAAGATCGGGTGCCGGGCCGCCCTGAGGAAGGGGCGGCGTTCCGATTCACGCTCCATGAGGCCCCTCTCGAAGACCCGGGGGATTCGAACCGGTGACGACGCGCAGAGGTGCAGGGTCCCTGCAGGGCGCGGCGGGCAGCAAAGGGGCAGCCTTCGGTGCGCACTCTTCCTGACCTACATGGTGCCCAACGCCTTCATCACCTTCACATCGATGAACTACCCGGCCGGGTTCTACCTTGAGACCCTCCTCGTTGGAGTAGCAGGTTTTCCGCTCATCGGCGTCATTTACGCCACGATCTGGGATCGGCTCGCGTAGTCGGATCCCCCTATTTTCCCTCGCCACGGAACCGCTCGCGGTCGACATATATACCAGTCCGACCAGAGGGGGAGATGTGAACCATCCCGCAGACAGCAGCGCCGCCCCGACCGGCGGAACCGGGGTCGGGCGATACTCCCTCCGGCTCGTGCTCGCCGCAATCCTGATCGCCATCGCGGCCGCCGGAGCGATGGTGCTCTTTCTCGAGGTACAGAGCCTCGGAGAGGCTCTTCTCTGGCCGGACTCACTTCCCGTTCCCTTCTTTGCCCTGATCCTCGCGACCGCGGGCGGCCTCGCGGTCGGGCTCTGCCTGCACGTCTTCGGCGACCACGTACTGCTGCTCCAGCAGAGTCTTGCGGAGTTTCAGAAGACCGGCCGGTTCGAGCCGCGGCACCTTCCCGCCGGGCTGCTCGCCATCTACCTCTCGCTGATCTTCGGGGCGAGCCTCGGACCCGAGGTGGCTGCCATCGATATGGGCGGGAGCATGGGCACCCTTGCCGGCGACCGGCTGCGGAGCCGGGTGCGGACGCTCTCGAGCGCCGGCATCGTCGGTGCCCTGGTCGGGTTTGCGATCTACCTTCAGATCACCAGGACCGCAGGCGGCGCCCTCTATCCGCTTCCGCCGCTCGGAGATTTGCTCCCGCTGTACCTCCTCTACGCCGCGATCCTCGGGCTTGCCGGTGCTGCGGCGGGCGTCCTCTTCATCGGAGCATTCCGCCTCTTCAGCCGCCTCATGACGCCCATCACCGGGCGGCACCTGGTCAGGGGGCTTGCCGGGGGTGTCGGGCTCGGTGTTGCCGGGACGGTCTTCCCGCTCGTGCTCTTCTCGGGACAGAACGAGTTCAAGACCGTCCTCGAGACGGGAGCAACTGCCGGTGCGGCCGTGCTGCTCCTGCTCGTCGCGGCGAAGATCTTCGCAAGCACATGGTGCATGGCGACGATCTTCAAGGGCGGGCCTATCTTCCCGCTGATCTTTGCGGGCGGGACGCTCGGTCTCGCCGTCAGCCTCCTCGTTCCCGCGATTCCGCCCGCCGTCGCCGTTCCCGCCGTCATGGCGGGGATGATCGTCTGCGTCCTCAAGATGCCGGCCGTGGTGATCCCTCTCGTGGCACTTGTCTTCCTGCAGTGGGAGATTCTGATCATCGTCGCTATCGCGGCCGTAGCCGGGTATTACACCACCCGGAGCGTCGTGATGTTTCCTCACGAGGGCAACGGAGGGAGCGGGGCGGCCGACCCGTAAAACGCAGGTCTTCTGTCGGATTGTTTTGATCGAAATCTCCCGACGAAATGGGAGAGCCGGTGCAACGGTCGATGATGCCTACAGAACAGTAGCGGATAGTCCGTGACGCGCCCGTCAACCACTTTGTCGAGACTGAAGATACGGCATAACCGTGGTGGAGAGGATTATCGTGGTCCGGGTGAGTCACCTACCGCCCCGTCGTCCTCTTAATCCTCGCGAGCGGCGACGAGCGATCGAGGAACCTGGAGACGAACACGGCAAACTCCTCGTCCCAGCACTCCGCACCGGCCTTCACCGTCCACCCCTGCTTCATCGAACGGCGGACGTGCTTGCCCAGCGCGACCTCGAAGAGGACTTTCGACCGCAACAGGTCGACGGCCCGGGTGAACGGGCGGGAGAGTTCCACCACGTAGCGGCCGTCCTCGACGTACGGGCCGGCGAAGACCTCCTCCCGGACGTACTTCGCAAGGAACTTCTCGGCGTTCTCCCTTGATGAGACCGGCGGCCCGATATGCCGGCGCATCACCGGGACGGTCCCGGCCATCAGTTCGAAGAGGAGCATGCACCGCTCTTTTTGCATGCAGACGTCGATGCGGTTGGCCGGAAACCCGCTCCGCTCCAGGAGTTCCCGGATCGACTCGGCGGACTTCCGGAGCTGGGGGACCACCGTGTCGGGCGTGTGCTCGGGCGTCGCGAAGATGAGCGCGAAGAGGTGCGTCCCCCGCGCGGACAGGAGGCGGGAGAAGACCTCCGGGGTGAGCGGCGGAGACTGCCCCCTGCAGAAGAACGCCTCCGACGGCTCTTCCAGGTAGCCGCGAGCGAGTTCCACGAACTCGAACATCCGCGAGAGCGAGAGCGCCGCCGCCACGTTCCTCTCGGGGTCGACCGGATCGATGACGACGAGCGGGTCCTCGAAACTCTTCGTCCCGTGCTTCTCGATATCGACCGTCTCCCCGGGCTTCCAGAAGGCGGCGGCCTCGATGAGCGGGTGGAACCCTCCGTAGTAGATCGTCAGGATTTCGCAGAGGTAGCCGGAGAACCCTTCGGTCATATGGTCCGATCCGTAGACCCCGCCCGCCTTCGCGAACTGCTTGAAGAGGAGGACGTCGTCGGCGTAGTCGTCGATGTGCGAGAGGATGTAGCGGGTGTGGAACGGGGTCCGGTCTACGGCGCTCTGGATCTCGGTGGCGCTCGCTACGGCGTAGCAGGGGACGAGATCGATATCCAGCGAGTCGATCGTTGCGTTGACGTAGGGGTGCTCCGCGTACTTCTCGCGCCAGGTCGCGCCGAACTCCTCCGCGATCCGGTGTGCGAGGGTAAGCCCCTGCTCCTGCAACTCCTCCCGGGAGAGAGCAGGGTCGAAGAGCATGAAGACGTCGAGGTCCCGGTCGCCCCGGACGAAGGTGTCGCGGGCGACCGACCCCACCATCATCGCCTTCGCCATTCCCGACCGCTCCACCGCCTCGATCAGGCGCTGTCCGATCGCCCGGATGTAGGTCCGCTCTTCGGGCGTGGGGCGGATCCTCCTGAGCACCTCCTCCTCGCAGGGGCACCGGGTCAAAGCAGGACCTCCGAAAGATCCTCGTAGATCGATCCGCGAGGCGTCAGCGTGCTCTTCTTGAGTTTGATGCTCTCCACCCGGCACGTCCCGAGCGGTTCGCGGGGTGTGCGCTCCACCTCTCGGCACTGGGAGGGATGGAACTCTTTTACCCGTGCAAGGGTCACATGGGGGCGGAATGGGCGGTTCTCCCGGCGAAACCCGAGCGGTAGAAGGAGGTCGTCCACCTGCCGGGCCAGGGCGGCGCTCTCCCCGGTGTCCGCGACATCGCACCAGACCACCCGCGGCCTCCGTGGGGGGTTGCAGACCGCATACCCGACCGTCATCTCGAAGGGGTCGGCCCTGACAGCCCGGAGCACCTCGACGATCGGCTCGATTCGTGCCGGATCGACCTCTCCGAGAAACTTCACCGTGATGTGGAGGTTCGCAGGGTCGACGATGGCGAGCCGTCCGCCGGACCTTCTCAAGATCTCCTGGGACTCACGGGCCCTCTCGCGGATCTCCTCTGAGAGATCGATTGCAACGAACGTCCTGACCATACTACCGTACTATCGTGCCTCACCCTACAAAATGGTGATTGTCCGGCAGAGGCGCACCCGGCGGAATGCGGCGGGGAGAGGGCTCAAGGTCGAATCCGGCACGAGTTATCCCTTCGATTCGCACCGGCATGCGGAAGTGCGCACCCGGCGATGAACGGCGTCCTCGCACAAATGAGATTTTATATAAGACCACAGAGCGAAAACATAGTGACCGAATCCGGGGGTATTACCATTTCCGATACAACGCAATTCATCGTATATACACTAGAATTCTGCCCGAATTGCGAAATTCTCAAAGAGTTCCTGGCCTCCAGGGGGGTTCCCTTCGTCGAGTGCGACATGGCGTCCGCCGAGGGGCTGACGGAACTCCGCATGAACGGCGTATTCGTCCAGGAAGCGCCGGTGCTGCAGAAGGGCGACGCATTTTATACGTCCGGCGATCTCTTTAGCGGGGGCGCGTTCCGGGAAGACCTTGTCGCCGACCTGATCGCGGGGGCATGAGGTTGACGCGCAAGTCAACGCAGGCGACGTTATTCGGGGAGTTTGTCCCCACCTTCCCGAAAGTCCGTACCTCGCGGGGCTACCTCCTTGACTGGAATCGGAACCGGATCGTCAGGCAGATCGTGGAGGAGAGCCGCCTCGTGGAGGTCTTCTACGGCTACGAGGGCGCCGACGAGGAGACCGCGCAGGATGTCGCCCGGCGGGTCGAGAAGAAGATCCAGATGCTTGGGCTGCAGTCGCTCTCCGGCCCCCTGATCCGCGAGATCGTCAACATGACGCTCCTTGAGCGCGGGCTTACGTCCTACCGCAACGTCTGTACGCGGGTGGGAACCCCGGTCTTCGACGCGCATCTCATCGATGTGGGGAGAGGGTTCGAGGCGCATGACAACGCCAACCTCCAGGAGAACGCCGAGACCTCGCATAAGAAGAAGGCGGACAAGATCAGCAAGGAGCAGTACCTCCTGCAGCTCCCTCCGGACCTTGCCGACCACCACCTCCGCGGCGATCTCCACATCCACGACCTGGAATACTTTGGTACCCGCCCGTTCTGTATCGACGGGAGCACGGCCATACCCGTGCGGATGGAGAACCGGATCCGGAGCATCCGTCCCGACGAACTCCCGATCGAAGGTGATGAGTGGCGCCCACAGGATCTCTGTGCGCTCACTCCCGGAGGATGGAGGCAGGTTACGAAGGTGACCCGGCGGCGGGTGAACCCGGGCGAGATGCTCCGGATACGGACATCCGGCGGGCAGTCGCTGATGGTCACCGGCGAGCACCGGATCCCGGTGCGGACCGGCGAGGGGATGGACATCCGCCGTGCCGACGAGGTATGCCCCGGGGATGCTCTCTACAGGATCACCGGGACCGATGCCGTCCGCGGGGAGAAGGTCGGGGCAATCGATCTCGTCCGGGAACTGCCGGCATCGGTCCCGGCCCACCTCCTCGAGAACGTCTACGTCCGCGGTGCCGGGGAGATCTTTGCCGCTGCGGTGCGAACCGGACGGGCTGTCTCGTATGCCGGGATCTCGCGAACCCTCGGCGTCGAGCACCGGAAGCAGTGGTATACGCGCGGGATCATGCCGGTAGCTCTCTTCAACGCCTTTTGCAGTCACTATGGCATCGAGGATTATGCCGGGGTCACTATCGGGGTCACCGGGAGCGAGCACGAACTGCCCGCCCTTCTCACGCTGACACCCGAACTCATCCGCCTTCTCGGGTTCTTCGTCGCCGAGGGCAACTACAACGCCGCGCCGGCGGCCGGGCAATACAACCTCGCGATCACCGAGAACCATCAGGCGCCCGCGATTCAGGCTGCGGCACGCGCCGCCCTGAACACCTATGCGACAGTCGCCGGCGGCAATCCAGGCACCACGGCCATCTACGGGGTCGAGGTGGAGCGCAACCGGGCGCTGCAGGTTTATTTCGGCGGCAAGGCGGCCTACCTGCTCTTCCGCTACGTCTTCGGCATCCCGGAGGGGGCAGCAGGAAAACGCCTCCCCTGGATCGTATACCATCTCGACGACGTGCTCCTCCACGAGTTCCTCTCCGCCCTCTTCACCGGGGACGGTTCGGCCTACTACCGCCCGGAGAAATCGGACTGCATCGTCAACTACACCACCGCGTCACCGACCCTCCGGCAGGAACTCTCGCTCCTGCTCACATCGCTCGGGATGACACCCCACATCGTCGAGCTCTACGGAGAGGAAGAGCGGCGGACGCTCTACCGGCTCCAGCTCAACGGCCGGAGGAATATCGAGACGTTTGCCCGGTATGCCACGTTCCTCGACGAGCGGCAGGACCACATCGACGGTTTCCTTTCTGCAGTGAAGGAGAGGCAGGTTGGAGAGCGGGAGGAGACCGTCGTCGAGGTCTCTGTGACAGAGCCGACCGGAGCGTACGTCTACGACCTCTTCCTCGACGGCGACGGGACCGAGGAGAGCCATACGTTCTTTGCCTCCGACGGCCTGCTCGTCCACAACTGCCAGGATTGGGACCTGCGCTACTTCTTCTACTACGGCCTGATGCCCGACGGCAACGGGACGAAAGCGTCGGTCGCCGGCCCCGCCAAGAGGGCCGAAGTGGCGGTCCTCCACGCGGTCAAGGCGCTCGGCTCCGCCCAGACGAACTTCGCCGGCGGCCAGGGCTACTACAACTTCCTCACGTTCATGGCGCCCTTCTTCGAAGGGATGGACTACGAGGAGATCAAGCAGCTGATGCAGATGTTCGTCTACGAGATGACCCAGATGATGGTCGCCCGTGGCGGCCAGGTGGTCTTCTCGTCGGTCCAGCTCTCCCCGGGCGTCCCGACTCTCTGGAAGGACAAGCCCTGCGTCTACCGCGGCAAGGTCTGGGACGGGAAGCAGGCAAAGCTCCGGACCTACGGCGAGTTCGAGCGTGAGGTCAGGCTCCTCTTCAAGGCGCTGATGGAGGTGATGCTCGAGGGGGACTACTGGGGCAAGCCCTTCTCCTTCCCGAAGCCCGAGATCAGCATCGAGCCCGACTTCCTCACCGAGAACGAGGAGTTCAACCGCGAGCACCCGGACCTCCCAACCTATCAGGACCTCTACCTGATGACCTTCGAACTCGCGTCAAAATACGGCACCCCTTACTACGACAACCAGATCCCCGGCTACCGGGGCGCCGGAGAGGGGATCTCATGCTATCAATGCTGTGCCTATCAATTTTCGTCGCTCGCCGACGAGGACGACGAGTTCGAGGACAAACTCTACTTCCGTGATGGGAAACACTTCTCGATGGGCTCCTGGCAGGTGATGTCCATCAACTGCCCGCGCGCTGCCTATAAGGCCGAAGGCGACCAGGAACGCCTCTTTGCCGAGCTCAAGTCACTCATGGACATCGCCGTCGACCTCTACCGGATCAAGCGGCGCTGGATGTCCCTGATCCGGACGAACGGGCGGATGCCGTTTGCGATGCAGCGCCCGAAGGACCCGAACACCGGTGAGCGCGGTGCGGTTGCCGTGGACCTCGAAGGGCTCGTCTACACCATCGGCATGGTCGGTGTCAACGAGATGGTGCAGCACTTCACCGGCCACCAGCTCCACGAGTCGAAGGAGGCGTTTCGCCTCGCCGTCCGGGCCATGACCGAACTCGAGATGTATGCCCGCGAACTCTCGAAGAAGCACAACATGACGATCGCCCTCGCCCGCACCCCGGCGGAGACGACCGGCCAGCGGTTTGCGGTCGCCGATCTCCTCGACGAGCGGTTCCGGGACCACGCCATCCGGGTCATCAAGGGCGACGCCAACCAGGCGGTCGATATGCTCGGCACGACGCTCGACCTCCCCATCTACTACACCAACGGGACCCACGTCACCCCGGGAGCCCCGGTCCCGCTCACCAAACGGATCGAGATCGAGCATATCTTCTTCCCCATCGTGGACGGCGGGAACATCTTCCACGTATGGCTCGGGGAAGCGCGCCCCGATCCCCGGGGGCTGATGGAGATGGCGATGAACCTCTGCCGGACGACCCAGATCGGCTACTTCGCCTTCACCCGGGACCTGACGGTCTCCTTGAAGGAGTACCGGGAATTGAAACCGGGGCGTCCGGATCAGGGGAAGGCGGGCGGGGTGTCCCCGGCAGCAGACCGGGCGGATGCCTGACCACGAGAGTACCTTTTTTGGTTTTGCGGGGAGACTCAGATAGGAACCGCCTGCCATGGGGCTACGGCGGTACCTGAGGCCATCCATGATCGATCTGACGACGCCACTCCTCGCCATCGATGTCGGCAGGGGCACCCAGGATATCCTGGTCTACGAGCCCGGCCGATCGATCGAGAACAGCATCAAACTGGTCCTCCCCTCTCCGACCGTGGTGACGGCGGCAAAGATCCGGCAGGCAACCGGGGCCGGACGCCCGGTCTTCCTGGACGGGTTCCTGATGGGCGGCGGCGCGAACACCGGTGCCATACGAGAGCACCTGGCCCGAGGTCTCCCCGTCTACGCCACGCCTGAGGCCGCCGGGACCATCCACGACGACTTAGAAAGGGTGCGGGCGACGGGTGTCGAGATCCGCTCCGCTCCGCCGGGAGACGCAATGATCGTCCGCACCACCGATTACATGAAACCGGAACTGCAAAAAGCGCTCTCCCTCTTCGGCGTGGATTATCCGGAGAACGTCGCGATCGCGGTCCAGGACCACGGCTACTCCCCGCACCGGAGCAACCGCATCCACCGGTTCGAACTGATGCGGGAGCGGCTGGACGCCGGCGACTGGGACCTCCTCTCGCTTGCCGTGGACCCACCGCTCGCCGATATGACCCGGATGCAGGCAGTCCGACACCAGGCGCCGGGCGCGCTCGTCGCCGACACCGGCCCCGTCGCCCTGATAGGGGTGCTCTGCGACCCGGTGGTCCGGGGCATGGCCGGGGCAGGGGTGACCCTCGTCAACGCCGGGAACGGGCACACCCTCTGCTTCACCCTGAAAGGGCGGGAGATCCACGGGCTCTTCGAGCACCACACCGGCGCGCTCGACCCTGAAAAACTCCAGCATTACATCCGGCGGCTCGCCGACGGCACGCTGACCTCGGAAGAAATCTTCGATGACGGCGGCCACGGGGCGGCGGTCAGAAAACCCCTCGCCACCGGTGCCGTGGTCGTCACGGGCCCGAACCGGCTCCGGCTGCTGCCGGAGGCATACCAGGCGGCACCCTTCGGGGACATGATGCTCTCGGGGTGCTTCGGGCTGATGCACCTCTGGAAGGAGTTCAGGGAGCGACGCTCTGAAAGAGCGGAGCTCGAGAAAACGCGAAGCGTTTTCGAGTAGCGAGGTTCCGCAGAACGACGTCCCGAAGGGACGGAGTTCGAGAAACCCGAAGGGTTTCGAGGAACCGAGTTTGGGCACTGTTAGGTGCGAGGTGCGATGTTGGTAGAGGATGCTGTAACGCCTCCTCATGGTCTCGCATCTTCGGTGCTCGAACTCCGCCTGCCCCTAGCGGGGCACGCGTCGCACTTCGAAGCCTGACGGCTTCTCAAGCTCCGATTGGCCCGTAGGGCCAATCATCGCAACTCGAAAACCCTCCGGGTTTTCTCGAGCTCCGGACGTTACGTCCGTCGCTCACCCGAACAGTCCCCCGAAGAACTCCATGATCTGGTCGACTATCGACGACGAGGTCGCGGACTGCTCTCCACCCTCATCTCCTCCTTCCAGGTCGTAAACGGCTGCTATCTCCTCCTTCCCGAGATCGCTTAAGGCCTCAAGGTGCCCGACCGCCCCGGCGACGATCGTGTCGTGGTCGGCGCCCCGGGCCCACGCCCCGGCCATCGTCTCCGTCGGGCGGAGCATCGAGTCCTGGATGCCTGCAAGCGCGTAAAGTTCGGGGAGGGAAGACGCCTCTGCCATGCCCGCGCTCCCATCGGGCCGGATGGCGAGTATCGGGTCGGAGACACCCGTCGAGATTATCTCCTGGCTGCCAGCAAATGCGTATGCCCGGAAAGCGAAGACATCCGGGTTCGACGTCAGGTTGGTGACCAGCCGTTCTTCGGGAAGGGTGAGGTTTGCAAGCGTCAGCCTCCCGGTGCGGGTGGCGACCGAGAACTCCCAGACGCCGCGTTCCCCATCCAGGAGGCCCCGGGGTTCGCGGACCCGTGTGATCTCGTAGACCCCGGTCTCGTCCGGCGGCGGGACCAGGACGACATAGGCCGGGTCCACCCCCGTGACCGTCAGGTTCCTGGCCTCGACCGTCACGGTGACGGTGAACGTCTCCCCCTCAAACGCTACCCGCGGGTGCCGACCGCCGAGGCGCATGGCCGGGTCGAGCAGCCAGTCGAGGTTCGCGATCTCCACCCCGCTCCGGGTGAGGGCGACGTTCTCCGGGGTCCGGTCGAGGAGCACTCCGACACCCTTGATGAGCAGACCGTTGTCCGGCTCGACGGATGCAGACGCCGTTCCGATCTCATTCCCCCCGGGGGTGGAGGACGAGGAAGGGTTGACGATCTGGTGGCCGCTCTGGACCAGCGGCCGGTCGCCGGACTGGTGCGCCTTCGCCATCGTCGCGCTCGGGCGCGGGGGGGCATACCGCTCCAGGGTTGGTGTCGCCACCGTCTCCTCCGCCTCCTCGTCGCTGGAGTAGTCAACGTACGCGGTCGACGTAGCGGCAGGTTCCGGGGAGGCTGTTGCATTTGCTGACGGCACCTCCTCTGTCTCTGAACCGTCGGTTTCGTTGGTGTTTGTGAGCACAACTCCGGTAAACTCCGACCGGGTCGTTGCGGCCGGGGAAGAAGTGAGCGCCGCAGTCGGTTCTGTCGTCTCCGGTGCTTCTCCGGGTGGCGACGTAGTCTCCCCGGTTGCCAGGGAGCGGGGCTCTCTCTCCTCGACGGCTTTATCCTCTGCCTCTTCAGGCGCCGGACTCTCTGCAGGCGTGATCGGCACTTTATTAACGGCGGGCTTCTCGCCCGGTGCATCGACGGTGCCGTTCTCGTCGGAGCCAGCGAGAGCGGACGTAAGAAGGGCAGCCATGCCGATACAGAGCACCAGGGCCCCGATAATGAGAAGATATCCCTTCAACGACACCACCCCGGGCATCCAGGAACTCCGCAAACCCCGTTCGCCGGTTCTGGCGCAGTTGACGCAGAATTAACTATCCGGGCGAGGACACCATTCATAGGAGACTCATGGAGCGCACACAGATATAAATAATTTCCGGGCAGGAGCGCGCTAAAAACCCCCTGCAAATCGCCCCGGGGAGAACTGTTTGCCTATGCCCCGGGATACCCCCGGATGTTGCCGGAGTACTGCAAAAAAAAGTGTTCAGGCAATCTCGTTCTGCATCAGCTGGACATCGGCGATGTCGTGCTGCCGCTGTGCGAGAACTTTTGCCTTGAAGATATTCTTCCCCGCTTTGCCGATGGCAAGGCCCCGGTCCTCGTCCCGGACCTCGATAAGGGCGACCTGCTGATCCTCCTCGTTGGTATCGAAGTCGATATCGGTGACCTGAGCAGGAAGGAAGCAGTTCCGGAGGAACTGGCCCGGGTCTGCGGAGTATTCCACGACCTCGATCCTTTTGCCCATCACGTCGGAAGCCTTCTTGATACTCGACCCGCTCTTGCCGATGGCAAGTCCCATATCGCCGGGATTGATCACGAAGATGATCCGCTCGTTGCGGTTATCAACGATACAATCGCGGCTGCCTGCGCCGGTAAGGCTCTCGAACTGGGAGATGAGGCGCATGCACTCCTCAGTCAGCGTGACCTGTGGCATTGTCTACACTCTCGCAGCACTCAGGATATCGGATTCGCCTGGCTCGACCACGGCAAGCGCGCTGACGACGTACGGCATACCGCAGGCTTTCCCGAGCTGGACACTCGAGCCTTCGTAGACGTAGACAGGGATATCGGTCTCTTTCACGAGATTCTTGACAGATTCCGGGCTGTTCTTGGCAACCACGACGAGTTTTGCCTTGCCTTCCTCGATGCATTCCTGGGTCTTGTTCTGACCGAGGAACACGGTACCAGTCTTCACGGCTTTACGTAGTGAAGCATTAAAGTCCATAGATGATTCTCCTAGATTTTCAGGGTTATGGGTTTTGCGATGAGTTTCACATCACCGGTGCCAAGCTGGATAGGCTGGCCCACGATCACGTTCTCGGTGACGCCGTTTAATTCGTCCACCTCGTTCGCGATTGCCGCATCCAGCAGATGGTTGACCGTCACTTCGAATGCAGCCCGGGAAAGGACACTCTCCTTCTCGCCGGCAATACCGTGCCGGCCGATCTGCTTGACCTCGCCGTCCATGCACATCATATCGGCAACGAGCATGATATGACGGACATCGACGCCGATACCCTGTTCGTTCAGGGTACTTAAGGCTTCCTGGATGATCGCGTTCCGGCCTGCCTCGATACCGAGCACATCGGCGATCTCGCTGATGTTGTTGCTCCGGGTGCGGGAGGTATCGACTCCTTCGACTTCGAAGACATCTTTTAGGTTGGAGCCCTCAGTATAAAGGATATACTCTCCGCCTTCCTTTCTGACGACTACCCGCTCGATGTCGTCGAGACCCTGAACGATGACGTTCCTGACATGCTCTGCGAGCTGGAAGAGGTTCTGGTAGCTCTCCCTGTTCTTCGGGGTGAACGTGATCGAGACCTTTTTCGGGTCTCCTTCGACATCAAAGTCCCGGAAGTGCCGCTTTTCCCGGATCTTCCTCGGGGCGGTCTCAAGGATCTCATCCACCCCGATCTTCCGCCGGTCACAGACCGCCTTGTTCAACATGACGAGAACCTGCATGTTCTCCATGTCGATGGTGATGTCCCCGAACTCGTGGAGCGGCGCGGCCTCGATCTGCCAGCTCACCTCACGGGCGCGGTCACGGTTGAACGCCCAGTCGTTGAGCAGGTAGACCGCCATCGTGGGGGTGCTCGGCTCACGCCGGGCGTCCATGATCTCGATGAGGCGGGGGAGGCCGAGGGTAACGTTGATCTCGGCCACACCTGCGTAGTGGAAGGTTCGCATCGTCATCTGGGTGCCGGGCTCGCCGATAGACTGCGCCGCCACGACGCCGACAGCCTCGCAGGGCTCGATCCGGCTCTTCCTGTACTCGGAGAAGACCATCTCGAGGATCCGGTCGAACTCCTCGTCGGTGACATCCCGTTCTTTCAGGCTCGCCTTCAGGTCTTCCCGGGTCCGGTAGGGTAGATCGAGGGTATCGATCCGCTGTTCCATATCGCTGTTCATTTGACCTCCTCCTTGAGCACGCTCTCAATGATGCCCTTCACGTCCACCGGGGCGCCGTAACTGCTCCTTCCGGGGTCGGTTCCGTCCTCGCCGTAGCAGAACTGGATGATCCGGCCGCCCGTCGTCCGGACGGTGCCGTCGTATGCCACCTTGAGGTCCTGCAGGGCGTTGATCATCCGCCGCTGGAGGTACCCGCTCTGCGACGTCCGGACCGCGGTGTCCACAAGACCCTCACGTCCACCAATAGCGTGGAAGAAGAACTCGGTAGGGGAGAGGCCGCTCTTGTAACTGTTGGTGATGAACCCGTGCGCCTCCGCACCGCGCTCGTTCCGCCGGAAGTGCGGCAGGGTCCGGTCCTCGTAGCCACGCATGATCCGCTCGCCACGAACCGACTGCTGCCCGAGACACCCGGCCATCTGTGTCAGGTTCAGCATCGACCCACGTGCACCGGAGACCGCCATCACCACGGCGCTGTTGTCCATCCCGAGATGCCGCCCGGCAATCTCACCGGTGCGGTCACGGGCCTTGCCGAGTACCTGCATGATCTGCATCTCGAGCGTCTCTTCAAGCGTCCGGCCCGGCATCGGCTCGAGTTGTCCCTCGTTATAGATCTTGATCCGGCGCTCGACGTCGCCGAGGGCACCGTTGAGCACCTCGTCGATCTGACCGTACTCGGTCCTGGTCAGATCTTCGTCGTCGATACCGAACGAGAAGCCTTCGAGCATGATGCCCCTGATCGAGAGTTTGGTCACGTCATCGATGAACCGGGCGGCACGCTTCATGCCGTGCTGCCTGATGATCCGGTGCAGGATCTGGCCGTCGAACGCGCCGATCCCCTTCTTGTCGATGGTGCCGGTGATCAGGTTCCCGTTGACGACCCGGACGAACGCATCGTTCTCGCACATCTCCCGTCGGCAGGTCTCGCAGTTCTGGCACGACGAGGCCTGGAAGAGCATGTTCAGGTCGTCGGGGAGGACGAGCGAGAAGACCTGCTTGTTCGTCCAGAGAGGGTTCCCGTCGTCGTCCATCCCGGCAGGCTCGGGCAGGTGCTCGATGGGCAGATGCTGGGTGAGGTAAAGCGTCTCCTCTTTGCTGAAGTGACGAACCGTGTGCGTCAGGAGGAAGATACCCGAGATGTGGTCGTGGATACCCCCGATGATCGGGCCGCCGGTCCTCGGCGAGAGGATGTTCGACGACACCGAGACCAGGATCTCGGCCTCGGCCCGCGCCTCCTCGGTCTGCGGGATATGCAGGTTCATCTCGTCGCCGTCGAAGTCGGCGTTGTAGGGCGGACAGACGGCCGGGTTCAGCCGGAACGTCTTCCCGTCCATCACGACGACCCGGTGGGCCATGATGCTCATCCGGTGCAGCGAGGGCTGCCGGTTGAAGAGGACGATATCGTTATCCTTTAACTGCCGCTCCACCGTCCAGCCCGGCTCAAGCATCTCCGCGACCGTCTCCAGGTTCGCGTCCGACAGACGCATCCTCCTGTTGTCCGGCCGAATAGCGTAGTTTGCGCCGCAGGGCGACTTGATAGTGGGGCGCTCGGGGCCGTTCAGGATGTACTGCCGCATCTCCTCGATGTTGAACGCGGTCACCCGAATGGGAAGCGTCATCTCGTTTGCAATGGCAAGCGGGATCCCGACCTCACCGATCGAGAGGTTCGGGTCGGGAGAGATCACCGTACGGGCCGAGAAGTTCACGCGCTTGCCGGAGAGCGAGCCGCGGAACCGCCCTTCCTTCCCTTTGAGACGCTGCGAGAGGGTCTTTAGGGGCCGACCGCTCCGGTGCCGGGCGGGCGGGCACCCCGCCACCTCGTTATCGAGATAGGTGGTGACGTGGTACTGCAGGAGCTCCCAGAGATCCTCGATGATCAGCTGGGGCGCGCCGGCGTCCTGGTTCTCCTTGAACCGCTGGTTGATCCTGATGATGTCCACGAGTTTGTGGGTCAGGTCATCCTCGGACCGCTGCCCGTTCTCGAGGATGATCGAGGGGCGCATCGTGACCGGCGGAACCGGGAGAACGGTGAGGATCGTCCATTCCGGCCGGGCGACGTCCGGGTTGACACCCAGAGCCCGCAGATCCTCGTCCGGGATCTTCTCGAGGCGCGCCCGGATGTCGGCCGGGGTCAGCTTGTGCTCCACCTTCCTTCCGTCTTCCACAAAGACCTCAGAGAAAGTGGTGGGCTTCTCGAAGTTGATCTTGAGCTGCTGCTCTCCGCAGTGGGGGCAGACCCGTTCTTTCTTGATGTCTTTTTCGGAGACGATCTCGCCCGCAAGTTCGCTATCCTCGGGCCCGACGATCTTCTCGACCTCTTCGGCCGTCATCAACAGCCGGGAACACGACCTGCAGGTCACCCGCAGGAGTTTCCGGATCAACCGGGTGTAACCGACATGGATGACGGGTTTCGCGAGTTCGATGTGCCCGAAATGACCCGGACAATCGGCCGCTTTCTGGTCGCAGGTCTTACACCGGAGCCCCGGATCGATGACGCCCAGGTTCAGGTCCATCAGGCCCTGCGGGTAGGGAAACCCGTCATCGTCGTAGGTGTCCGCCCAGATGATCTTCCGGACGCTCATCTTGCGGATCTCCTTCGGGGAGAAGAGCCCGAACTCGATCCTTCCAACACGTTTTGGACTGGTCATAGTTTGATTGTGCCCCCTCTCTTACACCATATCGTCGAGTCTCAGGCGGGGAGCAATGCCCATGCTCTTCATCTCGTCGAGGAGCAGCTTGAAGGCGTAACTCATCTCGACGGGGTAGATGTCGGTCTCGCCGCCGCAGGCAAGGCACCGCGTAACTTTCCTCTTCCGGTCCAGCATCGCCACCATGCCGCACTTCGCGCAGACCCACTGGGTCACCTTATCCGACTCATCGAGCAGCCGCTCTTTTAAGGCCATGGCCGCACCGTGACCGATCATCACGTCCCGCTCCATCTCACCGAACCGGAGACCGCCCTCGCGGGCACGTCCTTCGGTCGGCTGGCGGGTGAGCACCTGCACGGGGCCGCGCGACCGCGCATGCATCTTGCTCGATACCATGTGGTAGAGCTTCTGGTAGTAGATGACGCCGATGTAGATGTCGGCCGCAAACTGCCGGCCGGTGATACCATCGTACATCACTTCGCGGCCATTGTGCGAAAAGCCGAGTTCCCTGAGCGAACCCCGGAGGTCCGCCTCGCGTTCGCCGCGGAATGCGGTCGCATTGATCCGGTGGCCCTCGAGGGAACCGACCTTGCCGCCCAGCATCTCGAGCATGTGCCCGATGGTCATGCGGCTCGGGACGGCATGAGGGTTGATGATCAGATCGGGTGTCATACCCGACTCGGTGAACGGCATGTCCGCCGAAGGCTGGATGAGCCCTATAACACCCTTCTGCCCATGCCGGGACGCGAACTTGTCGCCCACCTCCGGGACCCGGAGGTCACGGGTCCGGACCTTCACGAGGCGCGAGGAGTTCTCGCCCTCGGTGATGATGACGGTATCCACGATGCCATGCTCGTTGCTCCGCATCGTGACCGAAGTGTCGCGCCTTTTTTCGACGGCGATCAACTCGCTCGTAGGCTCCTCAAGGAACCTCGGCGGGGAAGTCTTCCCAATCAGCACGTCCTTCTCGCGGACGACCGTCTCGGGGTTGATGACGCCGTCGACGTCGAGGTTCGCGTAGAACTCGGCTCCGTGCGCGCCGGAGACCTCTTCGTCCGGAACCTGGATCCGGTCGACCTGGCCGCCCGGATAGCGCCGCTCCTCACCGTCGTAGGTGCGGAAGAAATGCGAGCGCCCGAGACCCCGGTCGATGGAGGCCTTGTTGATGATCAGCGCATCCTCAATATTGAACCCCTCATAAGAGATGATCGCGACGACGAAGTTCTGGCCTGCAGGCCGGTCGTCGGAACCAATCACATCGGAGGTCTGGGTGAAGGTGAGCGGCTTCTGGACGTAGTGGAGCATGTGCCCCCGGGTGTCGGGGCGGAGTTTCATGTTCGAAGCCCCAAAGCCGAGCGCCTGCTTGACCATCCCGGCGCCCATGGTGACACGGGGGCTGGCGTTGTGCTCGGGGAATGGAACGTGTGCCGCACCGATACCCAGGATGAGCGAGGGATCGATCTCGAGATGCGTGTGTTCGGGACTGAGGTCCTCCTCATTGATGGCAATGAAGAGATCCTCCTCCTCTTCGGCATCGACGAACTCGATCGCGCCCTTCCGCACCACGTCGGCGAAGGTCATCTCGCCGTTTCGGAGGCGTTCGATGTCGTCGCCGATCACCTGCGGCATGCCGTCCCGGACCACGATCAGGGGGCGGCGTGCTCTGCCGCGATCGGTGTGGACGATGACATCGTTGTTGAACTCCTTGTACGAGACGTTGACCTCGAGAGGGATCTCGCCGCGTCGGCGCATATCGCGCATCCGCCCGACCAGTTCCCGGGGGTCGTCCACGAGCCCGATAAGAGCTCCGTCAACGAAGACACGTGACTGCCTCATGCCGTCTCTCTCCGGAGGGCGATGACGCCCATATCATACAGAATGTTCTTCACTTCCTCTTCGTTGATAACGCCCTTGCTGATCTCGACCATCTGGGCGAAGTTCTTCACCAGTCCACAGTTCGGACCCTCAGGGGTCTCGCTCGGACAGATCCGGCCCCACTGGGTGGGGTGCAGGTCACGGGCCTCGAAGTGAGGCTGCGAACGGGAGAGCGGGGAGATGACACGCCGGAGATGCGAGAGCACCGCCATGTGGTCCACCCTGTCCAGGAGCTGCGAGACACCGGTGCGCCCGCCCACCCAGTTGCCGGTGGCAAGCGGATGCAGCAGCCGTTCGGTCAGGACGTCCGCGCGCACGGCGGTGCCGATCGAGAGGTCGCGGTGGCGCATGCTGGCCCGCTCGAGCTGGTACTTCACGTCCCTCGTTAAGCGGTTCAATGAGATCCGGAAGAGGTCTTCCATCAGGTCGCCGGCAAGTTTCAGCCGCTTGTTCGCGTAGTGGTCCTTATCGTCGATCCGGCGCCGGTCAAGCACCAGGTCGAAACAGGCCTCGGCCATGCGGCCGAGGAAGTGTGCCTTTGCGAGGCGGACACCCTCGACCGTCGAACGGTATGCAGGGTCTTCCTCTTTTAAACCAATCGGCATCAGGTAGTTTAAGTGCGGAAGGAGGTAGTTGTCGAGGACGAACTCCGCCCGCTTGCGCTGGTAGTCCCGGGTCTGGTTGGGGGCGAGTTTCTTCCCGACATACATGACGCCGTCGTCGACCGTGTCGCACTCGCTCTCCTCGAGGTTCTGCATCATGAAGGTAAGGATCTCTTCATCGGTGGAGACCGCCTCCACGATGTCGTGGTCGCCCTGGAGCCCCAGCGCCCGCATCAGGTCGACGAAACGGAGGTGCCCGGCGACCGAGGGGAACGAGACCTCGAGAAGGTTCTTCCTGTTCCGCTCGACGATCACGAGCGCCCGGTAGCCCCGGTACTGCGAGAAGACTTTGGCAACGTAGATCCGCTCGTTGTACCGCTCGGTGAACTCGGTCATGATCTTGTTCGAGGCGAGGTCTTCGAGCGTCATCAGCACCCGTTCCGTGCCGTTGACGATGAAGTAGCCGCCGGGGTCGAGGGGGTCTTCGCCGTGCTCGGTCCGCTCGGCGTCGCTCATGTTGTAGAGGTTGCAGGCGGCCGAGCCCACCATCACCGGCAGCTGCCCGATGATCGTGACGATCGGATCCTGCGGCTCTTCGCCCTGGACAAGCGTCATCTCGAGTTGAATGGGTGCCGCATAAGTGAGGTTCCGGAGGCGCGCCTCGCTCGGGAAGAGTTCGGACTGCGACCCGTCCGCCTCGCGAACCCGGGGTTTCTTCACCTCGATCTTGCCCAGTTCAACCCATACGGCCTCTTTTCCCTTCCCACGGGTCTCAATGTCGGTCTCGATGATACGTTGTTCGTCGACGACTTTCTGGAGGTTGTACAGGAGGAAGTTATTATAAGAGTCTAACTGGTGGCGCGCTACATGCTCCCGTGAAAAATATGCTCTCGATAAAACACTTCTGTCTAACAGATGGATCAGCTCCCGGCCTCTTGAATTATTTCTTCGGTCTCTTCACGACGAGCCTGTAGGCTTCGGCTCTGCCTGCCGTGCGACTGTCACGAGTAATCCGGATGACGTTCCCGACATCGCCCCCGATAGCCTTCACTGCAGGATCGTCATGATACATTTTTGGCAGTTGTTCTAAAGAGATATGGTACGTCGCAAGAAGGTCCGTGACCTCTTCTGCGTCCATAATCTGATGGTCCGGCACCATCTCATGGTTAAGTACGTCAAGTGAAGTGCCCATCGCCTACACCTCACCGACGAAAAAGTTACGTATCAGATGCATCACCTTGTTAAAATCCATAGACATCGCCCATGGCAACGGGCCCAAGGGGATTTGAACCCCCGACCACCTGGTTAAAAGCCAGGCGCTCTACCTAACTGAGCTATAGACCCCGCACGTACTGCCATCCAGCATTATTACAATGCGAGAATAGTATAAATAATTTACTTGCAGGCGTATCATATAATTCGCAGTCTAACAATATAAACTTTTCAATTCCCCACTCCCTGCAGACCCACCGGAATGTTTAATGCTCTCTAAATATCCTGTTCATGTATATTCTCCCGGATCAGGGTGCCCGCATGACTCCTTCCAAAGACCATGTCAATACGGCCATATCGGCCATATCCGGGATAACATTGAGCATATACCTGCTCATCGCCGCCTCGCTCTCCCTGCTCGCGATCTTCTCCTTTTACGATGTTCTCCTGCAGGTAGTGGCGCTCATCCATGCCGAAGACATGACGCAGGGCGTACTTGAGGTGCTGCACGCACTCCTCCTGACCCTCATCATCGTGGAGATTCTGGAGACGGTGACGGCGTATTTCAGGACCAACAGGGTCCTGGTGACGCCGATTCTGATCGCAGGCATCACCGCAATGGTGCGGCGGGTGCTGACCTTCGGGGTCGAACAGATCGACCCCGTCGATGTCGGCCTGACACTCGCAGCGATTCTCGTGCTGACGATCGCGATCGTCTTCATCGGAAAGCAGGAACGCGCGGACAGTTCGTAGAGGATGGAATGAGAAAGGAGAACCCGAAGAGACTGCCCGTCGCCATGTCGGCCGCCCGTTCCCCACTGCTCTCTGCAAGCGCGCCGGTCTGAGAAGGGCCTCTTCAAAGCGGGGGATGAGATCGCTCAGCGCACCTCGAAGAGGTCTGCAAACTGGGTCCGGACCTGATTCAGGCGCTCTTCCTGGAGCCTGATGCTCGCCGCCATGCTCTTTATGGCCCTGGTGATGTCCTCACCCATTCCCGCCCGGGCGTCCTTGATGCTGTAGGTAGTCTCCAGGATCTTCAGGAGGCGCCTGTTGATATCGACGCTTTTGGAGAGGCGCTCATACTCGTCGACGATCCCGGGGTCCACGCCGGCCTCGCGCGCACGCTTGATATCGGCAGCGATGGAGTGCCGGCGTGCCAGCACATGCTCTATGGCCTCATAGAGCTGGTGGTGGGTGGTGGGTTTGAGGATATAGTCCTCGATGTAGGTGCCATATTCGTTGGCCTCCTCAGGGGTGAGGGGTTTCGCCGTCAGCATGAGGACAGGGATATCCCGCGTCTCAGGATTGGTCTTGATCTTCCCAAGCGTTTCCCAGCCGTCCATCGGCTCCATCATGATATCCAGAAGAACCAGATCCGGAGGGGTCGTATTCAGGACCTTCAGACATTCCTCGCCGCTAAAGGCGGTGATCGGCCTATACCCACCACGCTCCAGCATAGTAACAAAAACGTCGACGATCATGGGGCTATCATCGACAATCAGTATTGTGTACATTATGCCTCCTCTCCGATTCTGACTGCTATATCCAATAACTGTCTCTGTACTGTAGAGAGATCTGCAGACTTCTCTATTACCGCTGTGATCAGGGCAGTCTCCCCGGCACTCACGATGAGGATCGTGGCGTCGGCTGCGGAGATGGTGACCATGGACGGTCGCTCTATATTGGCACTGCCGCAAGCTGCCTCCGCCGATGCAAGGACCGTTGCGCACATTGCTGCAAATAGAGACGACGAAAGATTCCCTTCCCGGAAGTACTTACCCATGATCCTGCCCTCATCAGATACGAGAGCACATGCAGCGACACCGGCGACGGATCGGATCTCATCGACGTATCTCGGGGCATTCTCTTCCATGAAAGGACGACCACTCATCTGATTAACCCCGGTATAATCTCACTAAAATATTTGCGTCGCATCATATATGAATATCGAATCAGTATTGCTCCAGACCTTTTTTACCCCGCTTTTCTCAACGCTCACCGGGCTATTGCCGCCCCTAAGACAGGAGACACTTCCGCTGCAGAACTAAAAGGCCCGGGGGCATCTTCACGGAATCGAACAGTGGAGACAACTTCAGACGCTTATTCCCCGATTTTGTCCGGTAAAGGACGCCTCACGGTTTTAAAAACGAATTTACGTCTCGCTAGAGAGAGAGTCAAACAAATAAGTATAAATTTAACAACTACGATCTATCCTTGAGACGGTTTTAGATGATCAGGGCCTACACCATCGCCTCAGGGAAAGGCGGAACCGGGAAGACGACCGTCACCGCAAATCTGGGGACAGCGCTGGCTCAGCATGGCAGGGAGACCTGCATCATTGATATGGACATAGGCATGGCCAACCTCGGGCTGGTGCTGGGGCTCGCAGAGACGCCGGTCACGCTCCATGAGGTTCTGGCAGGGGAGGCGCTGATCCGCGATGCGATGTACGAGGGGCCCTACGGCCTTAAAGTTGTGCCGAGCGGCCTGTCGCTCCGGGGCTTTCAGAATGCAGATCCCGAACTGCTCAAAGACGTGATGTGCGACCTCACCGACCGCTGTGACTTCCTGCTCCTTGATGCGCCTGCCGGCATCGGCACTGATGCAGTCGTACCGCTCACTGTGGCTGACGAGGTCCTGCTGGTTGTAAACCCCGAGATCTCCTCGCTCGTGGATGCCCTGAAGATCAAGATCCTGACAGAGACGATCGGCGGCGCCGTCGGCGGGGCCATCCTCAATCGGGTGACCCTGGAGGAGACCGACATGAACCGGAGAAAGATCGAGAAGACCCTTGGTGTGTCGATCATCGATACGATCCCCGAAGACGCAAACATACGGAGAGCGGCAGCGGCAAGGACGCCGGTCGTCGTGAGATCGCCAGGATCCGAAGCATCAAAAGCGTTCAGAAGAATCGCAGCCTCTTTAGCGGGCTTCCCTGTTGAAGAAGAACCCCAGGAAGTACAGGAAGGGTTTGTCGAGCGGCTTGCCCGCGCACTATTCAGGAGAGAACCATGATGACTGATATTAATGCAATCATGATAGTCTTGCTCTCGGTAACCATCATCTGCCTGCTGTTTATCATGTACGTGATGTACGTGCGCATCCAGCAGCTCCTCACGGAGGTCAATGCGTTGACAGGCAGGATGGAGATCACCGGCAGCGAACTTGAACAGCTGACACGAAGCGTCGAGGAGTATAAGAGAAGCCGGGGATAGAAGTTCTACCCTCCCCCACAAAGCGAAGATATATGTGTAATTCGAGCATAGATTATGAGGAAGGGGCCATAGGGTAGCCTGGCCATCCTAGGAGACTGGGGGTCTTCTGACCTGCGTTCAAATCGCAGTGGCCCCATCAGACCATTTTTTCTCTTTCACTGGTGTATTTAGCTGCAGCATGAGATTTTATCAGGGCTGCACGGATTGCCTGATCAGCCGGGTCGAGTACGAGAGCCGGCTCTGTATCGACGATCCGGTGCGCGTCCAGACGATCGTCGATGCGTGCCGGGACCTGCTCCGGCGCATCTCCGTCGACCCGGTTCCCGCACCCGTCATCGCGAGCAGGGTGCACCGCCTCGCCTACCGGATGATCGGCGACGCCGACCCCTACCGGCTCTTGAAGAGGGGCAACAACGAGGATGCGACGGCAGTCTGCCGGAGGGTGCGCGGCGACCTCTCGACGTTCCATGACCTCGTGCTTGCGTCGGTCATCGGTAACACGCTGGATTACGGTTCGAAGGCGCATACCGTCACCGACAACTTCGTTGAGTTCTTTCGCCGGGAGTTTGCGGCGGGACTGACCGTCGACGATACCGAAGCCATGGAGTCTCTCACCTCCCGGGTGGTCTACCTCGCCGACAACTGCGGGGAGATCGTCTTTGACACCCTCCTCGCCGACCACCTCAGGAAGAGTGGATCGCACGTCACGTTTGCCGTCCGGGGCGCGCCGATCTTAAACGACGCGACGATGGAGGATGCGGTGGTGCTCGGGCTCGACCGCCGTGTCGACCTGCTCACCCCCACCACGGACGGCATCGCCGAGCTCGGCCTGAACCGGGAACTCATCCCGCCCCTCCTTGCCGATGCCCTTGACCGTGCAACGCTCGTCATCGCCAAGGGCATGGCCAATTACGAGTCGCTCTCCGACGAGCGGGACCTCCCTCCCGTGGCTTTCCTGATGTCGGTCAAGTGCGGCCCGATCGGCACGGATATCGGCATTCCAGTCGGTTCCCGCGTCGCCCTCCTTCGCGAGTGACCCCGGCGGGCAGGTACGGACGGCGAGACCGGGTGGCGCGGGCGCCGGGATCCCCCCCGACACATCGCCGGACGACCGGCGGCGCATATAAACATGACGGTCAAAATTTTCTGCGATATAATCAGTTCTATCGGTTAAATGGAATTTTTCGCAACCTGGTTTAGTATTTAAATCGACATATAAGCCGAAATATTTATTAGATAATATTATATAATGAGCACCATAGATACTGGATTGGGGAAAGACCACACCCAGCAATCACCAGTTTACTCAATTCCAGTCAGCAATCACCACACCCCACACACCAAAACACCTACCGAAGACACAAGGGTTCGGTCAGGGGCAAACCGGAGTATACGGTGCTCCTGCACCAGTGTTCAGCGACCACAATTACACCGGGCCATGAAATCTTCGGGTGTGGCCCCCCACCTCATTCCATAAAGGCCAAACCCCACCTCCTTTTTATCGTCACCCGGATCGCAAGCAGCCTGAGGCCAGGCCGTTATGCCGGGGATACTCCCGGTTCGGTGCAGTATAACCTGGTTTCTCGGGTAAGGCCTTCGCAGTTCGACGTGAAGTGACTGTGGAGCAGTGCCGATACAATCTCACGCTTGAGAAAAACGAAGTTCTTCGAAAACGCGAAGCCGCGAAGAGAGTGCTAACAATAGCGCTTACTTCGCGTGTGATCTCGTCGCATCCTTTTCCAGTTACCTCGCACAAAGACGCGAAAGGAAGAAGAGCGGTTGCAGGAAACAGAAAGCCGGAGAGAAGATAGGAGCGACTCGCACCTCCGGTGCTTCTGCTCCGACCGTCGTGCCGCGCCTCTCAGCCGAAGATCTTCCGGGACATCTCCAGCGCCTCGATGGCGGGCATCTTCTTCCCGGTCAGGAACTCGATCGCCGCCCCTCCGCCGGTGGAGATGTGGGTGAACCGATCCTCGATACCGAGCCGTTCGATGGCCGCACCGGAGTGCCCGCCGCCCACCACCGAGAACTCCACGGCAGAGGCCGCCTTCAAGAGCTCGAAGGTGCCGACGGCGAACGATTCCTCCTCAAAGAGCCCGGCCGGCCCGTTCACCACGACCGTCCCGGACTTCGAGATCTCCTGCGAGAGGAGGTCGATCGAATCGCGCCCGATATCGAGCACCTGGGCGTTCTCCGGGACGGCATCCACCGGGTACTCGACCCGCTCGCCGTCCTCACGAACAGCAACCGAGTGCGGCAGAGAGAGCCGGTCCCGGTAGGTCTCGAGGAGGTCTTTTGCCTTATCGACCTCGCCCCGGTAGCCGAGGTCGTCGATCAGCCGGGCCGAAGGCCGCCCGATCTCGTAGCCCGCCGCAAGCAGGAAGACGTTTCCGACCACACCTACCACGATGACGCGGTCGGCCGTCCCCCGCTCGAGGACGTTCTCTGCGACCGCGATCGAGTCGTCCACCTTCGTCCCACCGAGCACGAACGTAACGGGACGCGGGGCGCCGGAAAATACCCGGGAGAGGTTCGCGACCTCTTTCTCCATCAGAAGGCCGCCCACCGACGGGAGCGCGAGCGGCAGTCCCACGATCGACGGCTGTGAGCGGTGCGCCGTGCCGAAGGCATCGTTGACGTAGAAGTCGGCCATCGACGCCAGCCTCCGGACGAGGAGGGTCTTCTTCGCCTCCTCGGGCTTTAAGGTCAGGTTCTCCTCGGCGGCAAACCGGAGATTCTCGAGCATCAGGACATCACCGCGCTTTGCGCTCCGGATCGCTTCCCGGGCACATCGCCCGAAGATATCCTCGACGTACGTCACCGGGCGGCCGAGCAGCCGCTCCAGTTTCTCCGCGTGGGCCTCAAGCGTCGTGAAGTCCTTCTTGCCGGGCCTGCTCTGGTGCGTGAGGACGACAAGCCGCGCATCCTCGAGTGCCTGCACCGTCGGCAGGTGCTCCCTGAACCGTTTGTCATCCAGAATCTGGTTTGACGAGGGGTTGATGGGCGAGTTGAAATCAACCCGCAACATCACCGTTCCCGTCAACTTCCCAGCATCAGCGAGCGTACCGATCTCCACCGGGTATCACCTGTTTCTCTCGATCAGGTGCTCCGCGCCTTAATCTTTTTCAGGCGGAAGAGCTCCTCACGCTCCATCTCATCGAGCCGCATCTTGATAAAGTCTCTGGCTTCCGTGAGCTCCGGGATCACCTTGAACTCGAGCGCGTTCACGCGCCGCTTGGTGCCCTCGATCTCATCGAGCAGCCGCTTCATGGTCGTCTCGATCTCGGCCGCCTCGATGATGGCTTCGAGCAGGTCCTCGAACGCCTCCGCGGTCTCGTCGATGACGGCAGAGGTGCCAAGCATCCCGTAGCCGCGGTCGAGCACGCCCTTCCGGACCGACGACGCCTGGATCTCCGGGACGACGACGCCCATGATGTTCTTGCTTTTGAGGGAGATTGCGGGGACGTCCGCCGTCGAGAAGGCGGCGGCCTTCACCCCGATAGCGCCCTCGACCGTCTCGGCGAGGGCAATCATCTCCATCGCACGCGTATACCGCTCCATCAGTGCGCCGCGGCTGTCTTTCGCCTGCTGCAGCACCTTGAAGAACTCCAGGATCAGCCCATCGCGCTTCATCTTGAGGATGTTATAGCCGCGCTCCGAGAGCTTGATCCGCCGCTTGATGTTGATCAGCTCCGAACGGGTCGGCTTGATATCTCGTAGCGCCATGGACACTTACCCCTGGGCCTTCTTCCGGTACTTCGGGTGATACTTCTGGATCAGTTCGCGGTCGATACGCACGAGCTGCTCCTCCGGCAGCGTCGCGAGGAGGTCCCAGCCGAGGTCGAGCGTCTCCTCGATCGCCCGGTCTTCGTACAGGCCCTGCCTGACGAACCGGTCCTCGAAGAGGTCGGCGAACTCGAGGAACATCCTGTCGCGCTCCGAGAGCGCGTCCTTGCCGACGATGGCCACGAGGCCCCGGAGATCGTTGCCCTCCGCGTATGCCGCGTAGAGCTGGTCCGAGACCTTCTTGTGGTCCTCGCGGGTGTGCCCCTTCCCGATACCGAGGTTCATCAGACGGGAGAGCGAAGGCAGCACGTTGATCGGCGGGTAGATACCCTTCCGGTGCAGATCACGGTTGACCACGATCTGTCCTTCGGTGATGTAGCCGGTCAGGTCCGGGATCGGGTGGGTGATATCGTCGCCCGGCATCGTCAGGATCGGGATCTGGGTGACCGAGCCCTTGACGCCCTTGATGATACCGGCACGCTCGTAGATGCTTGCAAGGTCCGTGTACATGTATCCCGGGTAGCCGCGCCGCCCGGGCACTTCCTCACGGGCCGCGCCGATCTGACGGAGCGCCTCGCAGTAGTTGGTCATATCCGTCAGGATGACCAGCACGTGGTAGCCGAGGTCGAACGCCAGGTACTCGGCTGTGGTCAGCGCGAGACGCGGCGTGATCGTCCGCTCGACGGCCGGGTCGTCTGCAAGATTCAGGAAGACGACCGAACGCTCGAGAGCGCCCGTCTTCTCGAAGTCGGCCATGAAGTAGTTGGCCTCCTCCCGGGTGATACCCATGGCCGCAAAGACCACGGCGAACTCTTCCGTCGAGCCGGGCACCTTCGCCTGCCGCGCGATCTGGAGCGCCACGTCGTTGTGGGGCAGACCAGAAGCCGAGAAGATCGGGAGTTTCTGACCCCGGACGAGAGTGTTCGTCCCGTCGATGGTCGAGATACCCGTCTGGATGAAGTCCTCGGGGGACGAGCGGGCGTAGGGGTTGATGGCCGCACCGGTGATCTCGAGCCGCTTTTCGGGCACGATCTCCGGGCCGCCGTCGATCGGCTTGCCGCCGCCGGAGAGGATACGACCGAGCATGTCCTTTCCGACCGGCATCTTGATCGTCTCGCCGGTGAAGCGGATGCCCGAGTCCCTGCCGATGCCTGCGGTGGTCTCGAAGACCTGGACGACCACGATCTCGTCGCTCGTATCCAGCACCTGGCCGCGCTTGACCGTGCCGTCGGCGGTCACGATGTTGACGAGCTCGCTGTAGCCCACTGGCTCCGTCTTCTCGACGAAGACCAGGGGGCCTGCAATCTGTGCAACCGTTCTGTACTCCTTCATGGTTACACCGCCCTCATCGCGTCAAATTCAGCTTCCATGTCTTTCATAATCTTCTCAAGTTCGGGCTCGTAGTCCTTGATGAACTTGATCTGCGGAAGCTCGTTCTTGCTCTTGATGCCGATGACCTGTTGCGGGGTCGCTCCGCCCGTCTGGGCGGTACGCGCGAGGTCGGCGTAGTGCTTGATCGCCTTCATCATGTCGTACTGCTTGGACATCGGGCAGAACGTGTCCACCGCATCGTAGGCGTTCTGTTGCAGGAAGATCTCGCGGATCATCCTCGCCACCTCGATGGTGACCTGCTCCTCGTCGGGCAGGGCGTCGGAACCGACCAGCTGAACGATCTCCTGGAGTTCGGCCTCTTTCTGGAGGACGCCCATCGCCCACGCCCGGAGCGGGTTCCACTCGGGCGAGACCTCTTTGTCGTACCACTCGTTGAGCGCGTCGAGGTAGAGCGAGTAGGAGTTCAGCCAGTTGATGGCCGGGAAATGCCGGCGCTGCGAGAGCTTCGCGTCCAGTGCCCAGAAGACCTTGACGATACGCAGGGTGTTCTGGGTGACCGGCTCGGAGAAGTCACCGCCGGGCGGCGAGACCGCGCCGATGACCGATACGGAACCGCCGGCACCGTTCAAGGCGATGACACGGCCCGCACGCTCGTAGAACTCCGAGAGGCGTGCCGCAAGGTATGCGGGATACCCTTCTTCACCGGGCATCTCCTCAAGACGACTCGAGATCTCACGCATCGCCTCCGCCCACCGGGAGGTGGAGTCGGCCATCAGCGAGACGTCGTAGCCCATGTCACGGAAGTACTCGGCGATCGTGATGCCCGTATACACGGACGCTTCACGGGCCGCGACGGGCATGTTCGAGGTGTTCGCGATCAGCACCGTCCGCTCCATCAGCGGTTTGCCGGTCTTCGGGTCCTCGAGTTCCGGGAACTCGGTCAGAACCTCGGTCATCTCGTTGCCGCGCTCGCCGCAGCCGATGTAGACGACGATCTCGGCATCGGACCACTTCGCAAGCTGCTGCTGGGTGACCGTCTTGCCGCTCCCGAACGGTCCGGGGATGGCCGCCGTTCCGCCCTTGGCGATGGGGAAGAGGCCGTCCAGAATCCGCTGACCGGTGATCAGCGGGATGTCCGGGTTCAGTTTCTGTTTCACGGGGCGGGGCACACGGACCGGCCAGCGCTGGAGCATCGTGATCTCGGTGCCGTCCTCGAGGACGCAGATCGTCTCGTCGACCGTGAAACTGCCGCCCGAGATCTCCTTGATCTTGCCGCCCTTTGTTTTGGGCGGGACCATGATCTTATGGACGATGTTCGTCTCCTGGACCGTGCCGAGGATGTCGCCGGCCTTGACTTCGTCGCCCTTCTTTACCGTGGGCACGAACTCCCACTTCTTCTCGTGGGAGAGGCCGGGGGCCGAGACGCCGCGTTCGATGAAGTTGCCCATCTTGTCCACGAGCACTTCGAGCGGTCGCTGGATCCCGTCGTAGATACTGGTCAGCAGACCGGGCCCGAGCTCCACTGCGAGCGAGAGGCCGGTATTCTCCACCGGCTCACCGGGCCTGATGCCGGCGGTATCTTCGTAGACCTGGATGATGATGTTCTCACCCTGGATCTTGATGACCTCCCCCATCAGTTCCTCATTGCCGATCTTCACCACGTCGTACATGTGTGCGTCGAGACCGACAGCAGTGACGACCGGCCCTGAAATTCGTTTCAGGGCACCCTGAGCCCTGTTTTCTTGTCCTTTCTTCATTGCTTCCACAGATCAACACCCACCGATCTCTTGATTTTCTCTCTCATCGACAGGCCGCCCTCTTCTCCGCCGATAGCGATTACCGTCGGCTTAACGGAGTTCTCGAGGGTGGTGCGAAGTCGCAGGGGGATCCGCTCCATGTCGCTGCCCTTCAGCACGAGAATGCCGACGTCCCTGTCCTGGAGCACCTGGTTAATCTGCTCGACCAGCCGCTCGTCGGTCTCGGCCGCGTAGGTCTTCCTGACGCCCGCGAGCCTGAAACCGAGGATGAATTCACCGGTACCGACAATTGCGATCTCCATTCTACATCACCAGGTAGCCCTGTAATCGCTCACCGGGGAGGCCGGCTTCCTTGCCCCGGGCGAGGGCGCGAAGGTTCGCGACCTCGTACTTCTTCTCCTCCAGGTAGACGATGACGGGCAGGACCGAGAACGGGTACCGTTTCGACATCCGCTCCATCTGGTCCAGCTGGACCCGGGTCAGCGCAACCTCGACCTCATGGAGGGCAGTCTTGCCCCGGATAGCCTCGAGCGTGTTTAAGAGCGGGGTCGACCTCACCTGCCTCTTTAAGGCGTCGATGAACTCGTCCCGGTCCTCAAGCCCCGAGAGCCGCTGCAGTTCTTCCACCGAGAACGAGCCGCCGGGGATCATCAGTTCCCGCACGTCCTCGCGGACGTGCCCGGCCCGGAGGCGGAAGAGGTTCTGGATGTTCCGGGTATCGATCTCGAGCTTGATGTACTTCAGGAATATACTCCCGCCCTTGATGCCTCCCGTGGCGTCGGCGATGAGTCGTGCGTAGTAGCCCTTATAGAGTTCATTCTCCAGGTGAGCAAACGACCCGGTCTCCATCGCGCGAGGGAGTTCCTTCTCGAGGGTAGGATAGAACCGCTCGCCCTTGAGCGCCTCGACGACCCGTTCCGGTGATTCTTCGGCGAGAAGACGGTCGAGAGCGACCTTGTCCAGCCTGCCGGCCGGTATCAGGACTTCCTTGAGCTTGCCGGGCTGCACCCCCTGCATCTTACCGCGCAGGATGGTGACGACGTTCTGAATATCCCACCTGCGCAGGTAGCTGGCGGTGAAATATTTCAGTTCCCCGGGCACGAGCTCCAGGATGTTCTGATACTCCTTGGCGAGATTCCAGCTCAAGGCCACCTCGACGAGGTTGATACCGGAGAAGGAGGTGCCGAGTTCATCGATCTCGGACCGGTAGGTGGTCTCGCCGATGAACCGGGTGATCTCAGGCAGGCTCATATTCAGCATCCGGAGATAATCTTCGCGCGGTATCAGCAGTGATCGCCGTACCCGCATGCGGGTGCAGGCGTAGATGTAGTTGGTTGCCAATCCGCTACTTATCCCTGCCATGTATGAACCTCCTCACGCAAACAGGATATCTGACGCATCCTTCAGGGCGGATTCCCAGACTTCGCTCAGGAACGTGCCGTAGCTGTAGTCGAGCTGCAGATCGCCGTCGTCGCTCTCGACGATGATGCCGCCGGGAATGTCAACCGGGTCGCCCACGGTGTAGCCCGAGAGGGACTTCGTCGCGCCGAGGATCTTCTCGACAACAGGGATATCCCGCTCGTTTGCATGCACGACACCCTTCTTGATCTCCTTTGCCGCTCTCTTCAACAGGTCTGTGAGCGCCTTCTCGTGGAACTCAGCAGGCAGATCACCGACAGCGGCGAGCGAGGCCGAATAGACCTGATCAAGGAGCGTCTTCTGGGCGTTTAAGACCTGCCGCTTGACGACGAGGTTCGCGGCGGAGACTTCCTGGTTGGTGATGTGGGTGGCCGCCCGGTCCGCCTCCTCTTCAGCCGAGAGTTTAATCTCGGCGGCGCGGGCCTGTGCGTCCTTCAGGATCTCTTCGACTTCGGCCCGGGTCTCCGCCCGGACCGCCTCGACCTCTTTTCGCCCTTTCTCCCGGATCTCGTTGACGACTGCTTCGAGTCCCATGGTTCACTCCATCAGAACAGAAGCAGCAGTGCAACCACAAGACCGAAGATGACAATGGTTTCGGGAATAACTGTAAGGAGCAGCACCAGACCGAATACGTCACGGTTCTCTGCCGTCGCTCCGACGGCTGCAGAACCGATCGCCATCTCTGCGATACCGGCGCCGATGCCGGTCAGACCGACCGCAAGACCTGCGCCGAGTGCCCTCATTCCCAACTGCGATGCCTGTACCATTTCAAGAGTCAGTTCTGCTGTGCCAAAATCTACCATTTTTTTATTCCTCCGTAAACTTGGATTTCATACCGAATGGGTTGTACTTCTTTCCTCCACCTTTGTAGAACTTGGTGAAGAATTCAACATAGTGAAGACGAATTGAGTGCAGACCGCCGCCGAGGAGGCCGAGTGCCGTGTTCAGCACGTGACCCACCAGGAAGACGAAAATGCCGACGATGATGAAGATCACGCCGAGCGGAGTGATCGCTTCGAGCTGGGGCTCTATCATCATGCCGATCGCGATGAAGTTGATCACCATAGCGATGGCGACCGACGATAAGCCCACCGCCACAAGACGGGCGTAGGACAATACGTGACTGATGATCGTCGGAAGTTCGACGATCTCGAGCGGGTTCTCCTGCGCGATCCCGAGGACGCCTGCCACCAGGAGGACGACACCGACCGCGATGGCGACAGGGAAACCTGTCAGGTCGGGCATCATCGGGATGGCATAGAACGACCAGATCAGGATGAGGATACCCCACATCGTTCCAAGCCAGCCGGCATTGGCGATTACCGCCTTTGTCGCGTGCTTTCCGTGGTGGAATTTCCGGGCATTGATCATGCCGAGGATGCGCCCGAGCGTGATGTGCAGGACACCGATCCAGATCGAGATGATCATGAGCTCGGCTACCTGCGGGCCGTGACCGTGCACTTCCCCTCCGATGTTGAGGTGTCGGGAGAAGAGCACTGCATTCCACGGGAGCGCGAACCCGAAGAATTCGCTGTAGAGTATGCCAAAGACAATACTTGAGATGCTTGCGTAACCGAGCACCCGAAGGAGCATCCTTCCTTCGTCGCCTTTCAGGAACTTCCGCAGCCCTAGGCTCAGGAAGAGCAGGACTGCTCCGTAGCCCACATCGCCGAGGATCAGCCCGAAGAAGATGGGAAACACGATGGCTACCATCAGCGTCGGGTCGAGCTCGGAGTACCGGGGCCGTGCGTAGATATCCATGAGCACCTGGGTCGGTGAGGCGAACGACGGGTTCTCGTACTCCACCGGGACTTTGGTATCGTCGTCGATCTCCAGTTCCTCGATGTAGATCCGGCCGTTTGTCGCACTCTCCAGCGCCTGGCGGATCCTGTCCGCCCGGTCGCCAGGCACCCACCCTTCGGTGATGAAGGTCTCCTCTGTGGTAGCAAACCGCAATGGGGCTTCCGCCCGTTCTACGTCAGCCGTGAGTAGTTCATCACATGCTACCAGGAAATCGGTATGCCTGTCGCGGATTCCCGCGATCTTTGCGTTGACCTCGACAATTTCGTTCCCGATCCGCCGGGCCTCTTCGGCGTGAGCCTTCATGAGGTCGGCCGGAGCCCCGGTCTCCTCCGGGACGGGGATCGCCTGGAATCCGGCGTCGAGAAGAGTCCGCTCGACCTGCTCACGGTGCTCTGTCTGCGCCACGACGACGATCATGTTGCCGGGCACTTTGTCGGAAAAATACTTCTCATGGGGGACGTCGATAGCGACGTCGTGCGTGATGTGCCCGGTAAAGACGGCAAACCGTGTATACCCGCGGTACAGTTCCAGATCCAGAGGCACCGCGGCAAACGGTTCAAGTTCCCGCGCGCGCTGTTCGTGCTCTTTCTGACGCGCCTCCAGTCTCGAGCGCGAACCGATGAGATCTTCCGCCTCCTTCTGGATAGCGGGTAGATCCGTCCGGATCATCTCCCTGACCTTCGATGCGGGGAGCTTCGCCCTGATTTCTACGCTGTCGGGGTCTATCCCGCACGCATTTTCAATTGCCCTGACCTTGATGAGCGCCGAAGCCGCATCGCTCGCCCCGGAGAGCGGGTGACCGATCGATAACGCTTCAGGAGACTCGCTCTCCGCCACGAAGTCTTCGATGTGATAGACGTGGTGGCGGTAGAGTTCCCTGATGATGGTATCGATCTCGCCCTTCGGGGCCGCGATGAGCAGCCGGCGCATCTGTTCAGGCCTTAACATGCAGCTGCTCCTTAAACCGTGTAACAATAAAGTCTACAGCTTCTGCAAGGTTCTTGTTGCCCGTTGCTTTCAGCGCCTCTGCGCGCGCTTCACCCTCCCTGACAATCTCTGCATATCTGTTCTGCGCCTGGGCCCGTGCCTCCGCTAGGCGCTGATTCCTGTGTTCTCCGGCATCTTTCTGTGCCTTCAGGACCAGGTTTTCAGCCTCCAGTTCGGCATCCGAGAGGCTCTTCTTCCTCTCAGCCTGCGCATCACGGATCATCGCCTGATACTCTTCTTCAGTTTCCCTGATGCTTTTCAGGACATCGGTCTTCATCAAACCCTCCTTCTCACGGCGTATGAATATTTGATGAAATTGAGCATATATTTATTGTTGTTTGTCCGCTGAGGATTTTTCCGCATCCAGATGCTTCACTTCCACCCCGGGTGGGAGGTTTCTTATCGTAACACCCCCGGGAACCCCGGCAAGCGAGAGCCCGGAGAACTCCGCCGATGAGCAGAGCAGGTGCTGCTCGGGATGGGTTCCCCGGCGGATATCGCAGGCGAGGAGGATCTCCGGGGCGACCGAGACGACCATCGATAGCCGCTTCGACCCGGGATGGTCTTTAGGAAGGACGACGAGCGGGATGTGGTATCGCCGGACCAGCTCGAGCATCATGCGTGCCTGCTCAAGGGGACCGCCTTCGGGCATGGAGACGGCGATCAGGTCGTCGGGGTCGACCGTGAGGCAGTACTCGTCGTCGGGGGTCTCGATGCAGAGCGTAAACAGGGAACCGGCTTTCGCGACCAGCAGAAAAGAACGCTCTCCCCGGACGAGGAGGAGCTCGCTGCCGAGAGGAACGGTCGTCACGTCCGGCCCGGCAGAGGAGACTCCGGAAGCACCGCCTTCAGACTTCTTCGACATCTTCCGACTGGCAGCTCGGGCACATGGGTCGCTTTCCAACGCCCTTGAACTTTTCGCCGCACTCTTTGCAGCGGTAATTCGTGCCCTTCACCCGCTCATTGAACTCGATATCGACAGGTCCACCGACTGTACACATCTGGCATCACCAGGAGAGAGAAGGAAGGCAGAGGATAAAACCCTATCGCGGCACTCCCGGGAGAGCCGATTTCGTGACTCAAAACAGGATCAACTCCGTGCACCGCCGCGCTCGAAACCCTACGGGTTTCTCGAGCTCCGCTTCTTCGAAGTGTCGCTCCGGACAGATGCCCTCTTCTTCTGTGTCATCTGCCACCGCTTGAGAACGAACGCCGCGACGACGAGGGCGAAGAGCGTATTGAAGAGCACCCATATGATCGGGTTCTCAAAATCGTCTCCGATCAGATTTCCGTGCACGATAGCAAAGAGGAGCGCGACGTACATCAGGCCGTGCACCCATCGCCAGTATTTCGGGATGTACTTCCGGAGCAGGATCCCGGCAAACGCGATGTAGATGAGATAGAGTGCGGGCCGGCCTGCGAGTGCCCAGAACCTCCCCCAGGGGGAGAAGACAGGAATAAACACGGCAGGGTTCATCGCCCCTATGGCGAGGGCCACCGGGTGCATTGTCGGAAGGAGAAGCCCGACGGCGGCGAAGGTGTGGTGCACCGCGAGAAACGGCCTGCCGAAGACCTTCATGATCTCCCGGAGGAACGGTGTCAGGATGGCTGCGATGGCGAGGGCAAGAAAACCCCACAGAGCGGTGAGGCGCGCTATAACATGGATCGGATCTCCATAGGGCGCGGTCAGCACCACTGCGGCGACAAGCGCATACAGGGCCAGGACGACGGCTGCAAAAACCGCACCCGCCCGGGGCAGAGTCACGGTTCCAGAGAACTCGCGGCAGGGGATAAGGGTTTCGCCCGGATGCTTCATGGGAGCGGGCCGGCCGGGTCCGGGGGACATCCGGAGTTCGAGCACCTGAGAGGTGCAACATGCAAGCATTCGGAGCCTCAGACATTCGGAGGGATTGAATAACGGTGCACAGAGATAGACGCCGCTCTCTTTGGGTTTGTTTGACTGAATGGACTTGAGCGTCCTCAGATTGCACTCCGGGCACGGATTTCGAGGGGATATCGCCACGCACTGCCCCCGCCCCGAGGTGTGGGGTGCGACGGGCCGTAGGGCCGGAGCATGAGCACCGCAGGTGCGGGTGAGGAGGCCGAAGGCCGGGCGGGGTGGGGGTTACATGTTTCCTTATGGGATGGAGACAGGGGAGGGGGGATGCTCCCCCCTCCCCGTCAGCCCCTCCCCCCGTGGCGATATTCCCACGGTCCACTGTACGGGGCTTTCCAACGCTTCGGTTTTGCCTTAACTATGGTGGACAAACGAAACTTTCCGACTGTCGAGAAATAGACCTAAAGTCAAATCCCGGCCGACGGGGCGGCCGGGAATCTTCTGGAACCACCCCTCAGAGTGGAATCCCCACAAGGTGGAGCAGAACCAGGACCAGGGCGCCGGGCAGTCCTCCGAGGGCGCAGATGAGGATCGTCACCAGGTTGATCTGGATGTCGGGGGCGCCGAACCACGCGAGGACGTTGAAGTAATTCAGGAGCCAGAGCGTGATGAGTCCGGCGATGGCGTTGATGACGAGCGTCATGGCCTTCTTCATAAGGTAGTAGAGCGCCGCGGCTATCGCGACCGCGAGAAGGATGGCAAGGATCTCTTCCATCATTTATTTACCAATGATCTGCTGGTTATTTAACCGTATTGATGGAATCGTCAGCCGTCCGACGCGTCTTGTGTCTTTTCCGAGTCCCCCGATCTCCCGGAGCATCTCAAAGACGTTCCCGGAGAGCATCGCCGTCCGGATGGGCTCGACGAGGTCCCCGCCCTCCATCCAGAAGGGGTTTGAGATCTCCACCGAGAAGTCGCCGGAGAACGGGTTCGCGGTATGGGCGCCCACGACGTCGTGGATCCAGACCGCCCGCTCGTCGCCGGGCTCCTTCATTCTCGGCCCGTCGACGAAGAGGTTGTGAAACCCGATCCCGGGACCTTCGCCCCCGGACCGGACGGCGCTTCCCGTGCTCCCCTCGCCGTAGCGGTAGCCGGTCTTGAGGTCGTAGGCGAACTGCCGGAGCACCCCCTGCTCCACGAAGACCAGGCGGCGGGTGGGGACGCCTTCCGCGTCCCAGGTGGTGCTCCCGAGACCGGGAGCAAACGGGTCGTCGTAGATACTGAGGCACTCATCAAAGACCTGCTCGCCGAGTTTGTCCGCAAGGAACGACCGGCCGGCTTTCACGTTCCGCCCGGATATGGCCGGGAGGACAACCTGGCCGAGGATACTTCCCGCCGCAACCGGGGAGAGGACGACATCGTAACGTCCGGTCTCGATATCGCGCCCCGATAGAGAGCGTGCGGCAAGCGAGGCCGCCTGCTCCCCGACCGACCGGGCGTCGATATCGGCACGGAACGGGGAGGCATCGAACTCGTAGCCTGTGGACTGCTCCCGGATCGCTTCGAGGGATACCGCCGCCACCGTCCGGTCCATGCCGTAGAGGACGCCGCTCGTGTTCGCGACCATGAGGTACGACCGGGCGAGGTTCGCGCCGCCGCCGACGACCTCCACCGGGTGCTCTGCTGCACCGGAAAGAAGGTCGCCGACCATCCTCGCCGCATCCTCCACCGCGACGATCAGGTCGCCGTCCGATGAGGACGCGGTGCTCGTCAGACCGGCCGGTCTCGGGAACCCGCCCCACTGCTGCGGGGTGGCAAGCCCACCGCTCGCGAGCGCCGCATCCAGGCATTCCTTCCACCGGTCGGGGTCACCGGTGCTCGAGAACCCTATCCGCCCGTCTTTGACGGTCCGGACGGCCATGCCCCAGGCCTCCGACTCCTCGGCGGTGCCGAGGATCCCCTTCTTGATCTCGGTACTGACGCTCTCTCCCCGGGCGTAGAAGACCTCGACCTCGTCGGCCCGGCGCTCGCCCTCCCGGAGGACCCTCTCGATAAGGTCTTCGCCGTTCATTCCCCGCGCCCCCCGATGGTTGCACTCTCAAGCAGGAGGTGCGGCGCGCCGTCGCTGACCGGCACGCTCTGCCCGCCTTTGCCGCAGTACCCCGGGCTCATCTTCCGGTCGTTTCCTATCAAAGCGATGTTGTGGAGCGTCGAGAGGATCTCGCCCGAGAGCGAGACGTCCCTGACCATGTCGGTCGTCTCGCCGCCCTCGACCAGGTAACCGTACTCCGCGTTGAACTGGAAGACACCCCGGCCGGGGTCGACCTGGCCGCCCCGCGACCCGATCAGCAGGATGCCGTCCCTGCACTCGGAAAGGATCTCGTCGTATGCCGCGTCGCCGTTCTCGATGAAGGTGTTGCTCATCCGGACGATGGGCGGGGCCCCGTGCTCCGAGCGGGCGTGGCCGGGAATTCCGTTCCCGACCGCCGCGAGGGTCTCCCGGTTGTGGAGGTAGGAGGCAAGGATGCCGTCGCGGATGATCTCGGTCCGCCGTACCGCCACGCCCTCGGCGTCCACGGGGATGAATCCGAACTCGTGGAGGGAGGGATCGTCGACGATGACGAGCCCGGCACAGCCGATCCGCTCGCCGATCCTCCCTCCGAGCACCGATGCGCCTTCGCGGACGAGGTCGCCCTCGCTCGCGTGACCGACCGCCTCGTGGGTGAAGACACCGGCGAGCTCCGGGTCGAGCACGGCCCGTCGTGTCCCGCCTTTCGCGAGTTTTGCATCGAGCAGGGAGACCGCGACCCTGCCCGCCTTCTGCCCGAGGTCCTGCTTGTCCCGGAGGTTGAACCCGGTGATGATGTGGTCGCGTTCGCTTCCCATCTGCATCACCCCGTTTCTGGACGCAATCGCGAGGACCGAGAACCCGGACCGGACCGCCTCGTAGGAATACTCGTTCCCGCTCGAGTCTAAAAACCGGACCGAGTCGATACCTTCGGTGTAGCGGGCCCGGGTGTTTACCACTCCGGAAACCCGTGCCGCCCCTTCGATCCCGGCAAGCAGCCGGGTCTTCTCCTCGAGGTCGACGTCCCGCGGATCCTCCTCAAGAGAGGGGGCCGGGAGAGAGCCGCGCGGCGCATCGGCGAGGTCAAGGCGATCCTCCGTGACCGCAGCGAGGCGCGCTGCCGACTCTACGAGGGAGTTCAACTCACGCTTCGAATCGATGTCGACATGGTCGCGGGTGAGGATGCCCCAGCCTTTCGCTCCGAGCACCCGGATCACGGCTTTGTCGAAAAACGAGGTGCCTGCGGACTCGATCACCCCGTTGTCGATATCGACCTGGGTGATCTCGCCCCGTACGCACCTGATGTCGTAGTATCTCACTTCAGCCATAGGGCATCAGACCGGAGAACGCCCGAGACTCGGATCGAAGATGCCGGTCGGATTGACCGCCATCTTCCGGAGCTTCGAGAGGAATCCTTCGCGGTTCTCGGGCACGAGCGCGTTCTGGAGGACCTCCTTGATGTGGTCGACCGGCAAAATCTCGACCATCTCGCGGTAGCGGTCCTCGATGAGGACGTCGTCTAAGTTCGACCGCGGTATGATTACCGTCTTGATCCCGGCCTTCGCGGCCGCCTCGATCTTGTAGGTGACCCCGCCGATGGGAAGAACGTCGCCCCGGACCGAGAGCGACCCGGTCATTGCGACGTCCTGGCGCACCGGGATGTTCTCGATGGCGCTGATCACCGCCGTCGCCACGGTCACGGAGGCGGAGTCGCCCTCGACACCGCCGTAGGTGCCGATGAACTGGACGTGGATGTCCATCTCCCGGACATCCTTGCCCGTGAACTTCTTGATGAAGGCGCTGACGTTCATGATCGATTCCTTGGCGATATCCTGGAGCATACCGGTCGCAACGACCGTGCCGTCCTCCCCCTGGCGCGGCGTCCACTCGGCCATGACGGGAAGCACCGAACCGGAGTCGCTCCCCATCACCGCAAGCCCGTTCACCCGGCCGACCTTGGTGCCTTCCACGACGGCGAGGTCGTAGTCGCGGCTCCGCCGGATGTATTCATCGGAGATCTGGTCCTCGATCGAGCGGGAGGCCGACTTCGCGGCGAGGACATGCTTTACCGAGGTGAACTCCGTGCCCTCCTGCCGGGCGAGGTCCCCCGCCACCCGGATGAGCCCGCCCATATCACGGAGTTTTAAGGTCAGGTGACCCTTCCGGTTCGAGCGGCGCCGGGCTTCGCGGAGCACCTCGATCATGGCGCTGCGATCGAAATGGGGAATCTTCCCGTCGTTCTTGACCTCCTGGGCGATGAACCGGAGGAACTTCTTCCGGTTCTCCGGGGTGTCCTCCATCGTCTCCCGCATGTAGACCTCGTAGCCGTAGCCCCGGATACGCGACCGGAGTGCCGGGTGCATCCCCTGGATGGCGTCGATATTGCCTGCCGCGATCATCACGAACCGGCAGGGGACCGGCTCGGTCCGGACCATCGCACCGCTCGAGCGCTCACTCTGGCCGGTGATCGGGAAGGTGCCCTCCTGGAGCGCGGTCAGCAGGTTCTGCTGGGAGTGCGGGGTGAGGGTGTTGATCTCGTCGATGAAGAGCACGCCCCCGTGCGCCCGATGAATGGCCCCTCCCTCGACGCGGTCGTGGGAAGGGGTCTCGAGGCCGCCGCTCTGGAAGGGGTCGTGCCGGACGTCGCCGAGCAGGGCGCCTGCGTGCGAGCCGGTGGCGTCGATGAAGGGCGCGGGGGTGCTCGGATCGTGAGAGATCAGGAGTTTCGGGACCATCGTCTCCTCGCGGGGCGTCGAGTACTTCAGCGCCATGAAGATGAACGCGGCGGCGATGATGCCCATGAGCCACTGGTAGGTGATGATCGCGTAACCGATGATACCGATGATGAGGAGCATGATGAGGGTGCTCCGCATCTGGATCTTCTTTCTCGCCTCCACCTTGTGGGCGGTGACGATCTGTTTGCCGCGGCTCGCCGGCACGGTCCTGATGATGGGGTTGTTGTTATCCTCGGGATTCGGATAGACCAGAATGTCCTGCAGTTCTTCTTTCGGGAGGAGCTCGGCCATAGCCTTCGCCAGCATCGATTTGCCGGTTCCGGGGGTGCCGATCATCATTACGTGCCTGCGCTGGACCGCAGCCTTCCGGATCACCTCGACGGCGTGTTCCTGGCCGATGACCTGATCGATGAGACTCGGGGGTACGTCGATATCTGACGATGCGCTCAGCTCAAGACCGGAAAAGACATCCGTCTCTGCCAGCTCGTCGTTCGTGAGCTCGATATTGGGGATTTCTGCTGGAGTCGTTGAATCCATCGTCGAGTTTACCTCTTTGCTGCACTGATACTTATATAATTTATTCATCCTCGTTCAAATACTTTCTAGCAAAGGTGTCCTATGAGAATAATCAGCACGGAACGGTCCCAGGTCCTGGCAGCCCGCATCGCCGAAAAGTTGGGAATACCGCTGGTCGAGACGAAATTCACCCGGTTTCCCGACGGAGAGATGTACCTCCGGTGCGGAGAACTGGACGACGAGACCCTGGTCGTCAGCAGCATCGTGGATAACGATATGTTCGTGCAGACCCTCCTCGCGATCGATGCCGCCGACCAATCCCGGATCACGCTGGTGGTCCCGTATCTCGGCTACTCGCGGCAGGACAAGCGCTTCTTTCCGGGCGAGCCGATAAGCGCCCGGGCGATCGCACGAGCCCTCTCGACCGGCATCGAGCGGGTCTTCGTCATCAACATCCACGACACGAGCGTACTGGATCATTTCGGCGTCCCGGCAAAGAATGTCACCATTGCCCCGGCCATCGGGGGGTACATCGGCGACCTGCGCCTGAAGAATCCCCTGATTCTCGCTCCGGACGAAGGGGCGAACAATTTTGCGACCGACGTTGCGGCGGTCGGCGGGTGGGACTGCGACCACCTCGAAAAGACCCGGCTCTCGGGTGAAGAGGTCCGGATCGCCCCAAAGACCATCGACGCCGCCGGGCGGGAGGTCGTGATCGTGGACGACATCATATCCACCGGCGGGACCCTCGCGACCGCTGCCTGCATGCTCCGGGAACAGGGAGCCGCATCCATTCACGCGGCCTGCGTTCACGGGGTGCTCTCGAGCGGCGCCTATACGCGCCTGCGGGCAGCGGGGATCTCCTCGGTCGTCTCCAGCGATACCTACGAGAACGCCTCAAGCTTCATATCGGCCGCGAGCGCCATCGTCACCGCGATCAGGGAAGATGCTCATCGTTGACGGAACCCATCTGGAGGGAGGGGGGCAGATCCTTCGCCTGGCGGTCGCTCTATCGGCGATCTCTACGACTCCGGTCACCGTCACCCGGATCCGGCAGAACCGGCCAAATCCCGGGCTCGCACCCCAGCACATCGCCGCGGTCAGGGCGGTCGCCGGGGCCTGCGAAGCCGAATGCACGGGTCTCCATCCCGGGAGCGGCGAGATCGTCTTCGCTCCCGGCCGGCTCCGGCAGGCCGATCTCCAGATAGATCCCGGAACCGCCGGGAGCATCCCCCTCATTCTGCAGGCGTGGCTCCCGGTCGCCCTCCACGCCGGCGGGAGCATCACCGTCACGGGCGGGACCGAGGTGGCGTGGAGCCCGACGATCGATTACGTAGACTGCGTCCTCGCACCGGTGCTCCGCCGTGCCGGGGCCTCGATCGAGATCACGGTGCTCGAGCGGGGTTACTATCCCCGGGGAGGCGGCCGGGTGCACGTCCGGGTAGAGCCGGCCAGGCCCGGCCCGATCGCGATCCCGGAGGAGGAAGACGGGGGGTGCGGGCTTGTCTCCTGTTCGGCGGACCTCCCCGGGCACGTCGTCGAGCGCCAGGCGGCCGCTGCCCGGGACCTCATCGGGAGCGACCTCGGTCTCACCTGCGCCGCGGCACTCGACCCCCGGGGGGGCGGGACGAGCACCGGGAGTTCCATCACGGTATGGAGCGGGGCGAAGGGCGCCGTCGCTCTCGGGAAGAGGGGGCTTCCCGCCGAAGAGGTGGGCCGGACGGCCGCACGGGCCCTGATCGAAGAGTGCCGCAGCCCAGGTGAGACCGATGTCCACCTCGCCGACCAGCTCCTCGTCTACCTCGCCTGCTACGGCGGGGAGTACAGCACCCACACCCTCTCGATGCACGCGAAGACCGCCTGCTGGCTCCTCGCGGAGTTCGGGTACCGGGTTCGGTGCCGGGAGAATGATATCGTGGAGTTCTCGGCATGACGCTGGTCCTCGACGCTTCGGTCTTCTTCTCGGAGATGCCCATAGAGGGGGCTGCATGGACCACCCCCTCGGTTGTCGGGGAACTCGGCGACCTCCACGCGAAGTGCCGCTTTACGGCGCTCGCGGCCACGGGACTCCGGGTCCGGGAGCCACGCGAGGAGGACCTCATACGGGTCGACGCGGCCGCACTCCGGACAGGGGATGCCGGGGTGCTCTCCGGGACCGACCGGGATATCCTCGCGCTCGCGCTGGAACTATCGGCCGTCCTCGTCACCGACGACTTTGCGGTCCAGAACGTCGCGCACCGCCTCGAAATCGAGACCCGGAGCATCCGGCAGCGGCCCGCCCGGGCTATTAAGTGGCGCTACCGGTGCAGCGGGTGCGGCCGGTACTGGCGGGAGCCGGGGGATTGTCCGGTCTGCGGCGCAGCAATCAAAAGAAAACTTAAATAGATTCCTTGGAGATCTCTTCTCCATGTCCGCCCTTGAAGAGTTGATCACGAAGGCAAAGGCGCTCCAGGCAGAAGGGCACACGCCCGGCCAGATCTCCGATGAGCTGGGCCTCTCGATGGAGACAGTCACCTGGCTGCTCACCCAGCAAAAGGGCATGGAGGCCCCGAAAGATGTTCACATCGACTGGACGGCGATAGGGAGCCATGGGGTCCTCCTCGGCGACATGGCGATGATGATGCTCAAGCGCTTCCTCTACCTGGCTGAGGAAGAGGCCGTGTATCCCGCTGGAGAAGTCCCCGACACGGTCGTCGGCATCGCGCTGTCGGGAGTCCCGCTCGCCACTCTCATCGCCGCGGAGGAGGGGCTGAAACTCGCGGTTTACCTCCCGGCGAAACACAGCCGGAGCGAGGCCCCTACCGGATCCCTCTCGGGCACCTTCTCCACGATTGCCGGGGAGCGCTGCATCATCATCGACGACGTCGTCACGACCGGGACGACGCTTGCCGAGGCGATAGCGTTCCTCCGGCGGCACGGAGCCGTGCCGATGGCGGTCTGGTCGCTCTTCGACAAGCAGGGCGTCCGGGAGATCGACGGCGTCCCGGTCCACTCGCTCTTCGCGATATCGAGGCTCGGGTGAAGAACCCGAACACGCTTTTTTGAGAGGGCCGGAACAGGGCGGTGCATCTGCCGGGGTACCAGGCGCGTACCGTCGGCTGACAGGCGATCCACCCCCGCCGAACGGCGGGTGCGCCCGGGGGAGGACGGGACCTATCGATCAGTATATATAGAACCTCTGAACAAACCTAACGGACAAAGGAGGATTATACAATGCTTGCTGGACAGCCCATCATTATTTTACGGGAAAATGTTGAGCGCACGCGCGGATTCGAGGCGCAGCGCTCGAATATCATGGCTGCAAAGGCAATTGCGGCCGCCGTTCGGACGACGCTCGGTCCCCGGGGAATGGACAAGATGCTGGTCAGCTCCAGCGGTGACGTGGTGATCACGAACGACGGAGCAACCATCCTGCACGAGATGTCCGTGCAGCACCCCGGCGCCAAACTGGTCGTCGAGGTTGCAGAGACCCAGGACGGCGAGGTCGGCGACGGCACCACAACCGCGACCGTACTCGTCGGGTCGCTGATGGAAGAGGCGGAGAGACTGCTCGCCCAGGAGGTTCATCCCACGATCATCGCAAACGGCTACCAGCTCGGCATGGAGAAGGCCCTTCTGCTCCTCGACGATCTGGCCATCACCGTCGGGTTCGGCGACCGCGACGACCTCTTGAAGATCGCCGACACCGCCATGACCGGCAAGTCCATCGAAGCGGTCAAGGACAAGATCTCCGGCATCGTGGTGGACGCGGTGCGGCAGGTCGCCACCGAGACGGGCAAGGGCACCTACATCGTGGACGAGGACGACGTCAAGATCAAGATGCAGGTCGGCGACTCGATGCATGACGCCGAACTGATCCGGGGTATCGTCATCGACAAGAAGCGCGTCTTCGAGCAGATGCCTACCAAAGTCACGGACGCTAAAGTAGCCCTGCTCGCCCTGCCGCTCGAGATCACGAAGACCCAGGTGAAGTCGAAGATCAAGATCACCTCCTCCGACCAGATGAAGGCGTTCTCCGAGCAGGAGCGGGCGTCTCTCCGGAAACTTGCCGACCAGGTCGTTGCCTCCGGCGCAAACGTCGTCCTCTGCCAGAAGGGGATCGCCGATGCGGTGCAGTACTACCTCGCCAAACACGGCATCTACGCCATCGAAGACGTGAAGGAGGAGGATATGAAGTTCGCCGCGAAAGCGCTCTGCGGCACCATCGTCAACAAGCCCGAAGAACTCAACGCAGCGACGCTCGGCCACGCGGAAGCGACCCGGGAGGTCCCTGATGCCGACCTGACGATCATTTCCGGCTGCGACAACCCGAAGGCCGTCACGATCCTCCTGCGGGGCACTTCCCAGCTGCTGCTGGACGAACTCGAGCGGGCGGTCTACGACGGATGCCGGGTCGTTCAGGACGCCATCGAGGACGGCAAGTTCGTCGTCGGCGGCGGTTCGGTGGAGACCGAACTCCAGCTCCGCATCCGCGACTACGCCGCAACTGTCGGCGGGCGGGTCCAGCTTGCCATCGAGGCGTTTGCGAACGCGTTCGAGGTTATCCCGAAGACACTCGCGGAGAACTCCGGGTTCGACACGATCGACAAGGTCGTCGCCCTGAGGAAGGCCCACGCCGACGGCGCGAAGCACGCCGGGCTCAACGTCTACACCGGCGAGGTTGTGGACATGCGCGAGGCCGGCGTCATCGAGCCCCTGCGGGTGAAGACCCAGGCGATCAAGAGCGCGACCGAGACGACCATGCTCCTCGTCCGGGTCGACGACATGATGGTCACCCAGTCCGGAAGACCGGGCGCACAGTAAGTCATCCACGTGAGGAGGTCAGGAAGATGCCGACCTCCTCCTCCTCGATTTTTTTATCCTGCGGCAGGCTCCTTCCGCGGAAAAAGATTAACGCCGCATCCGGGTTGAGCCCGAAGGAGAGGAGGGCGGTCTCGTAGGTGTCCCCCGGCCGCACCTGGTAGACCAGCACGCTGCCGTCAGGGATAAGGGTGAATCGACAGAGCATATCTCGATACTATTATAGTCGAAGAACCTAAATACTCTAGGCTGATTCTGTGCCGAGGTAGTCTAGTCCGGGAAGGCGGTGGCCTCGAAAGCCACTGGTGCCTGGCACCTCGGGAGTTCAAATCTCCCCCTCGGCGTTTACCATTCACGTTCAAATCGCTGCCGAAAAGCACATCCACCCTTCTTCTGACCCTCTTGCATGCAGAGCTTAGCCCACTGTCTCTAAAGGACAGGAAACTCCATCGCGCCGAAGGAGTCTACGCGTACAACTCAATTGCCCGCGGATTCGAAGAACGAAGGTTCGAGAAGGACTATGTCGATCTCGTCGAAGAACTCATCGCTGAATTCAAGCCACAGAGAAGCGTCGGCACTCTCAGGGTAAACAGGAGTGTCGGCATCATCTGCCGGAATTAGCCCGATCAATGGGTTTACAGGGCAGGTCTCAATGTGAATTTGAACGCCGCGCCTTCTCCCGGGCGGCCCGGCACCCGGTCCTCGACCCAGATCTTGCCGCCGTAGCGTTCCACGAGGATCTGTACCAGGTAGAGACCGAGTCCCTTACCGACACCTCGCTTCTTCATTTCGTACAGCTGGAAGATCTCCTGCTTACCTTTATCCGGGACACCCGGACCGGTATCCTCGACCGATACCCGGACGAACCCGTCATCCTGTTCCGTCCGGACGGTGACTACGACTTCGGGACCACCGAACTTGACGGCGTTGCCGATGAGGTTGTTGAAGACCACGGTGAGAAGGTCATCGGCCTCGACCTGGTGATGCGCGCCGTGATAGAAGAAGATACTGTCGGGATAGCCTTCCATTACCCCCCGGACTGCGGCATCAAGATCCATCGGTTTCAGCTCGGTCTTCGCCCGATGGATCCGGCGGATAGTGGAGACGGTGCCCAGGATCTCGATGCTCTTCTGGACGCTGCGCTGCAGTTTCTTCACGTATCCGGCTGCCTCTCCATTCAGGGACTCGATGAGCAGGTCGGCGTAGAGGTTCGAGACGTTCTCGGTGTTCCCGATGTCGTGGGTGAGGATATCCAGGTAGAGGTTCGCCTCCCGATTCGAGGTCTCCAGATCGTGGTGGAGACGGCCCAGGTTCTCTGCATATCGCTGAAGCGCTGCCTCAGCCCGCTTCCGCTCGGTGATGTCCGTGAGGATGGCAATGGCCCCGACGATAGCACCGCCGCCATCGCGGATAGGAGCTGCCGACGTGTCCACCCAGAGCGGTTCTCGGTCCAGGCGGGTAACCATCACCTCTTCTCCCTGCACGGTCTCTCCGCGCAACGCCCGGTAGTAGGGGGTCGCCTCGAGAGAGAGCAGCGTCCCATCCTCCCGCAGGACCCCAAAACCCGCCTGGCGCTCCTCGAAATGGATAGGATCGAGAGATATCGATGTTCTGTCGATCATCTTACGCACCGCTTCGTTCACCCGAACGATAGCCCCGGTGGTATCGTAGATGATGACGCCCGATGCGATCGATGCAAGAGTCGCATCCAGCTCGGTGGCTCTCAAATGCTCCCTTTCCATGACGGCACGGAGTTTCGCCTCAGCCTGCTTGCGCTCGCTGATGTCCCGGAAGAGGACCATCACTGAAGGCATGTTTTCGTACATTATCGGGGTAGCAACGACCTCGACGTCGATGACCTGACCGTCGAGTTTTACGAACCTCTCTATGATCAGAGGCGCGGTCGTATCCTTTTCCGCCATCTGGCGGATACGTCCTTTGACCACTTCATGGTCGTCCGGATGGACAAACTGGAGGGTCGGTTTACCGATGAGATCGTCCCGTCTCTCTGCACCGAAGAGCGCGACGCAGGGAGGATTGACGTAGACAACTTTACCCTGACGATGGACTGCGATCGGCTCCGGCGCGAGTTCTACGAGGTTCCGGTACTTCTCCTCGCTCTCCTGCAATGCCGCCCCGGTCCGCTTCCAGGCGGTGATATCGATCCCGATGCCCCCCACATACGTTTTACCCGAAGCGTCCTGGAAGGGAAACTTGAAGTTCCACCAATAGGTAGAACCGCCTTCCGGGTTGGGCGTCTCCTCCACGACCTCGATGACCCTGCCCTCCTTGAGGACGGTCAGGTCATTCTCCCGGAACTGCTCGGCGACCTGCAGAGGCCATAGTTCAAAATCCGTCTTACCCCGCCATACCTGGAGTCGGGCTTTGAAATGGGCCTCTAAGGTTTTATTTAAGTATACGAGGTGCCCCTGTTCGTCTTTCATCCAGGCGCCTGCGGGGCTGTTATCCATGAATGCTATGAACCGTTCCTTGCTTTCTCGGAGGACTTCTTCGGTTCGCTTACGCTCCTCGATCTCGACTAAGAGCCGGGTATTGGCGCGCTCCAGTTCAGTCGTCCGTTCCCTGACACGGTCGTCGAGCTCGGTATAGGCCTTTTTCAGCACTTCTCCGGCTTGCTTGAGTTCCCCAACCTCTTGCCGAAGCGCTTCATTCTCTTCCAGGAGTTCGGCAGTCCGCTCGCGAACGAGCCGCTCTACTTCGGCGGAGATACCCTGCGTCTCTTCGTCGCGTCTGGTGGGATCGGCTCCCGTCCGAGTAGTTCCTGGGGGTGTGGACATCGGAAAAAGTAAACTCCAATCTGGATTATGCAGTGAATACACTGAGGGGTGTAATAACTGTAACGGAAACGATTGTCCACAACATAGGATCCGATTTTCACGATATAAATTGATATATACCGCGTTTTTCTTAAATATGGCATCTTCTGGCGGCAATGTCATCACGCCGGCGCGCAGGAGGTTCCGGACTTCCATACCGATCCCGAAACGGCGGGTAATCAGCCAATCGGGACCTTTAAGGACCTCCTCGAAGATCCACATCAGCATGCCTTCGGGAATCCTATTAAGGAGAGACCGGGTCGCCTGTTCCCACTCTTCGCCACCGCGTTTTAATGCAGACCCGGGAACTTCGAGGTTTCGCACCGGAGCCCGATGCGACCCTGCGACAACGCTTCATCATAGGACGGCCCATATCTGCAGAACATTATTCTCCAGGGTTCTACCCGCGCTCCCTGTATCGCCGCGAATGCAGGGATTCCGAAAAGCACTAGGTTCATGAACAGGTACTATACTACCTGACATGCGGCACCCACACTCCGGGGTTCCGCATATGCCGGCCACGGAGGTCCTCAGTGTACCGCTGCTTTGACGAACTGGACGACGCCGTCGTCATTCTTGACCGTGACAACACCGTTGCGCTGCTGAACCGGTCGTTTCGGGAGACGTTCGGGATCGGCAGTGAAGTGACCCACGGTATGGAGACAGGCGACCTCATCGTCCGCCACCTTGCGCCGCTCATCGAGGAGGAAGATACTGCCGGCCAGGTGCTCGAGGCGCTCCGGTGCCGGCGGGAGGTAGCGCACGCCGCCTGCCGGATGCGAACCTCCACCGGTGAGGTGCGCTGGTTCTCCTTCTCGTGCCGGGTGATGTCCGACGAGCCGTACGCCGGGATGGTGCTCGCCCGGTTCCGGGACGTAACCCCCGAACGCGACGAAGCAGCGCGGATCAAGCCCGGATCGGTCTATACCTGCATCGGTGAACTGATTCCCTACGGCACCTGGACCTGCGAGCCGGACGGCACTGCACTCTACATCTCGCCCTCATTCCTCGATCTGACGGGAAGGACGCTCGAGGACTGCCGGCGCCAGGGATGGATGGAATGCATACCGCTCAAGGACGCGGCAGCGGCACGCGCCGAATGGAAACGGTGCCTCGATTCCGGGTGCCAGTGGGACCACGAACTCGAGATTCCTGAACCCGGGGGAGGGTATCGCACCATTCTCTCCCGGGGTGCCCCCGTCCGTGACGGGCACGGGAGGATAGTCCTCTGGGCCGGGGTCAACCTCGACGTCACCGCGAGAAGACAGGCCGAGCGCCTCGCCGCCACCCGGGTTGCACAACAGGCGGCCATCGCGGCGCTGGGCCAGCTGGCTCTTGCAGGGGCTGAGCCTCCCGAACTGATGAACGCCGTGATCCGGGCGGTGACCGAGCACCTGGAGGTCGAGTGTGCCAAAGTGCTCCGGTACCTGCCCGAAGAGGATCTCTTCATCCTCGAGGCGGCGGTGGGGTTCAGCGGAGTCCGGATCGGTACCGAGAAAGTGAACGGGGGAACCGACTCCCAGGCGGGGTATACGCTTCTCTCCCGCAAACCGGTGATCGTCGAAGACTTCGACGCCGAGACCCGGTTCCGGGGCCCGGCCCTCCTCCGGAACGAGGGGATCTTAAGCGGCATCAGCGTCATCGTCCAGGGTGACGAGGCGCCGTACGGGGTGCTCGGCGCCCATACCCGGACCCTGCGCAGGTTCACCCTGGACGACATCAACTTCGTCCAGGCGGCCGCAAACGTTCTGGCGCAGGGGATCAAGCGAAAAACAGCCGAAGAGGCGCTCAAAAAGAGCGAGGAGAAGTTCCGCGAGATCGCGCAACGGAGTTTCGATATGATCTACACCTGCTATCACGACGGCGGGATCACCTACATCTCCCCGGCCGTGATCCGCATCCTCGGCTACACCCCGCGAGAACTCATCGGCTGCAGGTGTCGCGACTACGTCAGCCCCCTCTCTCGTGCCGCGTGGGAGGAAGGGCAGGCGAAGATGGCCAGGGGCGAGCCGGTCGAGGGGCTCGAGGTCGAGTTCCGCCGCAAAGACGGGACGACAGCGTTCGTTGAACTGAACGAATCCCCGATCGTGGAGCACGGAAAAGTTGTCGGCGTCCAGGCAGTCGGCAGGGACATCACCGAGCGGAAACAGATCGAGCAGCTTCACCGGGAGGCATTCAGGCAGATCGAACGAAACATCGAACAGTTTGCCGTCCTCGGCGACCACATCCGCCAGCCCCTGCAGGTGACCCTGGGGAGAGCGGAACTGCTGGATGACGAGGAGACGGCAGCGGTCATCCGCGACCAGGTCGAGCGGATCAACGGGTACATCAGACAGCTGGACCAGGGGTGGGTGGAGTCCCGGATGGTCCGCGAGTTCCTCCGGCGGCACGACCGGGAGTGAGCCCGGGATGCCGCCGCCCGGCGGGCCGGCGACGCCCCCGCCGACAACGACCGGGTTTAAGAAATTGCCGTCGAAATAGGTACGTATGCCGACCAATACTGTGGATAACTCTCCGACACGCCTCATGGACGGCGCGATCACCGCCGCCCTCCTCGCCGCCGTGCGGGAACAGCGGCCGCTTGTGCACCATATCACGAACAGCGTCACGATCAACGACTGCGCGAACATCACGATCTCTGCCGGGGCCGCCCCGGTGATGGCCGAGGCGGCCGAGGAGGTCGCCGATATGGTCGCCGCCGCCGGCGCCCTCGTCCTGAACATCGGGACGCTCTCGGCGGCGCAGGTCGACGCCATGCTCATCGCCGGCCGCCGGGCAAACGATCTCGGGGTCCCGGTCGTCCTCGACCCCGTCGGTGCGGGGGCGACGCCGTTCCGGACCGCGACCGTACGGCGCCTCCTCGACGCCCTCGATATCGCCGTCCTGAAGGGGAACGCCGGGGAGATCGGCGTCCTCGCCGGGACCGGCGGGAGTGTCCGGGGGGTGGACTCCGGCGGGGTCACGGGCGACCCCGTCGAGACGGCGCGGGAGTGCGCCCGGGCGACCGGGACCGTGGTGGCGATGACGGGAGCAGTCGACGTCGTCACCGATGGAAAACGTGTGTATCTGGTCAAAAACGGCAACCCGGCGATGGACCGGCTCTCCGGGACGGGGTGCATGGCAGCTTCGGTCACCGGGGCGTTCGTCGCGGTTGCAGACGACTGTGCGGTTGCGTCGGCGGCGGCGCTCGCGGCCTTCGGCCGGGCGGGGGAGCGGGCCGCGGCGGGGGCACGCGGGCCCTACTCGTTCCGGACGGCACTCTTCGATGAACTTGCCGGGCTTACCTTCGAAGACCTTGCCGGGCATGCACGGGTTGAGGAACCGTATGGCGTATGACCTCTACGTGATCACCGACGAGACGATCGGCCGCGGCCTCTCGCACGCGGAGCTCGCCCGCCGGGCCGTCGCCGGCGGCGCGGACGCGGTCCAGCTCCGCGACAAGAGACTCTCCGGCCGGAAGCTCTTCGATGCGGCCTCCGAAATCCGCGAGGTCACCCATGACGCCGGAGCGCTCTTCATCGTGAACGACCGCCTGGACGTGGCCCTCGCGGTCGGTGCGGACGGGGTCCACCTCGGGGAGAGCGACCTCCCCATCGGGCATGCGCGGCGGCTCGCCCCACCGGGGTTCGTCATCGGGGCCTCGGTGGGGTCCGTCGCGACAGCAGTCCGGGCACGGGAGGAGGGGGCCGACTACGTGGCGCTCAGCCCGACGTTTGCGACCGGATCAAAGGACGATGCGGGCCCGGGCCACGGGCTTGCCGTGCTCTCGGCGATCCGGGCCGCAGTCCCCCTCCCCCTCGTCGCGATCGGCGGGATCACCGCGGGGAACGTCTCCGACGTCATCGCCGCGGGAGCAGACGGGGTTGCGGTGATATCTGCGATCGTCGGGCAGGAGGACGTCACCGCCGCCGCACGCGACCTCCGGAACCGGATCGCTGTTGCGAAGGCCGGCAGGCGCTAATCCGCCGGTTCGGTCACAGGAGAAGCAGGCGTCCGCTGGTGGAAGGCCGCCCGCCACCGGCCGTCGTTCCGTGTATACGCGGTCGATACAAAGAGCGTCTGCCCGCCGAAAGAGACGGTGTAGACGAGAACGGCGCTCTCCTCCCCGAGGGGCACGACCTTCGGGTCCCTGAGGGTGTACGCGGGCAGTTCATGGGGGTTCTGTGTGAGATCCTCGAGAATCCCCTCCCGGGAGAGGATGCCCGGGGGGCTGACGACAAGGGCTTCCGGCGCGAGATAATCACGGTAGAACTCCACGTCCCGGGTGTCGGCAGCCTCCCAGGCCCGCTTCTCGATATCCAGCAGAACCGTCAACAGGTCTTTCATAGGGAGAAGGTAGACGCGGGGGTCGATAATAACCGTTTCTCACGGTCTGTTCGGGCGGCTGGCCGCGGCCACGAAAGACCCCCGCACCGTGCGCCCGGACGGCAGGTTCTGTTGACCGCCGGAGCATTTATCCGCGTCCCGGCCGCAGGGGCGACCGATGGAGACCGACGAGATCCGGGAAGAACTCGCTTTTGCCGCCGCGGAGGCCGCCCTCGCGGACCGGTTCGGCATACCCGCCGATGCGCTCGTCCCCCTCCTCTTCTCGCTCCGCTACGGTGGCGACTGGAGCTACGCCGCGGATGGTCTCACCGCCATCTCGGCCGTCACGAAGACCACAGTCTACGACGAAGAGAGCCGGACCGGCTACTCGCTTGAGGAGATCTACCTCTTCGTCGACCCGGTCCTCCTGGACCGGGAGGGAACGGTCCACCGGCTCGAGAAGTGCGGCAACGCTCCCGTCCGGCTGCTCGTCAAGCGGCCCTACCGGGTGCGCCTTGCTGCCCGCCGGGCGATCCGGATGACCGTCCACCCGCTCGAGCGGACGATCCGGACCGAAGACCTCGGCGCCGTGGAGATGGCCTTCTCGGGCTCCACCGCCTACGGGATCGACCACGAGATGGAGCACCTCGCCGGGCGGGAGATCCGCGGGGAGGGGCTCAGGATCTTCCGGTTCGGGTGAGGGCGCCTGCGCAGCCGGGAGAACAGGACGCTATACAACATTCTCGTGAGGGGACACACCCCTAAAAGAGAAGATTTGTAGTGGGGGGCCAGCCCGAACCTGCCCCTTACACCTTCCGAAACAGGTTCTTCTCCGCACCGCACCGGGAGCATGCCCAGTTCTCGGGCAGGTCTCCAAACTCCGTGCGGGGCTCGATACCGTGGCCGGGCTCGCCGGCCCTGGGGTTGTAGACGTAGCCGCAGAGTCCGCACCGGTATGAATCCATCATCTCTTCACCTCACCGCCCCGACCGGCCGCAACGTCGACAGGGGCACGGCACCCATGTATCCTCGTGGGGATAAGTACTCCGGTCAGGAGATCGGGGGATGGAGTTCCCGGCGGGCTCGCCCTTCGGGGACGAAGAAAACCGCCTCCTTCGCCTTCCGGAGAAAAAAACGCCGGCGTAGCGGATGCTCTCACCGTCACGTCAGAGAGAAGATGATAGAGGTCCGAAAGTGTCCACCACTCTCAGATCTTCACAAACCGGCTCTTCGCCGCGCCGCACCGGGGGCATTTCCAGGTTTCGGGCAGGTCCTCAAACGCAGTGCCAGGCTTGACGCCGTGGTCGGTGTCGCCAATTGCCGGGAAGTAGACGTAGCCGCAGAGGCCGCATCGGTATGAATCCATAACTCGTTCACCTCTCCGCCCACCGGCCGCGAGGGCGGCAGGACATAAGATCTCCTGTACTCCCGCGTGAGGATAAGTACTCCGGTCACGATGTCGGGAAGAGAAGTTCCTTTCCCGTGCAGCCGTCGAGGACGATCGAGCGTTCTCCGCGATCCGATGCGAACCGGATCAGGTAGACCGGGTAGTAGATCGTGTCGAACCCGACGATCTCCGCCGTCGGCTCAAGTCCCTTCAGGATGATCCGGAGAGAGGATTCCGTGACCTTCGCTTCGAGAGGTTCCTCCCGGAGGGGTTCCATCGGGAGGTCGGTCCCCGGCCGGAGGGCAGAAAACGCCGGAACCTCGTCTGCCAGCAGGGGCACGTAGACCCTCGTGTCGCCTACCGTCTTCATCTCGGTGATGAGTTTCGCCTCCGCAAGGCTCTTTATCGCCTTCTTCACCACGGCGGGCGAAAGGTGTGTGTCGGCCTCGATCTCGACCAGTGTCGAGCCGCCGTTCGCGAGCCCTGCAACGATCTTCACTGCGGCCTCGTCGAGCCCCAGGAGCTCCGAGAACCCCGGCCTGACCTTCAGCCCCCGGTCCACCTCGACTATGCAGCCGGTGAGCGCGTCAATGACGAACGACGCCGTCTTCGTCGCTTTGCGGATGAGCCCGCCGATGTAGCGGATCTCCACCCTGTGAAGCGGTCGGTAGACCCGCTCTCCCGAGACGATCCGCTCTTCAGGCTCCAGGATCAGGAACCGGCGTTTTCGTTTGGCCTTCGCGATATCGAGCGCCTCCTCGCGGAGAAGTACCGGGATCACTGCATTTGTAGCATCCGCGGCATCCGGGGTATTCGCAACATCCGTGATAGCGGGCGGCACCGCCGGCTCTTCCCGGGCGGCGCCGCCGCACGGTTCGGCCCGGGGCGGTTCGGCCGGCCTGACCGGCTGCGCGGGCACGAGTTTGGGCGTCAGCCCCCGGTGCTCGCAGAGCCGGGCCCCAAAGCGCATCTTCGTCATCTCCCCCGAGAGTTTACCCATCACGAAGAACTCCCCGGGCTCAAGATCCGCGAGTTCTCCGGCCTCTTTCCTGGACGGAAAGAAGAGGCTGACCGCTTTCAAGTCGTTCTCGATCGAGAGCTTCCCGAGGATCTGGCTGTTGCATTGCGAGAGGACGTTCTTTGTCACGAGTGACGGTCGCTGGGTCGCGACTAAGAGGCCGAGCCCGCGTTTGCGCCCCCGGCGGGAGATCTCCTCGATCTTTTTGATGGATTCCCCCGACTGGGGAATGAACTTGTCCGCCTCCTCCACGATCAGCAGGAACGGCTGCTTTAACTCGCTCGCAAGGTCGTAGAGAACTTCCGCGAGGTAGGAGACCCGTTCCTGCATATTGACCTCCGAGACGTCGAAGATCACCGCCGTCCGGGAACAGATCGCGTTCTGCATCAGTTCCCGGAGGTTCGCCTGCCCGATATCCACGTCGCAGTCATCGCTGGAACCGATCCAGAGGAGGGGGAACCGGTCCCTGAGCGAAGAGTACTCCCCCTCCGTATCGATGAGGCAGAACCCCACACGCGCCTGCAGGAGTTGCTCGCAGAGAACCGCGATGCCCCAGCTCTTCCCGGCACCCGACTGCGCGATGACACAGGTCCTGCCCGTGACGAGCTCCTGGGCATCGACGGCGACGTCGCGGTCGCCGTTCTTTCCGATCACCAGTTCCATCAGTTCAAAGAGATCACAGGATGTCGGGAGTTTTAACGCTTCCTCTTCGTTCCAGAGGGATTATTTCGGGAAGCCCGGAGCCTTCCGTCAACATCTGTTCCTGCGGAGCGATAAGGAGACGCCAAAGACCGAGAGGACCGCAAAGGCGAGGAAAATCAGCCGCACGCTCACGAGGAACTCCGGGAATATCGCCGGTGTGACGGTCGTCGATCCCATGATGACCGCAAAGACCACGAGGACCGCCCCCATGCTCAGCATCATTCCGAGCGACCGCATCATCGCCACCATCGCCGATGCGCTGCCGAAGAACCGCTTCTCCACGCAGCCCATGATGGCAGTGGTGTTCGGGGACGAAAAAAGCCCGAGCCCCACGCCCAGCAGGACCAGAAGGATGAGGATCACGGCGATCGATGTAGTCTCGCCGAGCATGGAGAAGCCGAAGAGTGCCGCGGCCGAGAGCGCCATCCCCACAGAGGCGACGTGCCCGGGCTGCATCCGGTCGGCGAGGCGGCCCGCCACCGGGGCGACGAAGACCTGGATGATCGGCTGGACCAGGAGCAGGGTGCCTGCAGCGACGGGTTCGTAGCCCCGGATGTACTGGAGGTAGAGAGAGAGGAGGAACCCGACCGCGAACGTGGCGCTGTAGTTGATCAGGGCGGCGCCGTTCGAGGCGGCAAAGACCCTGTTCTTCTCGAGGAGCGAGACCGGGAGGAGGGGGCAGGGCTGCCGCCGCTCCACCCGGAAGAAGGCCGCCCCGAGCAGGAGGGACGCCGCAAGGAGTACCGCGCCGGTCGGGGTGGTCGCCGAGGCCAGGCCCAGGAAGAGACAGAAGATCAGGGCGGAGGAGAGGACCAGCCCCGCGACGTCGAAGTGCTCGCGCTGCCGCTCGTTCAAGAATGCCGGGAACTTACCGGCGTAGAGGAGGACCGGGACGGCGAGGAGCGCTGTTACGATGAAGATGCTCCGCCAGCCGAGGAACTGGGTCAGGGCGCCCCCGAGGAACGGGCCGAGCGAAAGCCCGGCGTAGACGGCGGTGGTGTTGAGCCCGATCGCGTAGCCCCGCTCGCCGGGCGGGTAAAGATGGGTGATCAGGGCCACGCTGTTTGCGTAGATCATGGCGCCGCCCATCCCCTGCAGGAAGCGGAAGAGGAGGAGGAGGCCTATCGTGGGCGTGAAGATGGTGAGAACGGCCCCGGCGGTGTAGACCACGATCCCGATCACGAAGACGGTGACCTTTCCCCGGGAGTCGCCGAGCCTTCCGGCGGGGAGGAGGAAGATGACCGATGCGAGGAGGTAAGCGCTGGAGATCCAGGCAAGCGTGGCGGCGTCTGCGGAGAACTCAACCCCGATGGCGGGCAGGGCAAGGTTGATCGCGGAGCCCGTGAACGGGTTTAAGAACGTGGCGACGGTGACCAGTATCAGGATGAATCTGCGCGAATACGGCCGGCTGTCCTCCTGCTCCACAGGTATCCCTCGTGCCTCCCCAGACGGTCCGATCCCGTTCCGGGGGTTGTGCTAAGAAGGTATTCGCGGCGAGCGCAAATAAGGGCACTGCTGCCTTCCGTGCAGTACTTAATGAGAACGGTCCTCCAAGACCACGGGGAGTATGCCCGATCCCTCTCCGGAAAACCGGCAGGAGGTCCGCGACCTCTCTGTTCGGCTCATCCTGTTGCTCGGCGCGGCAAGTCTCCTGGGGAGCCTGGTCTCGAACGGCGCCCGGAGCGTCACCGGCCCCTACCTCCTCCTCCTCGGGGGGAGTGCGGCCGTCGTCGGGCTGGTCGCCGGATCAGGCGAACTCATAGGATACGCACTGCGGTCCGCCACCGGTGCTTACGTCGGCCGGAGTCACCGCTACTGGAAGGTGGCGATGACCGGTTACGGCCTGCTCGCCGCCATCCCGCTTCTCGCTGTCGCCGGCCGGTGGGAGACCGCGGCCGTCCTCATCATCGCCGAACGGATAGGGAAGGCCGTCCGGACACCGGCGCGGGACACGATCCTCTCCCACGCGACGACGACCGTCGGACGAGGGTGGGGGTTCGGGGTTCACAAGGCGCTCGACCAGGTCGGTGCGGTCATCGGCCCGCTGATCATGGTCGCTGCCCTGGCCCTCACCGGTGGATACGCCCCGGGCTTTCTCCTGCTCGGCATCCCTCTCGCCGGCGTTGCTGTGGTCCTCTTCCTCGCCCAATCAAAGGTGCCGAAGCCGGGACGCCTGGAAGCAAACGGCGGGACCAGGGAGAATATGGACGATCCGCCCGTGATCATCCCGTATGCAGCGTTCATCTTCCTCGGCATGGCCGGGTTCGCCAGCTTCCCGCTCATCTCCTTCCACTTAAAAGCCCAGTCGATCGTCCCCGATGCCGTCATCCCCCTCTTCTACGCATCCGCGATGGTGGTCTCGGTCATGGTGGCGCTGCTCGTCGGGCGGGTCTTCGACCGCATCGGTACCCATGTCCTCCTCACCATCCCTGTCCTCAGTACCGCGACGGTTCTGCTTGCCTTCTCGCCCGACCCGGGCGTGGCGATCGCAGGATCGCTCGCCTGGGGGGCCGGAATCGGGATCTTCGAGACCGCCCTTCGGGCATCGATCGCGGAGTCCACGGCGGCGGACCGGAGGGGGAAGGTCTACGGCGCCGTGAGCGCGGTCTTCGGGACGGCGTGGTTCGCAGGAAGCGTCGTGATGGGCATCCTTTACGACGTATCGATCGGGCATATCGTCGCGTACGTCGTCATCGTCGAGACCGCAGCGGTGATCGCCTACCTCTGGATGTACCGCTGCCGCATCGCAGTAAGGCTCCAGGAGGAGATCGGGGGCCTCATCCCGTAACCATCCGGCGCGACATCATCCACGCTTTCAGCGCCCCACCGATCGCACCGCCGACGGCACCGAGAATCCCGAAGTAGAGGGCGAGAGCAAAGAGAAGAACAGCGATCCCGAGGCCGATGAGGGTGCCGACGGGGCCAAGAAACGCCGTCCCCCCGACGACGGCGATGACCGAGAATACCGCGGCGACGATGAGTCCGTCCAGGAGCCCGCCGAGAGCGCCCCTGACCGCCCCGGGGGGCCCGAGGTAACCGCCGACGATCCCACCGGCGATCGGGCCCACCACCGGGAAGAATGGGCTGATGAAGAGCATAAAGATGATCCCCACAAGCGCGGAGAGCCAGTATGAACCCCTGCCTTCTGCCAATTCCGCCTCCGGTCGAGAAGAGCCGGGGAGATCGCCCTCCCCGGTGTTTGCTCCGCGCTACCGTCTTACCGCCGGATCGCTCCGGCGATGGCACCGCCGATCAGGGAGAGAAGCCCCTGATAGACGAACGCCGCCACGATGATGACGAGCGACGTCCCGAGACCCGCGATGAACCCGAATGCCCCGAGGAGAAGCGTGCCGCCGAGAAGAAGCAGCACCGCGATGACGATGGCACCGAGGATGCCGGCAAACAGCCCGGCCTTCGCGCCGTTGCCTATGCCGCCCCTGACCATCCAGCCGGCGACGAAACCGCCGATCAGCGGTCCGATGACCGGCAGCAGGAAGCCGAGAATGAGCCCCACGAGCCACCCGACGATGACACCTGTCCAGAAGTTATCCGCCATATTCTTCCATCACCGCCGGGAGTTCGGGAATGTAGTATATAAGTGTTGGGGAGGAGAACCGGTTACGGGCAGATCCGGGTCCCGGCCAGGCCGGCGAGGGCCTGCGAGGCCTCTTCAAGCGATGCGATGGTTACCCGCCCCCCTCCTGCGTCGAGGAACCCAACGGCCGCCTCGATCTTCGGCCCCATAGTCCCGGGAGGGAACTGCCCCGCCGCGAGATGCTCCCGTGCTTCGAGGACCGTCATCTCGCCGATATCCCGCTGGTCCGGCCGTCCGTAGTTCAGGGCAACGCGTTCGACGTCGGTCAGGATCAGGAGATCCCCGGCGCCGACGAGCCGGGCGAGGAGCGCCGCGGTGTAGTCCTTGTCCACCACCGCCTCGACGCCCCGGAGGCGGCCGCCTGAATCCGTGACCACCGGGATACCTCCGCCGCCCGCGGCGATCACGACCGTCCCGGCCGAAAAAAGCCTGACTATCGCCTGCTCCTCTACGAGGGCAACCGGGCGCGGCGAGGGCACCACCCGCCGGTAGCCCTGCCCCGGGATCTGCACCATCCGCCAGCCCTGCTCTTCCTGGAGCCGTCTCGCCTGCATCGCCGTATAAAACGGCCCGATGGGTTTCTCCGGGTTCCCGAACGCCGGATCGTCGCTGTCCACCAGGGTCTGGGTGAGCACCGTCGCGACCGGACAGTCGAGCCCGGCCTCGCCGAGGGCCTCCTGCATCGACTGCTGGAGCAGGTAGCCGATCATCCCCTGGCTCTCCGCCCCACAGACGTCGAGCGGCATCGACGGGAGGGTATCCTTTGCGATCTCGTTTCGGAGGAGGATATCACCCACCTGGGGGCCGTTCCCATGGGTGATGACGACGGCGTATCCGTCGCTCGCGATCCCCGCGATATGCCGCGAGGCTCTCCGGACATTTGCGAACTGCTCTTCGGCCGTCCCCGTCTCCCGGTGCCGCAGGATAGCGTTTCCGCCGAGCGCGATAACCACGGCCTTCCCCGTCATCCCGTCACCCCCGCTCCAGCGTGCAGGTCATGCAGTGGGGGCCGCCGTAGCCCCCGGTCAGGTTCTCGAGGTGGAGCGGACAGACCTCGATGCCGTGCCGGGAGAACTCCCCCTTGTGCGGGAAGAACCTTCCGGCGCTCCCGATCCGGCGGTAGTCCTCCTCAGCATGGCGTAGAAGCCTCCCGTAGCGTTGCGGGTCCCGTGCGGCCTTCCGCTCCAGGTTCAGGAGCACCGTCTGCATCACCCGCTCCCCCTCCACCGCGAGGATGCTCCCGTCCCGGACGCAGAGGACATTTGCGGCGTAGGAGAGCTGCTCCAGGATCGAGAGATCGATCACTGAAAATCCTCTGGACCGGATGTAATCGTAGAGGCTCGCGACCTCGCCCGACAACTCGTAGCCCCCGTCCGTCCGGCAATAGACGTCGACCTGCGCCCTCCGGAGGAGGACTACGGATCCGATCACCACCCCGCTTCCCGCGACGTTGAAGTAGGTGTCCAGGTGCATATCGACCATCGGGTCGGGCCGGTCGCCCGGGATGAGCGGGTGGCCCGGCTGGTGGACCACGCCGATCTCGTCGAACCCCGGAGCGAAGCCGAGAAACTGGTGTAGCCCGGCACGGTTCGTCCGGTCTCCGGTGCCCACGAGAGCGAACTCCCCCATCGGCATGAAGTCCCCGCCCTCGAACGTCCCCGGCTCCCGGACCGCTCCGGCGATGGGGATGCCGAGGATATCCCAGAGGAACCGGGTGATCTCGGGCTCCCGGGCACGCTGCCGTTTTGCCGGCCGTGCGACGACGAGGCCGCAGTCGGTCACCGCCTGCTGGTCGCGCATGAAATAGAGGTTTGCGAGCGGCTGGCGCTCCAGGATGTGGACGTCCACCCCACCGCCGGCGCGCCCCCGCCCCACGTCGATGACCGGATTCAAGAGTAGGAGCGTGAAGAAGTGCAGCGAGTCCAGGGCGTCGGCGTTCTGCTCCATGCTCCGGCGGGCCTCCGCCACCTCTCTTCTGCCGCCCCGGAGGGTGACGGTCTCGTGCGCCCAATCGACCAGCCGCCGGCGTACCGCCGGGTCGCGGTCGGCGGCATCGAGGATCGTCTCCTTGAGCCGCAGCACCCGGACCCCGAACTCCTCCCGGAGGGTGCGCTCGAGACCGTCGTGCTCCCGGCGGGCCTCGTAGCGGCTGAACGCCCGTTCGTAGAGCGCCGCATACGGTTCCAGCAGCCCGAAGAACATCTCGATTCCCGGCCGGTGGACGGCCACACTCCGGAGCCGCTCCCACTCTGCCCGCACTCCCGGCGCCATCCTGTTCACCTCCCCCGCCGGAGAGCGGCGAAGAAGTACGCGATCATCACCCCGGCGGCCGTCGCTATCCCGAGCGCCCAGTTCACCCGCCCGCCGACGGCGAAACTGACCCCGGCAAAGACGGCGAACGCCAGCAGCCCATAGAGGAGGAGTTTTGCGTATCGATGCATCTATGGGACCCCCTCGCCCGGAGAACGGATAAACCTGTCGCGGGCCGGGTTCCCAGGGGCTATCCGCACCTGATCCCGGAGTGACGCATCCCCGTCGATTGCCTGCTCCGGAGCGGCTGTCGCCGCCCCCCCTCCGGAGAGTGAAACCGCAATAATTATTATTCAGAGGAACAATCGACACTCAGGAAATAATATCTACCCGGCACGAGGAGGTGTTCACATGAGGATCAGACGTTACAAATCCCCCATCTCGACGACCGCAAAACCGTTCAGGATAGTGCGGCGACTGCAGTGCAACCCGACCTACACCCCGCTCAGGACCGGCCCGCTGGTGAACGCCGCGGTGCTCGCGGCCCTCTCGGCGACATCCTCCATGTCGGGGCTGACCCTCGGGTTCTGCATGCGCCTCGTGGGGCTGTGAGGGCGGCAGCCCGTCAACTATATCTTTTTAGGCTCCGTCACAACCGGAGGACGTCCATCGTCCAGAGCCCGAACCGGACCATCCCCGACCGCAACACCCCAAGGAGGTTGTTCCCCTCGATCGTGACCGTGCCGTTCCGCATCGCCGCCCGGAACGTGTCGAACGGTCGGTCGGAGACCATAACCCCCTCCACCGTCCCAGAATCGGTGGTCACCGTGACGATCGGGTCCGGGCAGCCTTTCGCGTCAAACTGGACGATCTTCCTGTCATGAAAGGTGATCCCGATGACCAGCACGCCGTCGGGAGACGTGACATAGAGGTTGACCTTCTCGTCCTCGAAGGGGCCGGTCACCCATCCCGGCAGCCGGTCGGCATACTCGTTGTAGGTCAGGGTATACTCCCGCATCGCAAAGAGGAGCTTCACTTCTGCCGGGGTCAGGTCGGCGTTGTCGACCACGAGCCCGCCTGCCGCCGTCACAAGCGTCAGCGCTACGAGGAGGAGAGCGAAGACCGCCCGGAGGGGTGGGGTCACTGCCGCCCTCCCGCACGCTCGCCGGGTTCCGGCGCGCCGGTGCCGGGAGTGATGCTATACCCGGATCGGGCCCTCAGATCGCCTCTGCAGGCGAGCAAGCAGCAGCCGCACATTCCGTCTCTGAGGATGGATGTGGGAGTTCTGGTATTTCAGAATATCTATTCCGGGCCGGCCGCGGGAGGGATGCGGGAGTGCATTTACCACCCGGACCCGCACTCCGGAGTGCGACGGGGAGAGGAGAACACGGAACGCGCGCCTCCGGGCAGACTGCCGTGTTCCGGGAGGGAAAGGGAGATATGACGGCACCGTGCATGAGGTGCAGGACCGCAGGGAGCGGATGGTGATCGATGGAAGGGGACGATGTCATCGAAGTGTGGGACCTCGAACATACGTTCGATAGTTTTACGGCGGTGCGCGGCATCAGTTTCACCGTCCGGAGAGGCGAGATCTTCTCATTCCTCGGTCCCAACGGCGCGGGAAAGAGCACCACCATCAACATCCTGACAACGCTCCTCCCCCTCCAGAAAGGTACGGTGCGGGTGGCCGGCCACGACGTCGCGCGAGAGCCCGGGAGGGTCAGGGAGGCTATCGGCATCGTCTTCCAGGAAGACGTGCTCGACCGTGACCTTACCGTCTGGGAGACGATGGAGTTTCACGGGCGGCTCTACGCCATTCCCCGGGACGAACGGCGGCGGCGGATCGACGATCTGCTCAGGGTCGTGGAACTCGGCTCCAAACGGGACGAGCGGACGAAGAACCTCTCCGGAGGCATGAAACGGCGGCTCCAGATCGCCAGGGGGCTGATGACCCGGCCGGAAGTCCTGTTTCTCGATGAGCCGACACAGGGGCTCGATCCCCAGACACGGATGCGGATGTGGGAATACGTCCGGCAGGTGAACGAGGCCGGGACGACGATATTCCTGACGACCCACTACATGGAGGAGGCCGATATGCTCTCCGACCGGATCAGCATCATCGACGGCGGGAAGATCATCGTCTCCGGCACCCCGGGGGAGCTGAAGAACGCACTCGGCGAGGACGTCGTTTACCTGGAGACCGAGGACGACGGGAAAGCGCGCGAGTCCCTCCGGGGGATCGGGGAGATCCGGTCGATCACCACGTCCCCCCGCGGCCTCTCGATCACGATCTCGGCCGACGGGAGCCACTGTCTCCCGCGGATCGTCGATGCGGTGCGGGGCGCCGGGATCGGGATCTCGAGCGTGAACCTGAAAAAACCGACGATGGACGATGTCTTCGTCCACTACACGGGGAGAGAACTGCGGGATACAGGGGCGTGAACGGAAGGTGGCATGGGAGTTCCTCACCGTCTACTGGCGGGAGATGATCCGGTTCGTCCGGTTCAGGACGCAGCTCTTTGCATCGCTCCTGCAGCCGGCGCTCTGGATGGCGTTCTTCGGCGTCGCGATGTCCTCGAACTTCGACCGGTTCGCCTCCGCCATCCCGGTCCCGGCAGGCGTCGTCCCGGTCGACTACCTCACCTTCATGGCCGCCGGGGTGATCGCGATGACGACCCTCTTTACGAGTCTTTTTGGAGGGATCAGCCTCCTCTTCGATAAGAACTGGGGCCTGATGCGGGAGATGCTCGCGAGCCCCATGCCCCGGACCCACATCATGCTGGGGGTCAGCCTCTCGGGGATGACGAAGTCGTTTATCCAGGTGACGATCATCATGGCGTTCGGGCTCCTCCTCGGGGTCCGGTTCTTCCCCGGGTTTTCGGCCACGCAGATCGCCCTCTCTGTCCTCGGCATATTCGCGTTCGTCGGCGTCTTCTCACTCGGATTCCTCCTCTTCTCTTCCACCATCTCGATGCGCCTCGAGAGCCCGGAAGGCCTGCAGGGGGTCATCACGCTCCTCACCCTGCCGCTCTTCTTCGTCTCGAACGCCCTCTACCCGATCCAGGCATTCCCGCCGCTCTTACAGGCTCTCTCGATCTACAACCCGCTCACCCACCTGGTCAACGGGGTCCGCTACTTCGCCCTCGGAAACGACTTCTTCGCCGTCGGTGCCCACTACTCCTCCACCACGACCGACGTCCTCGCATCGTTCGCCTACCTCGTGGCCTTTGCGGCGGTGATGTACCTCCTCGCCCGCCGGACGTTTGAGACGGCGATAGTTACATAACGGGCGGCCACAGAGAAGGACAACCATGCAGGGAACCGTATATGCGCTGCTGGCTCTCGCCGTCCTCGCCGTCCTCGCCATTCTCCCCGGGTGCGTCGGGGTGCCGGGGCTCGAGTCGACGGAGGAGTTCGACCGGACGGTCACGGTTGAGCCGGAGAGCGGTGTCGTCGTGATCAACCGGAACGGGGGCGTGAACGTAGACGTCCGGGAGGGGGAGAGCGTCGCCGTCAGTGCGGTCAAACGGTCCGTCTACGGCCAGGGTGAACTCGCGAAGGTCCGGATAGAGGTGACGGAGGGCGATCCTCTCCGGATCGAGACAGTGCATACCGCGTTCAACCCGCAGGTGAGCGTGGACTACACGATACACCTGCCGCCCACCGTCGTCCTGCAGCGGGTCGAGAGTTCGAACGGCCCCATCGATCTCTCCGGAGTGCTGGTGAACGGAACGGAACTCCGGACGTCGAACGGCCCCGTGCGGGTTGACGGCGCTCCCGGCGGCGATCTCACGGCAGCCTCCTCGAACGGCGGGATCGAGGTGCGGGGCGCCGAAGGGTACGTCACCGCAAGGACCAGCAACGCCCCCATCACGGTGGAGGAGGCCGGAGGGATCGCAGAGTTGCGAACCTCGAACGGCCCGATATCTGCCGAGATTCCTGCCGTCCGGGGGGACGTGGCGGTATCGTCGAGCAACGGCGCCGTCACGCTCCGGCTCGCAGAGAGCCTGGATGCCCGGGTGGTCGCCACCACCTCAAACGGCAGGATCGTGGCAAGCGACCTCCCGCTCCTGCTTGACGAGTCGTCGGGAACCCGGGTCTCTGGCACCCTCGGCGAAGGGGGGCCGACGATCACCGTCACCACCTCGAACGGGGGTATCGAACTCACCAGGCTCTGACCGGCAGGCCCCCGTAACCTTTTATCCGCTCCGGACCAACCTTCGAACATCCGGTGATCCGCCATGACACACCTTCTGTCCTTCACCGTTGAGGGGATAGCCTGTGCGCTCCCTCTCGCCGAGACCCGGCAGGTCGTCGGCATGGTGGAACTCCGGCCCGAAGCAGGCAACCGCAGGGGAGGAGCGGGGACCATGAACCTGCACGGCAGGACCGTCCCGGTCTACTCGCTCCGGATGCTCCTCGGGCTCCCCGACCGCCCTCCCCTCCCCACCGACGCCCTCATCATCGCGCATCCCGGTCCTGACTGCGTAGCCCTCTGGGTGGACAGGGTGAAGGGGGTGCAGGAGAGCACGGTGCCGCTCCCGCCCGACGGCGACATCTCCTCCTCTCCGGGTGTTCTGGTGGCGGACAACGGAACGGTTCTCATCTACGATCTCTCCGCATTCCTTGCGGCGGAAGAGAACGGGCAGCTCCCCCTCCCGGGCGCGGTCGGAACCGGCGGGGAGGAGCCTTCCTGTGATCCCGGGAGAGCCGGGGCTATCCTCGCGGCCCGGGCGCGAGCGTTCGCGCAGCCGGAGGAGGAGCCGCCTGAAACCTCGTTCTCGGAGATCCTCACGTTCCGCCTCGCCAACCAGGAATACGCCATCAAGACGCAGTACATCCGGGAAGTCTTCATCATCCGTGAGATCACCCCGGTTCCCGGGGTGCCCGACTTCATCGCCGGGATCTGTACGGTCAGGGGAGAGATCATCTCCATCGTCGATCTCCGCACGCTTTTTTCGATCCCGAAGCATGGGCTGACAGACCTCAACCGGGTCATCGTTCTGACCGACGGAACGGTAACCTTCGGAATCCTTGCAGACTATATCACGGATATCGGCATCAGGCCGACCGACCAGTTCTCCCCCGTAGACCCCGGCATGACACCTATCGAACGGCGTTACCTGTTGGGCGCTACAGACGGATCGGTGATCGTCCTTGACGCGGCGGCGATCCTTGCCGATCCCGCGATGGTGATAAACGAAACCAGGAAGTAACGCCACTTTATCCGGTCGTTATGCAGAAAGCTCGCCAGGAATCGTTCTTTTACGGACGGATCATTATTTAACCCGAAGTGCAGATCAATCTATTCAGGCGTACAAGAGCGAGTGGAACGGAAGTAGTATGTTCACATTTTTTTCAGACATGAAAGTCGGGACGAAGATCCTCGTCATCTGCCTGTTTCTGGCGATCATCCCGACGCTTATGCTCGGCATAGTAGCGTATACCAGTTCGAGCGGTGTGATCAACGACCAGATCGAGACGTTGCTCGAGACGCAGGTGCACGACGCAAGGGGATGGACCAACGATGTCTACAAACTCACGCGCAATAAGGTGAACAGCGACCTCAACGTCCTCCGGGAGAACTTTTACGCCCGGGGCACCCCCGAGATCATCGACGGGAAACTGACGCTGGTGAACGACGGCGGCGATCCGTACGTCATCAACGATAACTTCGAGATCGTCGATCAGGTGCAGTCCCTGGTCGGCGGCGCAGCGACGGTCTTCCAGGTGTATGACGACCATGCCGTCCGGGTATCCACGAACGTCATCGGGACCGACGGTACCCGGGCAGTCGGAACCGAACTGACCCAGAACGTCTACGATGTCGTGGTGAACCAGGGGGAGACCTATTACGGGAGCAGAGACCTCTTCGGCAAGCGCTACGTCACCGCATACGAACCGATAAAGGACAGCAGCGGCACGACGGTAGGGGTTCTCTTCGTCGGAACCGAGGAGGAGGAGACGCTTGACGTCGTCAAGGCAAGCCTCAGGGAGACGGTCATCGGCCAGAACGGCTACATGTTCGTCATCGACAGCAACGGCCAGCTGCTCGTGCATCCGTCCCTCGAAGGAGAGAACTGGTCCGACGAGGACTTCGTCCAGGAGATGCTCGAGAATAAGGTCGGGGTCATCCGCCACGAGATCGACGGCACCGACATCATCGACGCCTATACCTATTTCGAGCCGCTCGACTGGCACATCGTCTCGCGTGCCGAACTCTCCGACTTCACCGGACCGATAGATACCATAAGGAATACGATCATCGTCGTCGTCCTCGCATCCATCGCCATCGGTGTCGCCATAGCCATCCTCTTCGGCCGTTCGATCTCTGAGCCCCTGCAGCAGGTCGTGCTGATGCTCAAAGAGCTCCGCAACGGGCACCTCTCCGCCCGGCTCAACATCAAGCGGCAGGACGAGATCGGGGTCATGGCTAAAACGATGGATGAGTTTGCCGGCGACCTCCAGACGAACGTCGTCGGGAACTTGAAGAAGATCGCCCTCGGCGAGTATGTCCAGGAGTTCCCGGTCACCGATGAAGGCGACGAGATCCGCCCCGCGCTCGCGCTGATGGTCCAGTCCCTCGACCATCTCCATAAAGAGACGCTCAAACTCACGGACGCCGCCCGCGCAGGCGACCTCTCCATTCGCGGGGATGAGAAGGCGTTCCGCGGCGGATACCGGATGATCATCGCCGGGTTCAACAAGACCCTTGAATCGATAACGGAACCGGTGAACGAGGCGATGCGGCTTGCGCGATTCTATGCTTCCGGCGACTTTACCGCCCGGTTCGACGAGAAGATCCCGGTTGCCGGGGAGTTTGTCGCTTACCGTGACGCCCTCAATACCATTGGGATCGAACTCTCGCGGCTGATGAAACTGATCAGCGAGGAACTCTACGAAGGGGTCTCGGTGCTCTCTCTGGCATCGAACGAGATCCTGGCGGTCACGACCCAGCTCTCCGCGGCCAGTTCGCAGACCGCCGCAACGGTGAACGAGACCTCGGATTCGGTCGAGAGCGTCCGGAAGAAGACCGAACTGGTGAACCAGAAGACGAAAGGCGTCTCCGAGAAGGCAATGCGGGCGCTCGACGTCTCAAAGGACGGCCAGAAGTCCGTGCGTGAGATCCTGGAGGGTATGAACCAGATCCAGCGGCAGATGGATATCGTCCGGATGAATGTCATCCGGCTCTCGGAACAGAGCCAGGCCGTCGGCGAGATCATCGCGACCGTGACCGATATCTCCGAACAGTCCAACCTGCTCGCGGTGAACGCCTCTATCGAAGCCGCAAAGGCCGGGGAGTTCGGGAAAGGGTTTGCAGTCGTCGCGAACGAGATTCACAACCTCGCCGAGCAGTCGAAGAAGGCGACCTCAAACATCCGTGTCATCCTCACCGACATTCAGCAGGGGGTCTCCTCGACTGCGGTCTCGACCGAGCAGGGGATACGATCCGTCGCGGATGCAGCCCGGTTGACGAGCAACGCGCAGGAAGCGATCGAAGTGCTCGCCCGGTCGATAGCAGACACCTCGCAGGAGGTCATCGAGATCGCCGCCTCGATCCAGACGCAGGCATCGGGGGTCGACCAGATCTCCCGCGCGATGGAGAATATTCGCGACGCGGCACAGAAGAACCTTGAAACCACTCACAAGGCGGAGAAGACTGCCGGAGACCTGCACGAGCTCGGTGACCGCTTGAAGAGGATCACCCAGCAGTACCGGGTCTAACACGACCTGCCATGACCGGATCGGACGATGTATTCCGTGCCCGTCTCCTCGAGACGTTCCGCGAGGAGGCGGACGAGTACCTTGAAGCAATCACCGAAGGGCTGATCGAGCTTGAGAAGGCGGGGCCGACGCCCGAACTGATCGAGTCGGTCTACCGCAGGATCCACAGTCTGAAGGGCGCGGCACGTGCGGTTAACCTCCGGGAGATCGAGTCACTCTGCCAGAACCTCGAGACTGTCTTCTCCCTGGTGAAACGGGGCGAGTACACACCCGGCGTGGACGACTTCGATCTCTTCCACCGGACACTTGCGGTCGTGAAGGCGCTTCTCCGCGGAGAGAGACCCGGTATCTCGCCGGCGGAGATCAACGGGGCGCTCCGGGCCCTTCCCGGCAGGAAGAGGCCGGCCGAAGAGAGCCGTGACGACAGGGCTTTCGGGAATGGTCCCCCGGACGACCGGCGGGACGAACCGGGCCCGGCCTTCCGGGAGAGCCACGCCCCCGACACGGCAGGGGTCCGTAACGGTGCCGAGCCGGCCGGGCCGGGACCGGACGGGGGCACGGTGCGGATTGCGGCCCACAAACTCGACCGGCTCACCACCGGGGCCGACAATCTCCTCACGGCACGGCTCTTCATCACGCAGCGAATACGCGAACTTGAGGAGATGACGGCCCGTTTTGCCCTCTGGCAGTGGAACCACTCACAGGCGTTCAACGACCTATACCTGATCCGCAGGAAGGTTTTCGGCGAGGAGAAGGCAGCGATCCCACCCGACCTTGTCCTGCCGCTCCAGCGGGCGGTCGAGTTCCTGGAGTACAACCGGGAGTTCGTGACCTACCTGCAGCACGACCTCGCCACGCATCTCCGTGCCATGGAGATCGACCAGTCGGCACTCAAGACGAGCACCTCCGAGATCTCCGATCTGATCCACGATGCCGCGCTGCTCCCGGCCTCAAGCATGCTCACACCGTTCTCCGCGTTCGTGAGAGAGTTCTCCCGAACCTCGGGAAAATCGGTTGACCTCACCATCGAGGGGGGGGAGATCGAGGTGGACCGGCGCATTCTCGATGCGCTGAAAGAGCCCGTCATGCATCTTATCCGCAACAGTATCGACCACGGCATCGAGGATCCACATATCCGGCTAACCCGAAAGAAACCGGCCACCGGTTCCGTGCGGATCCGGGTCTTTCCCCGCTCCGGCAGCAGGGTCGGCATCGAGGTGGCCGATGACGGCGCCGGCATCGACAGCAGCGCGATACGGAGAACCGCCGTCGAGAACGGGGTGATCACGGAGGATGAGGACGAGGGCCTCACGGACAGCGAGGCGATCTGGCTCATCTTCAGGTCGGGGATGACGACGAGCCGGATCGTCACCGACCTCTCGGGGAGAGGGCTCGGGCTTGCGATCGTGGAGGATACCGTATCCCGTCTCGGGGGAGAGGTGACGGTCTCCTCGGCTGTCGGACGAGGGACCTCCATCACCTTCTTCGTTCCGGTCAGGATGGCCACCCTCCGCGGGCTGCTCGTCCGCTCCGGGAAGCAGGTGTACGTCCTTCCGATGCAGCAGGTCAAGCAGGTCCTCCGGATTCGCCCCGGCTCCCTGGTCCTCTCCAGGGGCCGACCGACGATCCGGCTTTCAGGGGAGACGATCGAGGTCATCCAGCTCACCGATGCCCTGGGTATCCCTCCATCCGGCTCTCATGACCCTGGAGAACGAGGGGCAACCGCTCCCACCGACCGCGAGTCGCACCTTCAGTGCTCCCGCTCCGGGCGTGCTGCCCACCGCGAGTCGCACCTTCAGTGCTCCCGCTCCGGGCGCGCCGCCCACCGCGAGTCGCACCTTCAGTACTCCCGCTCCGGCTCTTACGACCCGTCGCGTCCAACACCCCTCGTCATCATCGCATACGGGGCAGGGCAGATCGGGTGCATGGTCGACGAGGTTATCCGGGTGCAGGAGATCGTCGTCCGGCCGCTCGGGAGCCAGCTCCGTTCCGTCCGAAGGATCGAGGGAGCCGTGATCCTCGGGGACGGGAGCGTGGCGCTCGTTCTCGACCCCCTCGAGCTGATCCAGGACGCGATGCAGGCGGACCGGTCGGCACCTCCCCCGGCACTCCCGGGAGAGACGGGGCGGCGTATCCTCGTCGTGGAGGACTCGGTTACGTCCCGGGTCCTGCTGCAGACGGTTCTTGAAGGGGCTGGATATCAGGTAGAGACTGCCGTCGACGGCATCGACGCATTCGCAAGGCTTAAGCAGCATGAGTTTGATATGGTCGTGTCAGACGTAGATATGCCCCGGATGAACGGTTTTACGCTCACCGAGAAGATACGTGCCGAAGGCCGGCAGCTTGCCGGGCTTCGGGTGGCGCTGGTCACTTCGCTCGACTCGCCCGAAGACCGGGAGCGGGGGAAAGCGGTCGGGGCGGACGCCTATATCGTCAAGAGCAGTTTCGAGACGGGGGACTTTCTCGAGATGATCCACCGCCTGATGCGTCGCCGCTGACGGAAAGGAGGGCCGACATGGAAGATAAACACGATGTAACGGCAATGAGTATTCTGGTGGTGGAGGATAGCCGGACGCAGGCCGAACTCCTCCGTCACATGCTTGAGACGGAAGGATACGATGTTGCCCTGGCGGCGGACGGCATCGAGGCGATACGGCGGATAGGAACCGGCCGACCCGACATCGTCCTGACCGACGTCATGATGCCCGGGATGGACGGATACGAGCTCTGCCGCCGGATCAAGGAGAATTTCCCGGATATCCCGGTCATCCTGGTCACCAATCTCTACGATCCTGCCGACGTGATGCGAGGGCTTGCATCCGGGGCCGACAGTTTCATCGTCAAGCCTGTCGACCCGGGACACGTCCGCTCCCAGATTGACGCCGTCCTGCGGACGCGAGAGATGCCCGACCCGGACGGTTCTCCCGCAGGACTGGAGGTCCCTTTCTCCGGCAGCACCTATACCATCGCTGCCGGAAGGCGCAAGATCCTGAACACGCTCCTCTCAACATATACCGTCGCGGTGACGAAGAACGCCGAGCTCCAGGAAGCGCAGGAACAGTTGCACTCCTTGAACGATCAGCTCAGGGAGGCCGTCGAGGATCTCTCGCGCAGCAACGAGAGTCTTGCGGCGGAGAACCAGGAACGGAGACGCGTGGAGAAGGCGCTCGCGGACGCCAACAGAAAACTCCAGCTCATGGCGAGCATCACCCGCCACGACCTCTTAAACCAGCTCTCGGCGCTCGGGGGGTATCTCGACCTGGGCCGGACGCTGCGCGAGAGGGAACCGGCGAATGCATGGCACCATGTCGAGAGCGCCGGCGAGATGGTGAACCGGATCAGCAATACCCTCCGGTTTACGGCCGAATACCAGAAGGTGGGGGCGACGTCCCCCCTCTGGCAGGAGGTCCGAACGCTTGTGGATCGATCGAAGAAGTACGTCTCGGTGGGCACGGTAACCCTTGAGAACGCCGTTCCGGCAGGGGTGGAGATCTACGCTGACCCGCTCATCGAGAAGGTATTCTCAAACCTCATCGAGAACGCACTGCGCTACGGGGAGAAGGTCACCACCATCACCTTCAGCCTCAAACGGGAGGGGGACGCATATGTCATCCTCTGTGAAGATGACGGAGCGGGGATACCTCCCGACGAGAAGGAGAAGATCTTCTCCTACGCGCACGGCATGAACACCGGCCTCGGCCTCTTCCTCGCACGGGAGATCCTCGCCATCACCGGGATCACCATCCGGGAGACGGGTGAGACGGGGAGGGGAGCACGGTTCGAACTCCTCTGTCCGGTGGAGGTGATCCGTGCCGGCGGCCAGCACACGGAATGAACACAGGCACCGCCGGCCGGGAGCGAACTCCCGATCCAGGGCGAAACCACAGCCGCAGGTCTTCCCATGAACGTCGGAAATTCCCTCACCACGTTCCTCCCCGATGCGCGTAACCGGATCGCGCTCATCGCAGTGCTGACCGTGCTGACCCTCGGCGGGAACCTGCTCGGCCTGGTCCTCGGTGCCCCGGAAGGTCTCCTCCCCCTCCCCGCCCTCCCGCTCAGCATCCCGATCATCCTCGCGAGCTACTGGTATCCACGGCGCGGCATCATCTTCTCCGTGTGCCTCGCGGCGGCCTACGCCGTCACGGTCTTCCTCCTCTCCCCGTCCGCTCCGCTGTTTGCTCTCACCATACTCCCTCGTGCGGTCTTCCTCGTCCTCGTCGGCGGCGTGGTCGCGCTCCTCTCAACGAGACTCCGGGAGTCCGAACAGCAGATGAACGAGATCATCGAGTTTCTGCCCGACGCGACCTTTGCCATCGACCGCGAGGGGAGGGTCATCGCCTGGAACCGCGCGATCGAAGCGATGACGGGGGTGAAGAAGGATGCCATGCTCGGCCGGGGGGACTATGATTACGCACTGCCCTTCTACGGCGAGCGACGGGCGCTGCTCGCAGACCGGATCCTCCGTGGCGACCCCGAGGCAGGGTACCCTTCGATCAGGAGAGAGGGGAACACTCTCGTCTCGGAGGTCCTCGCCCCCTGTCTCCGGAACGGGCGGGGGGCACATATCAGGTTCGCAGCGACCGCGCTTCTCGACCGGAGCGGCAAGGTCACCGGAGCTATCGAGTCCATCCGGGACGTCAGCGACGAGGTCATGACGGAGGCTGCGCTTCAGAACGCCAGCCGCCAGCTCAACACCCTCTCGGGAATCCTTCGCACCGACCTCTCGAACCGGCTTGCAATCCTGTACGGGCATCTCTCGGTGGGCGTGATGAAGTTCGACGATCCCGAGATCCTCTCCTTCATCGACGACTTAAACGATGCTGCAAACGGTATCCGGCGGCAGATCGAGATCTCCCGCGAGTTCCGCGATATCGGGGCATCGCCGCCGGCATGGATCCCCGTGCAGAAGACCATCCGGAACGCGGCCGAGGGCCTCTCCTTTGGTGCCGTCTCCCTCCAGGCATGGACGGAGCGGCTCGAGGTCTTCGCCGACCCCCATCTGGAGACGGTCTTTACCCACCTCTTTGAGAACGCCCTGGATCCGGCGACGGGGGCGACCCGGATCGTCATCACCTATCAACTGCGCCCGGAAGGCTGTGCAATCATCGTCGAGGACGACGGGACCGGCATCACCGACGCGGAGAAGGAGAAGCTCTTCATCCAGAACCCGGACGGGTACGGGCACGGACTCTTCCTCGCCCACGAGATACTTGCCATAACCGGGATCGCAATTCGCGAGACCGGAACATTCGGATCAGGAGCGAAGTTTGAGATCCTCGTGCCGTCCGAAGGATACAGGATTGTCTGAGGTGCTCGGAATGATAACTGCTGTTCTTTCAGGAATTGAGATCAGGGCGGCCGGCATCGGGCCGGTGGTCCGTGAACTCGGGAGCGTGGAGTTCTCCGCGGCGAACGAGGTCTGGCGCGATTACCACGGTACGGTAGGCGACCCCGACCGGGACAGGGTCTTTGCGGTCTTCCTTGCAGGGACAATCGTCTCTCTCGCCCGGTGCAGGAGACACCCCGACGGCAGCATGGAGGTGGACGGCGTCTTCACGTCCGAAACCTGTCGCGGCAGGGGGTATGCCCGCATGGCGGTGAACGCTCTGGTCGTGGCCTGCCACAACGACGACCTCTTTATGTACGCAGTCGAGAGCCTGGCCGGATTTTACGCGGGGTTCGGGTTCATCTCGATACCGGAACGCGACCTTCCATCCGGTACCCGCGAACGCTACACCTGGGCGGCGGGGAACCTGGAGGGCGCGGAAGTTCGGCCGATGCGCCGGAGAGCCGGGCTGTAGACCCCGGCCGTTACCCCCACCGCAGGGTTGCCGGTGCAGAAGCGGCCGGGCTTCCAGCAACCCGGAGGGGAGGTGTGCAGGCACAATCCTTATCTTCCGGCGAGAGAGTACCCCAGAGGGAGCAGATAGCGATGGCAGACGTCTATTTCGCGAATCTCAGGGCGAGAAGCCACCACGAGAGCAAAGTACAGAAGATCCGCCGCCTCTTCGATGCAGCCGGGTTTGCGGAGGTGATCCGGCCGGGGGACCTTGCGGCCATCAAACTGCACGCCGGGGAGCGTGGGTGCGACACCTACGTCCACCCGGTCTTTGCCCGGCAGGTGGTCGATAAGGTGAAGGAGCGTCGGGCGCACCCGTTCATCACCGATACCGGCACCCTTTATGCGGGGAGCAGGGCCGACGCCGTCAGGCATACCGTCACTGCCATCGAGCACGGGTTCGACTACGCCGTGGTCGGCGCCCCGGTGATCGTCGCCGACGGGTTGCGGGGCGGGTACTGGGGAGAAGTCGCCATCGACGCCAGCCACTTCCGGAGTGTCCGTATAGCCGGGAACATCCTCGACGCCGACAGTATGATCGTCCTCTCGCATGTCAAAGGCCACGACCTCGCCGGGTTTGGGGGGGCGATCAAGAACCTGGCGATGGGTTGTGCCCCGCCCTCCGGGAAGGCGGAGCAGCACGCCGGCCGGCCGCTCCTGGAGAGCGAGAACTGCATCGGATGCGGCAGGTGCACCCAGGTCTGCCCGCAGGCGGCGATGACCATCGTCGACGGACGGGCGCAGTTCAACCCGGAGCACTGCGTCGGGTGCGGCGACTGCATGCGATCCTGCGAGGCGGGAGCGATCGAGTTCGACTGGACGACGGAGATCCGGCCGTTCCTTGAGAGGCTCTGTGAATACGCTCTCGGTGCTGTCCGCGGTAAATCCGGGAGGGTGGGCTACATCAATTTCCTCCTCAACATCACCCCCGACTGCGACTGCGTCCCCTGGAGCGACGCGGCGATCGTCCCCGACATCGGGATCCTCGCCTCCACCGACCCGGTTGCGATCGACCACGCGAGCCTCGACCTCGTCAACAGCGAGCTCGGGTTTGCCCGGACACTGCTTGCGGAGAACTTCGCTCCCGGGGAGGACAAGTTTAAGGGGGTCTGGGACTACACGGACGGCAGATACCAGATCGCCTACGCTGCCCGGATCGGGCTTGGCGATGCCTCTTACCGGCTGATCGAGGTGTAAGATGACGAACGGAAAAGTATTGCTCCTCTGCGGGAGTCCCCGGCTCGAGGGGAACACCGCACTGGTGCTCAGGGAGTGTGCAAAGGTTCTCGAGCGCGAGGGTATTGAGACCGAGACCGTACTGCTTGCGGAGATGCGCATCCTCTCCTGCACCGCCTGCGGGCTCTGCACCGGGGGGGAGTGCGCCCTCGATGACGGCTTAAACGAGATCATCGCGAAGATCCGGGAGGCTGACGGGTTCATCGTCGGCGCCCCGGTCTACTTCGGGACTGCACGGGGCGACGTCATGTCGGCGCTGCAACGGATCGGGATGGTCTCGATGTCGTCGGACTCGTTCCTCTCCCGGAAGGTGGGCGGCCCGATCGCCGTGGCGCGGCGGGGCGGGCATACCGCCACGCTCCAGGAGATGCTGATGTTTTACCTGATCAACGACATGATCGTGCCGGGCTCGACCTACTGGAACATGGTCTTCGGGCGAGCGCCGGGAGAAGCCTTAAACGACGAAGAAGGGATGAGAACGGTCCGGCGGTTCGCCGCGAACGTGGCGTTCCTGATCGGGAAACTGCACTGAAGCCTGGCGGACCTTCTGCCGGAACCACATGCGGCCCGGGGGGGAACGGCAGCGTCTCCCCGGCCCCCTGCTGAAGAAGAACCTTTTTCACCCTGCCCGGTGAGGGATCACCATGGATCTTTCGTCTGAGGCGATCAGCCCGGATGTCGCGGATACGGCACCGCTGACCCGGCGGGAGATCGCCGACCTCGCATCGGAGGTCCCGGACTGGTCGATCGAAGGCGGGCGCCTCTGCGCCCGGTTCGCCTGCAAGGAGTTCTGTGACGCCGTGAAATTCCTCCGCGAGGTCGCCGTGTTCTCCGCGCGGGAGAACCATCTCCCGGATATCGGCATCCACGAAGGCAGGTTCGTGTATGTCGCCTGGTACACCTACGCCATCGGCGGGCTCTCCCGGAACGACTTTATCATGGCCGCACGGCTCTCCGGGTGGCTCAGGTCCCGGCAGGGGGCGGACCTTTAACCGGTGTCGAAGGCCCGCATGACCCTTGCTTTGATGGCCTCTTTCGGGAGCGCACCGACCGCCCGGTCGACAAGCATGCCGTTCGCGAAGAACAGGAGCGTCGGTATCGCGGTGATGCTGAAGCTCCCTGCCATGGCAGGGTTCTGGTCGACGTTGCACTTGCCGAAGGTCACCCTGCCGGAGAAATCACGCGCAAGGTCCTCGATAGCCGGGGCCACCATCCGGCAGGGACCGCACCATTCCGCCCAGACGTCGACGACCAGCGAAGGATGCTTTTGTAGAGTCTCCCGGAACGTGTCGTCGACGACCTCGATGACACCGCCCGTGGTGCCCTGGATCCGCGCTTCGAGTTCCCGGAGGCGCTCTTCCCGGAGACGCTGCAGGTCGTCGTCCACCGGCCTCTTTTCTTCCATACAGCGGAATTATGCTGTCCGCTCGTATTAAATGATTGGATTATGGGGACGACTGGCGCGAGCATGGCGAGCGGCGGGAGTTCGAGAAAACGCGAAGCGTTTTCGAGTAACGACGGGCGGGAGCGGAGCATGAGAAACCCGAAGGGTTTCGAACGGCGACGCTCCGCAGGATGCGAGGGTTCGTTAGAACGACGTCCCGAAAGGACGGAGTTTGAGAAACCCTTCGGGTTTCGAGAACCAGAGTGTGAGAAGCCATCAGGCTTCGATGCGCCGATTCGGCCCGCGGAAAGGTATATATCCTCTTGAAAACAATGGTATATACCTCACAGATGGGAAGCGAGGTGGGGTAGTCAGGAAATCCCGGCGGGCTCATAACCCGTAGATCGATGGTTCAAATCCATCCCTCGCTATGTTCGGTTCTCTGATGGTTTCGCGCTTTTGTATTCGTTGTTTGTCTTCCGCTCCACAATGCCGTTTTCCTGCACGCTCTGTGCCAATGGGCCCGAAAACGGCCCCCAAACGCGCGCGCAGGTGCTTTAGGACGGGTGGCCCGGCCGATGTGAGTGACCGGAGCAACCGGTTCTTCCCGAGATCCGCGGTTCTGGCGGTGCCTGGGAGTTCTCGGTGAGAAGCGCGCTCGGTCCCGGAGATAAAAGAGAGGGGGGAGAACCACAGCCGGGAGAAGTCGCTTACAGATCCGGGGTTCAAGGGGTGCAAGAAAGCCCCCGGCTTGAGCCGTGGGGATGAATTGCACCCCTTGGTCAGAACACTTTCACCCCGCACGCGATACTCTATAGCCTGCTGAGCGCCCATGGAACCCTAGAGTTCGCAATGCGATACGTCACCAGATATCGGATCTACCCCTCGCAGAAGGTTGCCGGGCGGCTGTTCACCGGCTTTGCGAGATGCTCCTTTGTCCGGAACTGGTGTCTTGAGAACAAGATGTATCGGGACTCCTGTCTCCCGAAGTTGAAAGCCGAGTATCCTGAGCTGAAGGAGGTCCACAGCAAGGTTCTGCAGAACGTCATCCAGCAGATCGTCCACAACCTCCGTGCTCTCAGAAAACTGAAGGAAAAGGGGAGAAAGGTCGGCAAGCTCCGGAAGAAGTGGGTCAACTCGATGATCTACGAACAGACGGGGTTCCGGCTCACGGGCAACCGCCTCTGGCTGAGCAAGATCGGGGAGATGCGGATCGAGCTCAGCCGCCCGGTTCCTGGAAGGATCAAGCAGATCGTGATCAAGCATACTCCCGCTCACCGGTGGTTTGTGGCGATCATCTCCGAAACCCCCGATATCCCGGAACCGACGACCGGCACCCGGGCGGTCGGGATCGACCTGAACCTGGAGAACTTCTCTACCGACACCGAGGGCACGGTCTTCCCGCACCCGCACAACGTCAGGAAGGCCGCACAACGGCTCCGCCGGGCCCAGAGAAAGTTATCTCGGGCAGTGGACGGGGGCCGGAACCGCCGGAAACAGCGGATCCGGGTCGCTCGGATCCACGAGCTGGTCGAGAACCGGAGAAACGATTTCCTGCACAAGTGGAGCCGACACTATGTCGATAACTACGACTACATTGCTCTGGAACACCTCAACATCAAACCGATGGTCGAGTCTTTAGAGTCGAAGCTACGCGGCAGATCCAAAGCTATTCTCGATGCCGCGTAGTATAAGGCCAGAGAGTTCATACAGTACAAAGCTGCGAATGCTGGTAAGTATGTGCATCTGGTCGAGCCAGCCTATACGACTCAGGACTGTTTCCGCTGCGGGCACCGAGAGAAGAAGGATCTCGGGCAGCGGACCCATGCATGTCCGGTCTGTGGGTGTACTGTTCCCCGGGATCTGAACGCCGCACAAAATATCCTGAAACGAGCATCCGTAGGGTGGGGCACACCCGAATCTACGCTTGTGGAGATCGGGATCGCTACACCGCCAATTCCGGCGGTGCAAGTCCCGGTCAACGAAGCAAGAATCTCCCGACTTTAGCCGGGGAGAGTGTCAAGTCCGTTCCTTCCCGGTCCTGAAGGTCGAGAGGTCGGACTGGTGGGTTCCGGCCACGTAGTCCACGATAGAGTGGCAGCTCTTCTCCCCGTTGATATCCACCGGGTAGCACCCGGTCAGGCACCCGATACAGAGGTTCCGCTCACCGCACCCGATCGCCTCCACCAGATCCTCGAGCGGGATGTAGGTGAGCGACGTCGCACCGATGCTCGCCCGCACCGCCTCGATCTCTTTGCCGCTCGCGATCAGTTCCGCGCGGGTGGGCATATCTACCCCGAGGTAGCAGGGGGCAACGATCGGCGGGGAGCCGACCCGGAGATGGATCTCTTCCGTCCCCGCGTCCCGGATCATGTTCACGATCCGGCGGGACGTCGTCCCCCGGACGATGCTATCGTCGATGAGGACCACCCTTTTGTCTTTGAGGTTTCCCCTGACGGTGTTGAGTTTGATCCGGACCGCCCGCTCCCGCTGCTGCTGGGTCGGCATGATGAACGTCCGGCCCATGTAGCGGTTCTTCATCAGCCCCTCGACGAACGGGATCCCGGACCGCTCGGCGTAACCGGCGGCGTACGCGATGCCGGAGTCGGGGACCGGACAGACCGTATCCGCTTCGACGGGGTTCGCATCATAGAGTTTCTGCCCGATCCGGCGCCGCACGTCATAGACCAGCGTCCCGTCCATGACCGAGTCGGCGCGTGCGAAGTAGATGTACTCGAAGATGCAGTGCGCCCTCCTGTTCGCGGTCGCGACCTGGACGGACGAGAGCCCGTTTGCATCGATACGGATGAGTTCTCCCGGCAGCACGTCCCGGATGAACGTGCCGTCCAGTGCATCGATCGCCACGCTCTCCGATGCGACGATGTAGCCGTGGTCGAGCCTCCCGATGCAGAGCGGTTTGATGCCGAGCGGGTCGCGGAAGGCATAGATGGTATCGTTCAAGAGCGCGACGGTGGCGTAAGAACCCCGCAGCCGCCGCATGCAGAGCCGGACGGCATCCTCCATGCTCTTTGAGGTCCGGAGCGCATCGGCGATGATGTTCCCGATAATCTCGGTATCGGTCGTAGTGCAGAAGATCTGCCCCCGGCGCTCGTACTCCTCCCGGAGTTCGTCCGTGTTGACCAGGTTGCCGTTATGGGCGATAGAGAGGTCGAGCCCCCGGTACCTGAAGTTGAACGGCTGAACGTTCTCCGGGACCTTCGACCCGGTCGTCGGGTAGCGGACGTGTCCGATTCCGGCGTTGCCCCGCAGTTCCTGCAGGGTGTGGCTGTTAAACACCTCGGCAACGAGCCCCTGGTCCTTATGCGTGTACAGGGTCGTGCCTTCAAAAGTAGAGATCCCTGCGCTCTCCTGCCCCCTGTGCTGGAGAGCGTACAGGGCATAATACAACGGAAACGAGACACCGCCAGCATCGACGATGCCAACGATACCACACATGATACAACTCTAATGCGTCGGTACCTTTGCTTTCTTCTCTGTCCAGCGGTAACTGCGGATTCTCCGGCTTCTGCCAAAGCCACAGGCCGCACAGACCTTGTGCTGTGCGTGGAACGAGATCTTGCCGCAACGCCTGCAGGCGATGTGGGTGCGCTTCTGCCGCTTGCCCATTGAGGGTGTGCCTTTTGACATTCTCTCTCACCTAATGTTATTCAACTGAAGGGGTAATGTAGATCACATTGTCACCGCGGACGATCAACGTGCCGAGTTTCTGCGCCGCGCCGTCCACTTCTTCTTCTGCCTTATCCAATACCAGATTCATGTGAACGTCGTATCCCTGGAGGATCCCCCGGATCTCCCTCCCACCTTTCAGGCTGATGATGACGGGCTGACGATTCAGTACCTGATCTAAAATATCCAACGGTCTTGGCGTCATATGATTACCCTGTGCCGTCCTTTCTGGAGTAATATATTTGAGTGAGGAAGCTACTTAAATATAACCGCGTTGTTGCGCGAGGGTTAACACTTCCTCGAGGTATCGATTACATGCCAAAGATCACCGTAAAAAAACGTCACGTCATCCGGAAGTCACAGATCGCCGATCTCCTGGGTCAGCTTGCCGACGAGATCGGAGCGTCGGCCGACCTCTTTCGATCCGACCGGATCGAGCGGGTGGAGACGGATGCTTCCGTCGGGATCTACCTCGTCGATAAAAAGCCGCTCCTGATAGCCTCCGGGGACTGGGCCTTTCCCAGCCTGCGGGGCCTCATCGAGCACCCGATCCCCGAGCGGCGGGTGGTGGTCGACGCCGGTGCGGTCAGGTTCGTCGCCAACGGCGCGGATGCCATGCGCCCCGGGATCGTCTCGATCTCGCCGGATATCCGGGCGGGACACCCCGTACAGGTCGTCGAGGAGCGTTATGGCAAACCGCTCGCAATCGGGATTGCGCTCTTCGATGCCGCCGATATGGAGCGGCAGGAGAAGGGCAAGTCGGTCAAAAGCGTCCACTATGTCGGGGACGATATCTGGAATCTTGAGATATAACGGAGAAATTAAAAGATACTATTAAATAAAATTCATTCCTCACTTTTTCTATGGTTAAAAAGCTCTTTGACAGCATCCTCGGTAAAAGTCCCGCAAAAAATGAAGAGGACTACATGGAACTCGACCTCGCTTCCTACGAGGGATCGAACGAAGAAGCACCGGCATCCATGTACATCAAGATCGCCACCATCGCCGACCTCAAAGACACCCCCCGCGTCAAAGACGAGGTCTACAACGGCAACATCGTCATCGTCGATATCGGGCGGCTGAAGATGGACAAAGTGACGTTCGAGCGGGTCTTAAAGGATCTCCGCGACGTGGCAAAGGACGTGAACGGCGACATCGTCGGCCTCGGGGAGCAGAAATACGTCCTCATCACGCCCATGTCCGTCAAGGTCTCCCGCGAGAAGATCGGCGGTGGCATCTAGTGCGGGATTCCTATCAGGGAACCTGCCCCGCGTGCGGGGGCGAGATCCGGATCGTTTATCACCGCCTGGAGATCCCCCACTTCTCCGACCTCCTGCTCGTCGCAATCGCCTGCGACGCATGCGGCTACCGGCATACCGACACCATCATCCTCGGGGAGGGCGACCCGGTCCGGTGGACGGTGCGGGTCGAGGAGCCCGACGACCTCGCCATCCGGGTGGCGCGGAGCACGACGGGGACGATCGAGATCCCGGAACTCGGGCTGAAGGTCGAGCCCGGCACCGCCTGCGAAGGGTTCGTCACCAACATCGAGGGAGTCCTCTCCCGCTTCGAGCAGGCGTTGGAGACGATCCTCGCGAACCCCGAGAGCGACGACGAGCGGACGGCCGCACTCCGGATGCAGGAGACGATCGGCGCTGCACGGGAGGTGGCCTTCCCATTCACGGTGATCCTCGAGGACCCCGCCGGGAACAGCGCGCTTGTCAGTGAAAAAGCCGAAAAGATGCTCCTTGATCGGGAAGAAACCTGATACCTTTCTTTTTTGCCCCTCAGGGGTTAATCTAAAGTAGGACCTCCTCCCATACGCGACGCCCTGAGGTGAATGCAAATGGCACGAACGATATCTGTGCTGAAATGGGAGAGCGAAGAGGAGGTCGAAAACGCCGTCCATGACATCAAGACGGAGATGGACCAGCGGGGCGAACTCACCAAGGAGACGGAGCGGGCGATGCAGCACTCGCTCAGGATAGCCGACCCAGACCTTACAAACCACTTCCTCCAGCGGGTCCGGCAACAGGTCCCCGAGGCGTTGCACTACTTCGAGGAGGCAGGCGGCGGGGCGTGAACGGAAGAAAATGTGGCGAACGGAACATGACTGGTCGCATCTTCGCGTGAAGCATTAGTATACGTGAACGTAGTGAGCACCTCCAGGTGCGAGCACGACCGAAGAGACGATGAGTGCCGTGATCTTGCGGATAACAGCGCGGACGTACAGAACTTAAAGGGAGATGAGAGTTATTGGCATCTAATGGTGCCCTAACTCCGCTCCTGCGGTGCTCGTGCTCCGGACGTTCCGTCCGTCGCATTCGAAAACGCTTCGCGTTCTCTCAAGCTCCGGTTCTAACGAACCGTCGCACCTCTCAACCGCACACCGGGTTCTTCCGTCACTTCGCCGACCACCCGGGCGTCGGGGATGACCGCCTGAATTGCGGCCACGCTTTCGGCCGGGGCGACGAAAGCGTAGCCCATGCCCATGTTGAAGGTGCGGTACATCTCCATCTCGCTGATCCCGCCGGTCTCCTGCAGCCAGCGGAAGATGACGGGGACGGCGAGGGGATCGGTGATGGAGAACCCGTACTCCGTGAGCCGCTGGAAGTTCAGGAGGCCCCCGCCGGTGACGTGACACATCCCGTGGACGGTGCAGACCTCCGTCACCCGGAGCACCTCGTGGTAGATCCTGGTCGGCGTCAGGAGTTCTTCGCCGAGGGTCTTGCCGTTCGAGAGACGGGTATCGTAGGATCCGCAGTCCTCGACGACCTTGCGGGCGAGCGTTAAGCCGTTGCTATGGACGCCGCTCGAGGGGACCCCGACGATCAGGTCGCCGGGGACGATCCCCTCGCCGGTGACGACCTTCTCCTTCTTCTGGACCCCGAGGCAGGTTCCCGCGAGGTCGAGGCCGTTCACGAGCCCCTTGAGGGTCGCGGTCTCGCCGCCGACGATGTTCATGTTCGCAAGCCTCGCCCCCTCGTTCAACCCTTCGCCGATCTGGGCCATCTTCTCGGGCGAGAGCGCGTCGGTCGCAATGTAATCGACGAACGCCACCGGTTCGAGGTTCATCACGTAGAGGTCGTTGACGTTCATCGCGATGCAGTCGATCCCGACGGTGCTCCAGTCACGAAGCGCGTCCGCGACGAGCATCTTGGTGCCGACGCCGTCGACCGCGAGCGCGAGAACGTACGGCCCGCAGTCGATCAGCCCGGCAAAGTGGCCGACCTTCCCGAGCATCGGGAACGCGCCGGTCCTCCGGTAGGTGAGGCCGTCGATCAGCGCCCGGACCGCCCGGGCCTCGAGGTCGATATCGACCCCGGCTTTGCGGTAGGTATGTTCTTCTTCAGTCATCTGAGTTCTCCGAGAGACGGAATTCGTCGTGCAGTACCTGCAGGGCACGTTTGCCGTCCCCGTCTGTCACGACGAACGAGACGTTCACCTCGCTTGAGCCCTGCGAGATCATCATGGTGTTGATAGAGGCCCGGCCGAGCGCGGAGAAGATCCGGCCCCCCGTCCCCGGGGTGCCGGCCATCCCCGCACCCACGACGGCGACCGCGGCGACGTCCCGGTCGTAGGTGACCTCTCGCACGATACCCTGCTTCGCTATCGGGTTGAGGGCCCCGATGGCGGCGTCCAGGTGAGACTCGTCGATGATGAGAGAGATGTTGGCCTCGCTTGAGCCCTGCGAGATCATCATGACGTTCACCTCCCGCTCGGCAAGCGCGGAGAAGATCGTCTTCGCCACGCCGGGGCGGCCGACCATCTGGGCGCCGTTGATGTTGACCAGCGCCACCTTCTCGATCAGGGCGATGGCCTTGACCACCCGCTTCTCCTGGTGCTTGTCGCGAAGGACGAGGGTGCCGGGGACTTCGGGCTTAAAAGAGTTCTTGACCCGGATCGGGATGTCCTTCTGCATCGCGGGTTCGATCGAACGCGGGTGGAGGACCTTTGCACCGAAGAAGGAGAGTTCCATCACCTCGAGGTAGGAGATGTCGTCGAGGACCCGAGCATCCTTGATGATCCGGGGATCGGAGGTCATCACCCCGTCGACATCGGTCCAGATCCAGATCTCGTCGGCATCGATCCCGGCGCCGACGACGGCGGCCGAGTAGTCGGAACCGCTCCGCCCGAGCGTGGTGATGACGCCCTGCTCGGTCGCTCCCATAAAGCCCATGATAACCGGGACGGCATCGACGAGCAGCGGGGCGACCCGGCTCCGGATGCTCGTCTCGCTCGCGGGGAGGGCGCGAGCGTCCCCGTGGTTCGCCGTCGTGACGATCCCGGCCTCGGCGCCGTCGAGGACGACCGAGGAGATGCCACGCTGCCGGAGGGCGGCGCTCACGATCGGGGCGGAGAGCCGCTCTCCGAAGGAGATGATGTAGTCGCGGGACCGGGGAGTCAGCTCCTTGAGGGTATGCACCGCGGTGAGGATGTTCTGCAGTCGGGTGAGCCGGTCGTCGATGACCGCCGTCACCTCGTCGACGTAGTCGGGAGCCGTCTCGCCGAGGAGCCGGGTGTGCCGGGTCCGCATCGCCGACAGAAGCGTCCCGATCGGGGGTTGCTCCTTGCTCGTTATGACCTCATCGGCCACCGCGATGATCTGGTCGGTGATCCCCGAGCATGCTGATACGACTACCGCGACCTCGTCATCTGCTGCACGGTGCGATTCCACGATGTCTGCGACCCGCCGGATACAGTCTGCCTCACCGACGGAGGTGCCGCCAAATTTCATTAAAAGCCTCATTCTGGCTCACTTGTCCCCTGCAATTACTTTATGGTATTATACAACGCACCGACTAATAAGATGCTTGTAGACGAGATTGTGGACGCGCACGTGCTGGTTATCGGAAGTGGCGGCGCCGGGGTACGGGCTGCCGTCGAGGCCTCCCGGTACGGCGGTGTGGTCCTGGTCTCCAAGACCATCGCCGGCAAGGGCGGGTGTACGACGATGGCGGAAGGCGGGTTTAACGCCGTGCTGCGCGACCGGGATTCCGTCGAGGTTCATCGTGAGGACACGCTGAAGGGCGGGGCATACCTCAACGACCCCGCTCTGGTGGACGCACTGACCCGTGAGGCCCCCGAACGGATGGCGGACCTCGTCCGGTGGGGTGCGGTCTTCGACGTGACGGAAGACCGACAGGTCGCGCAGCGGCCGTTCGGCGGGCAGCGGTTCCCCCGGACCTGCTACGCCGGGGACCGGACCGGCCACGAGATGATCATGACGCTCCTCGACCGGCTCGACGCGACCGATACACACCTCTACCAGGAGGTCTCGGTCGTCGACCTCGTAAAAGACGAGAACGGCGCCGTCGCCGGCGCCGTCGCTCTCGACCGGGACGGGAACCCCATGCTCTTCCGGGCCGACGCCACGGTGCTCGCGACCGGCGGAGGGACGCAGGCTTACGATATATCCACGAACTCCGCCGCCGGAACCGGGGACGGGTTCGCCATGGCCTACCGGGCGGGTGCGGAACTGATCGACATGGAGATGGTCCAGTTCCACCCGACCGGCGCGGTCTACCCCTACGACGCCCGCGGTCGCCTGGTGACGGAGGCGGTCCGGGGCGAGGGGGGTATCCTCTTAAACGCGCGGCGGGAGCGGTTCATGGAGCGCTACGACCCCGAGCGGATGGAACTCTCCACCCGGGACGTGGTTGCGAGAGCGATCGCGACCGAGGTGCTGGAGGGCCGGGGGACGAACCGCGGCGGGGTCTACCTGGACGTGACCCACCTCCCGAGAGAGAGGATCGAGACCCGGCTCCCGGTGATGCTCGAGCAGTTCCTCGCGTTCGGCGTGGATATCCGGCGGGAACCGATGGAGGTGGCGCCCACCGCCCACCACATCATGGGCGGGCTCCGGATCACCCCGGAGTGCCGGACGACCATCCCCGGCCTCTTCGCCTGCGGGGAGGTGACCGGGGGGGTGCACGGCGCAAACCGCCTCGGCGGGAATGCCCTCGCGGATACGCAGGTCTTCGGGAAGCGCGCCGGGGAGTTCGCCGGGAAGGCACCGGAACGGAGCGGCCGGATCGATCCCGCCCGGGTCGATGAGGTAACCCGGATGCTCGATGGGTTCTTCGAGGGAGTAATAAGCCCTGCAGAGGTCAGGAAGGACCTGAAACTCACGATGTGGAACCAGGCCGGGATCTTCCGGAACGCCCCCGACCTCCGGACGGCGCTCGGGCACGTCCGGCGACTGGCGGACAAGCGGCTCTGCGCTGCCTCGACCGCGAACCTTCTCGAGTGCTGCACGATCCGGAACATGTGCACTACGGCGTCCCTGATCGTCAGGTGCGCTCTACTGCGGCCCGAGAACCGGGGGGCTCACGTCCGGCTGGACGCTGAGGTCGCGACGGACCCGGCGACTTCGCCGTTTTCCCACACCTACGTCTCGCTCGCGCATGAAGGGATCGAGCGGCGGGAGGTGCCGGCATGAAGGAGATCACGATCCGGGTCTCGCGCTTCGACCCGGCCGTGGACGCGGAGCCGCACTTCGAGGAGTACGCCGTCCGGGTAAATGAGGGTGCCCGGGTGCTCCACGCCCTCCACGCGGTCCACGATGAGCACGACCCGACGCTCGCCTACCGCTACTGCTGCGGGTCCGGGCAGTGCGGGAGCTGCGCCGTCCGGGTGGACGGGAAGCCCGGCCTGGCCTGCATGGAGGAGGCCCGCGACGGTATGACGATCGAGCCGCTGGACCTCCCGGTCTTGAAGGACCTGACGGTGGACATGAGCCCGGTCATCGCGAAGATCGCCCGGATATGTCCGGCGCCGGATGCAGGACTCCCGTCCCTGGAGGAGATCGAGGCGATCAAGCCGCTCCGGGACTGTATCGAGTGCCTCTCCTGCGTATCGGCCTGCCCGGCCCTCCAGGTGACGGAGTTCGCGGGGCCGACGGTGCTCCGGCAGGAGATGCGCCTCGCCCTCGACCCCCGGGACTCGGGGGACCGGATCACCGACGCCATCGAGAAAGGGCTCTTCTACTGCACGACCTGCAAGCGGTGCACGGAGGTCTGCCCGAAGGAGATCGACGTCCCGGGCAAGGCGATCGAGAAGCTCAGGGAGCTCGCGAACCGCCGCGGGCTGACCCTCCCCCGCCACCAGGAGGTGGCGCGACTGGTGCAGGAGACGGGACGGAGCGTCGAGCGGACGCAGCCGACCTTCCTCGAGCAGGTGCCCGAGGTGATCGAGCCCGACGGCCCCGTCCGCGGCGAGGTGGGGTTCTTCGTCGGGTGCATGTTCAACGGCCGGGTGCCGCAGACGGCGCTCGACGCGATGGAGGTCATGAAGCGCAACGGGATCCGGGTGATCGTCCCCCACGACCAGGTCTGCTGCGGCTCGCCGCTGATCCGGACGGGGCAGACGTCGTATGTCGCTGACCTGAAGAGGAAGAACATCGAGGCCTTCGCCCGCCGGGGGATCAAGACCGTGATGACGATCTGCGCCGGGTGCGGGGCGACGCTGAAGAACGATTACGAGACGCCGTTCGAGGTCAAAGACGTCACCGAGATCCTGACGGAGTACGGGATCGAGCTCCCGGCGAAGCTCGACGTCAGGGCGACCTACCACGACCCCTGCCACCTCCTCCGGGGCCAGGGGATCAGCGAGCAGCCGCGGGTGCTTCTCCGGCAGGCCGTCCGGGAGTTCGTGGAGATGCCCTCGCAGTGCTGCGGCGCCGGCGGCGGCGTCCGGTCAGGGGTGCCGGAGGAGGCGAAAGCGCTCGGGGCGAAGCGCGACGAGGCCGTGAAGGCGACCGGTGCGGACGTGGTGGTGACGGTCTGTCCGTTCTGCGAGTTCCATATTGCGGATAGTACGGACGCACCCGTGAAGAACCTGACGACGATCCTGCTTGAGGGCTACAAAAAGAAGGACGCGGAGCGGAAGGGCTCTGCGTAAACTCCGAAGAACTCTTTTTTACCCGGCGAGCGGCCGATACCAGACGTTCATACTCTCGAACCCGCCGCAGATGTTGGTGTTGTTGACCAGGGTTCCGGCCCAGGCATACCCGGCCCGGGCAAACGTGATGTTGATCGAATACGAGAGCGCCCGGGCGATGGTGAAGGCGGTCTTCATCCCGGCCGCCCACATCTCCTCCTCCATCCGGGAGAGGAGATAGCCCGAGAGGTTTCGGCCCCGGAAGTCCGGGTGCACGGCGAAGTCGGTCATCTCGATGTTCTCGTCGTCGGGGTAGATCTCCGCCGAGGAGGCCGCGGCAAGCCTGCCGTCGGCGGTGCGGACGCTGAAGTAGCGGTAGTCCCCGGCCATCGTCTCCCGCAGGTAGCCGGCATCGGCGATGGGGAATGGGTAGGTCGCAAAGACCTCACCGTAGAGCGCGGCAAGGTCGTCGGCGTCGTCCTCCGTTGCCACGGAGTATTTCCAGCCCGGCGGGAGGCCGGCAGGGCGGGCATCGCCGGCCTTCTCACGGACGGCCGCGAGAACCCCGGCGGTATCGGCCGACTCCTGCCGGCGTTTCCGGTCGAGGAACTTTGATGCGAAACAGCCGTCTTCCCTGCCCCGGAAGAACCGGGGAACCCGCGCCTCGACGACGTAGCCGCGGGCGAGGAAGAGGGGGAGGGCGGAGGCGGGCACCTTGGCAAATATCTTTGTGTAGCGCTCTCTCTGTGCGAGCCCGTCCAGGTCGTCCAGGATGCCGGGGAGGTCGCGGGGGGAGAGGTGCATCACGTAGATGCGGTCGCTCACCCGCCCGTGCTGGACAAGGGTGCCGCCGATCGTCGTGACAGTATCAGTTGTCATTTCTCCGTTCGAACCGCTCGGTGTGCTCCGGGACGAGCGCTGTCGTCGGGTCCTCGTCGGAGAGGAGTTTGACGATCCCGACCGCTCTGGACTCGTCCGCACCCTCGAGCCTCAGGTACTGCCCGCAGGTCGCGCACTTGCGGTCGCACCAGACCGGCTCGTAGGAGTCGGGCTCCCGGTAGGTGGTGATCACCCCCTCGAAGTTGCGCAGCACCACCCGGTTCGTGGCCCAGGAGATGAGGTACTGGGGCATCACCGGGATCTTCCCGCCGCCCCCGGGAGCATCGATGACGTAGGTCGGGACCGCAAAACCACTGGTATGCCCGATGAGGCTCTCGATGATCTCGATCCCCTTGGAGACCGGGGTGCGGAAGTGGGCGAGCCCCTCGGAGAGATCGCACTGGTAGAGATAGTAGGGGCGGACCCGGTTCCGGACGAGTTTCTGCACCAGGGTCTTCATGATCCGGGGGCAGTCGTTCACCCCCGCCAGGAGGACGGTCTGGTTACCGAGCGGTATGCCGGCATCGGCAAGCCGTGCGAGCGCTTTCTCCGAGGACGCGGTGATCTCCGCCGGGTGGTTGAAGTGGGTGTTCACCCAGAGCGGGTGGTGGCGGGCAAGCATCGCGACGAGGTCCTCCGTGACCCGGTAGGGGAGGACGACCGGGATCCGGCTGCCGATCCGGACCACCTCGACGTGCTCGATGTCGTCGAGTTCGGTCAGGATCCAGTCGAGGTAGTCGTCGGGGAGCATGAACGGGTCGCCCCCGGAGAGGAGGACGTCCCGGATACCGGGGTTCTCCCGGATGTAGTCGAGGCTCTCGACGATCTCGGCTTCCGACGGGATGGAGTCGACGTCCCCTACCTTCCGCTTCCTGGTGCAGTGCCGGCAGTACATGGCGCAGACGTTGCTGACCAGGAAGAGCACCCGGTCGGGGTAGCGGTGGGTGATGCAGGGGGCGGGGCTGTCGGCGTCCTCGGCGAGCGGGTCCGCCAGATCATCAGGCTCGACCTGCAGCTCGGCCGGCGACGGGAAGCACTGCATGAAGATCGGGTCGTTCCAGATGTCCTTCGCGTCGATGAGCGAGAGGTAATACGGTGTTATCCGCAGGGGGAACCTGCTCGCGGTCTCTTCCAGCGCCCGCCGGTCGTCCTCTCCGAACGATACGCCGAGCAGCCGCTCGAACGTGGAGATATCGGTGATCGCATGCCGGACCTGCCACCTCCAGTCCCGCCAGACTTCCGCGGCGGTGCCTGCATCGATCCTTTCTGCTATCTCCTGCTGGTTGGTTGATAAAATGACCATTTGCAGTTCCTCCGGGTCACACTGTACCGCCAACCATATATAACAGGATCGATCTCAGATTAACGGGCCCTGAATGGCAAACAGAGCATTTAAAATCGATATTGCGGGACGGAGCGCCCTGCCCCGGCGGTTCGCGGGGCGTCAGTCCGGCCCTTCGCCGCGTTTCAGGAGCATCATGCTCGTAAAGATCCCGGAGAAGACGACCTGCATCCCGGCGAGGAAGAGGGCCAGCGCCCAGACGGCGTTTGCAATCTGGAAGAGCGGGCCGAACCCTGTGGCGGCCCAGTCCCGGAGGATGCCGAGCCCGACGAGGCCGCCGCCGGCCATCAGCAGGATACCGGCGAGGAGTTCCCACTCGAGGTTGTGGTAGTTCATGAGCCGGGAGATGAACGATCCTGCCTCGCCGTAGCCCTGGACGGCCGAGTAGACGGCGATGTTGATCCCCGCAAAGAGCGCCTGGAGCCCGCCGACGAAGAAGAGGGCGCCGAGGATGAAGGAGTGGATGAACGAGGTCTCAACGTCGCCCCGGAAGAGGAAGATGACCATCAAAAAGAAGCCGAAGATAGTGAAGAGCAGCCCGGGGACGGTGATGAAGGGGATCGGCCGGTAGAGGAGCATGAACCGGACGTGCCGCCAGCCGTCGGAGAAGCTCTGCAGTTTCGAGGGCGCGACCCGGGCGGAGTAGGTGATGGGAACTTCGTCGATCCGGAGGTTGGCCTTCGCCGCCTCGATGATCATCTCGCTTGCAAACTCCATCCCCCCGGTCTTCAAGTTCAGCCGCTCGAGCGCCTCCCGCCGGAACGCCCGGAGGCCCGTGTGCGCATCCGATATCCGGATGCCGAATACCCGGTTGAGGAGCCGGGTGAGGAGGGGGTTACCCACGTAGCGGTGGAGGGCGGGCATGGCCCCGGGCCGGATCTCTCCCCGGAGCCGGGAGCCGAGGACCATGTCGGCGCCGGCATCGAGCGGAGCGAGGAACTTCGGGATCTCGAGGAAGTCGTAGGTGTTGTCCGCGTCCCCGATGACGATGTAATCCCCCCGGGCGCACGCGAGCCCCGCGAGGTAGGCGTTCCCGTAGCCCCGCTTCTCCGGCCGGACGACCGTGGCCCCGAGGTCCCGGGCGATCGCCGCCGTCCGGTCGTCGGACGAGTCGGCGATGATGATCTCGCCGTCGATCGAAAGATCGGCAAAGACCTGCCGGATCTTTTCGATGCACTCGCCGATGGTGGCTTCCTCGTTGAGTGCGGGGAGGACGACGGAGAGGGCGGGGGTATCCATTTTCTGGAATAGTATCGGCCTCTGGGCGTATAGAGTGTATCGATTGGAGTGCGGGGTTTGGTGGACTGGAACCGGCATGTGCTCAGGGAATAACCCCACTTTTTCCGAACCCGACTATTCAAGTACCACCAGGGTGGTCGGTGCTCCCAGGAGAGTCCGCACGGGCAGTTGGCAGCCGGGGATGTTCACATCTGACGGCTTCCCCAGATACCCGGGACCGGAACAGAAGAGAGAGGAGCACTTCCCCACCGCATTTTAGAATGACCTCAACACTAATCCGGCTGCTTGACTTGCGGCAAAGCAGGGGAACACCGCTATCACAATATAGAGGCCCGATTCGGGTTACAGGGATCCGTTTGCAGTGGATATCTCTACAAGCCCGGGGGTCTCGTCGATTGGAGAGTCCGAAGGGTCAGCCTTCGCTTCGGGTCAGAGCCGGAACAGCACAGCGAGTTTTGCATTGACCTCAGCCCTGAGGTCGTCATCAAGTTCTCCAAGTTCACCGACCATCAAATCTTTCAAGACTGTTGCAATCTTGTCCAGTCGGATCACTGAATCGACTTTGAGACCGCTCTTCAAGAAACTTGCGTGGGAAGTGGTCACCATAACCCCTGCCGAAGCGGGTCCGGCATGGATCTTTGACGAGATGAAGGCAAGGACAACATCGCGGTCACCTTCATAGAGGACGAGTGCAGGACGCAGCTTTGTTGCCGTGAGATCGGTGAAGGGAAACGGTATCAGAACGATCGTCCCTTTCATCGGTACACAGCCCTGACATCCCGGACGGTATAGAGGTCGGGCTCCTCAAGGAGAAAGGCAGAGAGCGACCGCTCAGAGAGTTTCATTACTGCCATCCTCTCCCGCTCATCGAGGAGAAGATCGATCTTCTTGGTGAGCTCCCTGATGCTCTCCTTGATCTCCCTGACGTCTGCTTCGATGCTGGTCATGAGTGTCCTCACAAGAATTATGCAGATGATCGGTGGGATATCCTATCAATCTTTGCGTTTGGCAATCGTCTGCACAGTCTCGGGACCAGGCATCGGCCATCTCCCCGGAATTCTTCTTTTTCGCACGTGGAATATGCGATTGAACACGCACAGAACCTTTTCCACTCATTGGTCCAATTATGTTCCATGCAGAACAAATGTTGTCCATTCCGGTCGTTGCTCTCCTGATCGGGGGGTTCACACACCCATTTACAGGAATCATATCGCTTACCTCATCGATAACCGGGCAATATCGGTTGCCAGGAGCATTTCAGCAGAACCGAAGAAGAGAGAATGAGTTATTCCCTGAACGCTCATCCCCATGAAATCCAGGTCGCCGCCAGCAGCAACGCCGCTGACCGGAGTGACCACAGGCGTCGTCGCGGCATCGTTCATATGGAGGGGAACCGGCTATCCGGGGGCAGCTGATGCATAGGGACAGACTGCAATGGGCGAGACGGGGCACCCACTTTACCGGCATTGTCCCGATGTATCCATTCACTCGCACTATAATCATTATACACCGCCCAAAACCCGGCGGCATCCCTTTCTCCAATAAGATATCTTTTAACTTTCCTAAACCCAATTTTGACGTAACGGACCGGAGGATCACGAAACGATGCGGATAACTGTCGTCGGCGGCGGCTACGTCGGCCTTGTCACGGGGGCCTGCTTTGCCGAACTCGGGCATACCGTCGAGATCGTCGAGATCGATGCGGGGAAGGCAGCGGCGATCAACGCCGGGCGCGCCCCGATCCACGAGCGGGGCCTCGATGCACTTCTCGAAAAGCACGCCGGCAAGCGGCTCGGCGCGGGGACGGACTACGATCCGGTCGCCGCCGCGGACCTCTCCTTCATCTGCGTCGGCACCCCGCCGGCAGCCGACGGGAGCGCCGACCTCTCGATGGTCGCCGCGGCGAGCCGGTCGATCGGGGAGGCGCTTTGCGGCGGAAAGGACCCCCACACCGTCGTCGTGAAGAGCACGGTGCCGCCGGGGACGACGAAATCTGGAGCGTCGATATAGACGCATCCGCATGGAGTCCCCTGACGGCTGAGGAGTGGTGCAGGCGAATAGTCCCGTCCCTTTCCCGATCCCCCGGTTCAAGGCTGAGATGCCGAAACGGATGTTGGAGATGTGGATTGCGGGGCAGACGATTGAGTCCTAATTCCTGGTGATATCGCGTGATTCTTAGTTGAGTTCCTGCCGATAAATATATCGAGTGAATTTTATTTTTCCAAAAAACCCGCAGATGTTAACTTTTATTTTCGAAATACTTTTATAATGAAAAATACACCCCATTGTAATTAATAAAGAACTCAGAAGGCGAAACAAATGGCAAGAAAATTCTTAAAAATGTTCATTTTCATAATTCTGCTTATCTTCTTCACTCTAAGTGCCACTGCGTCCGCGCAGCCCGACGACAACGCATCATTCACTGAGTCCGGTAATTATTCGACCTCCGAATTGGTGCCTGTGAACGAAAGCGGAAAATTGCCGTTAACCAAGAATAACACATCGCCATATTTTACTGAAGATTCGTTCACGGACCTCGCTCCCGTTGTCGGTCAACTCGATGCCCATGCGGGACCTGAAGGTCTCGATTACGTTCCTGGGGAGGTGATCGTCGAGTTCAAACCAACCGCTACGATCAAATCGGCAAACGGTCAGGAGATCTCCCAGAGCGTGCATTCACGCATCGGAAGCAGTGTCAAGAAGGACTTCACCCGGACCGGACTTGCCGGCGTTCAGTTAGTCCAGCTCTCCTCCGAGACGAGCGTCGAGGAAGCGGTGAACTTCTACCGGAGCGATCCGAACGTGCTCTCCGTATCGCCGAATTACATCGACCGGCTCGATCAAACACCGAACGATCCTCAGTTCAATGCCCTCTGGGGCCTCCACAACACCGGCCAGACTGGAGGGACAGCAGACGCCGACATTGACGCGCCGGAAGCCTGGAATCTCGCACAGGGCTCGACGGGTGTCGTCGTGGCCGTGATAGATTCCGGCGTAGACTGCACCCACCAGGACCTTGCAGCAAATATCTGGACAAATCCCGGTGAAATTCCCGGCAACGGCATCGACGACGACGGGAACGGCTACATCGACGATGTCCACGGGTGGGACTTCGTCAACAACGACAACGACCCCTACGATGACAACGGGCACGGCACCCACTGCGCCGGAACAATCGCTGCAGTCGGCAACAACGCAAAGGGCATCGTCGGGGTGAACTGGAACACGAAGATCATGCCCCTGAAGGCAGGATCTGCGGCAGGAGCGCTTACCACAGTCGATCAACTCGAGGCATTCGCGTACGCCACCATGATGGGCGCCGACGTCATCAGCTGTTCTTTCGGAGGAACTAACTATGTTTCTACCGTCCAAACCGCTATCGCGGCTTCTCCTGCCGTGGTGGTCTGCGCGGCAGGAAACGACGGTACAAACAACGACGCGATCCCTCACTACCCGGCGAACTACAACTGCGCAAACATCATCGCGGTGGCGGCGACCGACCATAACGACAACCTGGCGTCGTTCTCGAACTACGGCGCCACCACCGTCGACGTCGCCGCACCGGGGGCCAGTATCTACAGCACCGTTCCGGGCTACACGACAGTTTTTTCGGACAGCATGACGACGCTTGCCAACTGGAACGTCCAGAGCCCGTGGGGGCTGACCACGGCAGCCTACTACAGCGCTCCCTCGAGCGTCACCGACAGCCCCGGCGGTTACTATGCGAACAACGCTAACTGCGCACTAACCCGGAAGAACCCGATCGACCTCTCTCCCTCCTCTGCATCGGTGCTGACTTTTTACCTACGGGGCAACGCCGAGTACAGTTACGACGGGCTTCTTATCGAGTGCTCTCATGACGGAGCTACGTGGGACGTCATTTCTGTGGTTACCGGCGATTACAGTAATGCATGGTATATCGCCAGCGTCGATCTCTCCAGTTACTGCGGCGATTCCAGTGTCTACCTGCGGTTCAGGTTCATATCTGACGATATCTATACTTACGACGGTTACTACATCGATGATGTAGAGGTATCTCGCAACGCCGTCAACGCGAACACCTACGGCTACATGAGTGGCACGTCGATGGCGACACCGCACGTTTCCGGACTTGCAGCGCTCGTCAAAGCCGCCGCTCCGGGCCTCTCCACCAGTCAGATCAAGCAGACCATCCTCAACACCGTCGATGCCAAACCCTCGCTTACCGGCAAGGTTGCGACCGGGGGACGGATCAACGCGTACAACGCAGTAAATTCCGTTGCCACAGTGAATAACGCCGCAGTTGTTTCCGACACCATCCCCACAACCATGACTGCCGGGCAGAGCTACGCAGTTTCCGTCACCATGCAGAACACCGGCACGACAACCTGGTCCGAGGGAGACCAGATCCAGCTGGGTGCTGCCGGTGGCACCGCGGGTGAAGCGATTCTGTTCGGGCCAAGACGGGTTCCACTTCCCGCAGGAGTGACCGTGGCCCCGGGAGCGTCCCACACCTTCACCTTCACCATGACCGCACCCGCAACGGCAGGCACCTACACTCCCCAGTACCGCATGGTCTGGGAAGGACACCAGTGGTTCGGGGAGACCCTCACAAAGACCGTGCAGGTGACCGCAGCAACGCCAACGGTGGACGCAGTCGTCGTAAGTGATACCGTTCCCGCAACCATGACTGCAGGACAGAGCTCCTCGGTGTCCGTCACCATGCAGAACACCGGCACGAAGACCTGGTCCGAGGGAGACCAGATCCAGCTGGGTGCTGCCGGTGGCACCGCGGGTGAAGCGATTCTGTTCGGGCCAAGACGGGTTCCACTTCCCGCAGGAGTGACCGTGGCCCCGGGAGCGTCCCACACCTTCACCTTCACCATGACCGCACCCGCAACGGCAGGCACCTACACTCCCCAGTACCGCATGGTCTGGGAGGCACACCAGTGGTTCGGGGAGACCCTCACAAAGACCGTGCAGGTGACCGCAGCAACGCCAACGGTGGACGCAGTCGTCGTAAGTGACACCATCCCCGCAACCATGACTGCAGGACAGAGCTCCTCGGTGTCCGTCACCATGCAGAACACCGGCACAAAAACCTGGTCCGAGGGAGACCAGATCCGGCTGGGTGCTGCCGGTGGCACCGCGGGTGAAGCGATTCTGTTCGGGCCAAGACGGGTTCCACTTCCCGCAGGAGTGACCGTGGCCCCGGGAGCGTCCCACACCTTCACCTTCACCATGACCGCACCCGCAACGGCAGGCACCTACACTCCCCAGTACCGCATGGTCTGGGAGGCACACCAGTGGTTCGGGGAGACCCTCGCAAAGACCGTGCAGGTGACCGCAGCAACGCCAACGGTGGACACGGTCGTCGTAAATGAGACCATCCCTACAACCATCCCTACAACCATCCCTACAACCATCCCCACAACCATCCCTACAACCATCCCTACAACCATCCCCACAACCATCCCTACAACCATCCCCACAACCATCCCTACAACCATCCCCACAACCATCCCTACAACCATCCCTACAACCATCCCCACAACTATCCCTACAACTATCCCTACAACTATCCCTACAACCATGACCGCGGGACAGAATGATACAATTTCTGTCATCGTGCAGAACACCAGCACAAAGACCTGATTCGGGGGTAACCAGATCCCGCTGAGCGGTGCTAGGCGATGAAAGGGATGATATGACACTGTTCTGACCAATGGAGGTTTTGATCCCGACCACGTGAAGAAAGGGCTGATAGATTTTCAACATTTTCCAGACATATCCACTCCCTCTCTATGAGGGATATTTACAAAACCGCCTCTTCAGCAGGCATTTCTGCTTAAAAGATCTTACGGGTCGCAGACAACAGTTAGCTGAGCTTAACTCTATCGACAGCCGATTCGTAAGCGGTATATACCATGTTCTATCAACAATTTAAGTAATTAGTCACTAGGTGATCATGTTGCAGTTACGGCACTTTTTACTAGTTCTCATTGCGCTGATCGTTATCCCTCAATCGGTTTCTGCATATCTGGATCCCGGTGTGGGGAGTATGATCTGGCAGTTACTGGTCGCAGTCGGGTTGGGCGTAGCATTCACACTAAAGATGTACTGGCAGAAACTCAAGGATCGATTCAGACCCAAGTCCGCTGACCATGAAGACTAAATCCGGTGTTCTTCCCAGCTCTTTCAGAGATCCCGGCGGCTTTCTCTTTGGACGGGACGATGTATTATACCGGCAGATCAACAACTCCTGCCGTGAGGACTATGACTGCCTCATGCAGTCCGGCCTGTATGAGAACCTTGTCTCCAGACAGGCCCTGATCCCCCACAAAGAGGTCGATATCCCTTCGGAACAACCCGGAAATGCGTACATCGTCATCCAACCCGAAGAGATATCCTTCGTCTCTTATCCCTACGAGTGGTCATTCAGCCAGCTCAAAGAAGCTGCGCTGGTCACTTTGGATGTCGAGCGGATCGCGCTGGAGCACGGGATGACCCTCAAGGACGCCAGCGCCTACAACATCCAGTTCCACAGAGGGAGAGCGCTCTTCATCGATACCCTCTCATTCGAGCGCTACCGGGAAGGGGATCCCTGGGTGGCATACCGGCAGTTCTGCCAGCACTTCCTTGCACCGCTGGCACTCATGGCCCACCGGGATATCCGGCTCGGCCAGTTGCTGAGGGTCTACATCGACGGCGTCCCCCTGGATCTCGCGAGTTCTCTCCTGCCCGGGCGAACCCGGCTCAAACCGGGCCTCGCCATGCACATCCACATGCACGCGAAGAGCCAGGCAAAGTATGCGGATACCCACGAGACCATCGAGCGCCCGAACCTGGCTAGGAACGCTCTACTGGGTCTGCTCGACAGTCTGTCCAACGCCGTCAAGGGCCTGGACTGGCGGCCCGCCGGGACCGAGTGGGCCGACTACTACACCGAGACAAACTACTCGGCGGCCGGATTAGAGCACAAGAAGAAGCTTGTCGGCGAGTTTCTGGACATGGACCGTCCCCGGTCGGTCTGGGACCTTGGAGCAAATGTCGGGGTCTTCTCCCGGCTTGCAAGCGAACGCGGCATCCCCACTGTTGCGTTTGACATCGACCCTGCCTGTGTGGAGCTAAACACCCTCGATATCCGGAAGAGCAATGAGCAGAACCTTCTCCCTCTCATGCTCGATCTCACGAACCCGAGCCCGGGGATAGGCTGGCAGAATGCAGAACGGGATTCGTTGATCGGACGGGGGCCCGTGGACATGGTCTTTGCACTTGCCCTGATCCACCACCTCGCCATCTCCAACAACGTCCCGTTCGAGAGGATTGCCGGGTTCTTCGCTGAGATCGCGGAACATCTCGTGATCGAATTCGTGCCGAAGGGGGATTCGCAAGTCCGGAAGCTGCTCGCGAACCGGGAGGATGTGTTTGTGGATTACTCGCAGGATGCATTTGAGGAGAGGTTCGGGGAACAGTTCTCCATCATCAGGAAAGAGCCTATCGAGGATTCCTTGCGTGTGCTCTATCTCATGAAGAAGAGGTAATTTGATACTGCATATTGTCGGGAAACCGATTCCATGGGAATATGTGCCTTGTGCTAGAAAATCAAAACGAATCATAATTCAATGAGGAGTTTCATGACGATTAAAGAGAGAATTCAAAACACTCTCAGTGACCCGGGAAAAAGGGCCCCATCTATTGGCGCGGCATTTCTCCTGTCGCTTACGGTACTGTTTTTTGGCCCGTCATATATGTATTACGGGAATATCCTGGAGATCCCGTACTTCTATTCAGATATGATCTGGATTTTTTTAGCCTATTCTCTTGCCGCAGCAGCCATAATCTCGGCAATCCTCCTCATCCTTAAAGGGACAATCCACCAGCGCGCAGTGGCCCTCGTATCTGCATTAGGGCTATTATTCTGGATTCAGGGCCACGTTCTGGTCTGGGACTATGGAGTACTTGATGGGCGAGAGATTATCTGGAATGATTATCTCCTCAATGGTATCATCGATTCGGCAGTTTGGATTGCGGTTCTGGGTGTTGCACTCTTCAAAGCCCCCTCCATCTACAAACATATCGCTGTAGCAAGCGTTCTTTTGCTCTTGGTCCAGGGAGGAGGACTGGCTGCCGAAGTATACCAAGCACCCGATGAGCCAGAGTGGAAGAGTTACGCCATCGGATATGACGATACAACTATGTTTGAATTCTCAAAGGAACAGAATGTTGTTATTTTGGTGCTGGATGCTTTCCGATCAGACATCTTTCAAGAGATCATTGATGAGAATGATGAATATCGTGAGATGTTTGATGGGTTTATCTATTACAGAAATGCTGCCGGAGGATACCCACATACAGACGCTTCGATTCCGTTAATATTAACCGGCGAATATTATGACAATTCAATTCCTAGATCTGAATTTGTTAAAACCACATTCTCGAATAATTCCATCCCACAGACATTGATGAAGAATGGCTATAGAGTTGATTTATATCCTCTATTACAGCACACAATATATCAGAGTAAGGAAGTTGCATCGAACATAGGGATTTCAGAAAGAGGTCAGGTGGATAGAGTTACTGACGCGATGAAGGGGACGATAGAATTACAACATCTTACCCTGTTTAGATACATGCCGCACTTTTTAAAAAGCCATTTTCATTTTATGCCATTCGTAGGGACGAATAGAGGCGATAGCACTCCCCATGACCTTGCCTTCTATAATACACTCATTTCAGAATTTAATGTATCAAGCGAAGAGAAAACATTCAAGTTTTATCACAATGTAGGACCTCATGGCCCACTTAACTTAAATGCGGATTTGCATTATGAGGATCTACCATTTAACGAAACAGGTTATAAAGAGCAGGCGAAAGCATCTTTGAAAATATCAGGAGAGTTAGTTAAGCAACTAAAGGAGCATGACATTTACGAGGACTCATTAATAATCATTGTTGGTGATCACGGCGCCCTTAGCGCAGGTCATGGAGTCCAAAACATAGTGAACACGGATCTATTGAGTATAGGCCCCGCATTGGATGGCGACGAATACCGGGAGAACTGGAGAATGGTTGCACAAGGAACACCACTTGTGCTTGTAAAGCCATTTAATGCTAGCGGGCATCTATCTATATCCGATGCACCTGTTTCGCTTGGGGATGTTCCACGAACAATAACTTCCGAACTACAGATACCAGATGAATTTTCTGGGCAGTCAATTTTATCGATCAATGAATCAGACACAAGGGAGCGAAAATACTTCCAATATTTAAGTACGAACAAAAGTGGGCAGTATTATCTTGAGTTAGATTACCTCCCCCCTTTGAGAGAATATTCCATAAATGGTCATAGTTGGTTCCGTAACTCTTGGGCACCAACTGTTCAGATCTACGAGCCTGGGCAAGGCCTTATACCTTTACCGGTATATAAATCTGAAACAGAGATTCTCTTTGGAAAAGAGGGGAACGCACAGACATATCAACTCGCCGGGTGGTCTGGTCCAGAAGAGGGATTTACCTGGACTGATGGTCATAATGCTGTACTGGCAGTTCAACCGGAAAACACAGATTCAGACCTCGCTCTTAAAATCACAGCATCTCCCTATCTCAGTGGGGAGGCATTAGACCAGCAGCGGGTGACTGTTTACGTGAATGAGCACTGGGTAGGCGAGTGGCTGTTTGATCAACCTGGAACCCAGGAAAAGACAGTATTAATACCTCATAATGTACTGGAGGGAGAAATCCAGTATATTGCCTTTGAGTTCCCTGATGCTACATCACCTAAAGATCTGGGGCGATCGGAGGATGAAAGGGATTTAGCAATAGCTGTTCACTCAATGGAAATAGAAGGTGGACAACTATGGACACAAACATGATAGAACGGGATACTCCAGATCGGCGCCCGGCCCTATAGCATCCCAAAAACCTTGGCCGGATTCGAAGGTGATAAATTTCGACAGAGCAACTATGTGATCGGGCTTGCCGAAATCAAAAGTTAGAGGGGATACGGCCTCAATGATAGATGTCTCGTGAGGATATTCACTTTTTTATAACCCAAAATGAACCCCCATACGTTTCAACAATATCGATCAAGGGATCGCCCCAGATTGGAGACAATATACGATGCAGATCGGGAATATGAGAAATATAGCAATTCGGCAGCAGGATTTCAGTATCTTTTCCACCACCAAGAAGGTACGCCCCCAACGTATACTGTTCTGAGTAGTATCTGGCATTCCATTCTTCCGGATAGTCATATGGGAGGAAGATGTCATGAAACTCCACAAGGACGCCCGGTTTCAAGCACGGCAGAACATCGAGGAATATCACTGTGACATCCGAATTCGTAAATACGCGGTGTGAGTTATCCACGAAGAGGATATCCCCTGCTTCAAGTCCTTCAAAAAGAGCAATATCGACATCTTCGACAGGTTTACGGACGATTTCATCGCAGATTTTATCGATTTCCGCCCGAGGGTACGGATCGATCGAGGTAATCTTTGTCTGCAAGTGATTGTCCTGAACCGCCTTCCGGGCAAACTTGGTGGAATTACCAGAACCTACTTCCACATATCGCTTGGGATTATTCACACAAAGAAACCCATAGAGTGAAATAGCATCCAGCCCCGGAATAAAACCATTGAACCAATTTGGCTCAGAGGGATTTCTAGGATCTAAGTCCCGGGAAATTACCCGGAATTTTTCTTTGAATTGCAGAAATCGTCTGATAGTACCTGCCATAGATATCTCCATTGAGTTCGATGATATCATGCAGAGCTTTATTCGGTTTAAGCGAGGTCCATCTCGACCTCGGATTTATGGGATAGTCTATTTCAATGTTCATAGTTCTCACCAAACATCATTACCCTAGTAATTCGCTAAATATTTCTAATTAAGTGAATCTGACTCAAAATTCACATCAAACACTAAAAAATGTATCGTATCCGTTTAAAACTACAATCTGTTATTGAAGGCTTACACTACAGGGAAAGGTTTTAGGGTACCATTGGAGAACTGGGATTTCCGCTGTACTCCCGTTTATCCCTCCTACAGTATACCCCGTATTGATGCTGAGACGTGCCTCAGCAAATTATCATCCTGTTCGTCAACACCCAGATGCAGCAACGCTTCTGATACCCGTGTCATCACGATCTCATCCCCGTCAACAACCGACTTGATATACCGATAAAACTCTTCTGCTATTCTCTGGGGGTTATGTTCACGCTCTACCCATCGCAGTGCGTTCTCTCCGATGGCCTCGCGCATTCTAGCATTCGCAGCGAGAGTCTGCATGTATGCAAGGAGGAGGTCCTCTTCATGGGAATCTACTGCCACCTTAAGGCAGCAATCTTCTGGGATTTCAGAGAACCATCCCACATCTGAGACGATGACGGACTTTTTCGCTGCCATGATTCTCAGAACACTTCCACTGGTCTCACCTGCCGTTGGGTGCCGGAGATTGACGCAAAAATCTGCAATGGCAAGGAATTTGACGATGTCTGTGAAAGGAACGAAACCAGCCTTAATAACTGATCCTGCTAGGCCGAGACTGGTGATCAGATTATCAATTCCCATGAGATCTTTTCCAACGAGGAGAAGAACTGCATCAGGGAATTCAACTAATAGTTTCTTAAACGCTCTCAGCAAGACATGATACCGCTTATGCGACGATATGAAACCAAAACTTACAATAATCGGTTTCTTCGCCTCTATTGAAAGGTTTTCCTTAATCTTCCGGGCATTCTGACTTTCCAGATCTTTTATCTCTTGGGGGATCGTCAAAGGATGGTGAATTTTCGTGATACTAGCGTCGGGTTTCTCTTTAAGGGCAACCTGTATGCTAAAATCATTGTGGCAAATGACTCCCAAACTGTGGTCAAGGATTCTTTTAATGAGGGGATAGTCAAACTCCGGATATGCACCTGTTCCAATCGCGCGGTCTGCTATATTCAACCCCTCTTCACCATAACAATATTTAAACTCTTCTCTATAGCGATCAGTGCTGCCTTGACCAATAGAAACACTCCATAAGAAGTTATGTAAATAGATGTCATGGAAAATAGTAATTCCAGGGTTTTTTATTAGAGAACGATAGATATAGTCGTGACACTCGTTGTTCCCCACGTGATAGAGTGGGATGTCATAGGATTCCTTCATTTTCTCATAATCGGTATATGGATAGATATTAAATTTTTTCTTTAAATCGTCATTATTTGGCCGTATTTTCGTGTCAATGAAAATATCAATATCCAAGTGATGGGGGAGGTATGGCAGCAACTCAACTTCAGAATAATCGGCAATTCCAGTTTTCTGGGGGGATACAGGCGAGAAGTACGCTATTTTCATCGCATCGGCCCCAAAAGTTTATCGACAACATGATCCCACGATAAATTCATATTCCTCATTGCCTGATAGCCATTCTCACCCATAGTTCGGGCGCGATCACTCTCGTATAATGCATTTATTTTTTGGGCAATATCCTCCAGGGATGGATGTGCGATATAGCCGTTCTCCTCATCTCTGACAAATTCTAAAGTTCCTCCAGAGTCAGTGCATGTTATTACAGGCTTTTTGGAAAAAAATGACTCCATAGTAACATAACCCAGATCCTCGTCAACTGGGGTGTAAGCAACACAGAAAGCATTACTGTATAATTCGAGCAATTGTTCATCAGACACGTATCCAAGGAAATCAACTCTATCAGCCACTCCATATTCACGCGCGATTGCCTTATATCGCTCCTGCGAGGGGCCCGTTCCCGATATTATCAACCTCAGATCGCGATGGACATACCTCATTGCTTTGATTACAAGATCCTGGCGTTTCGCTGAATCAAGCCTGCTCGGATAGAAGATGTAGTTATCATACTTACCGCAACGATATCTGCCCATGAGGGGAGGAGGGGGATACAACGCCTCTCCATGCAACTGGTTAAAGCCCCAGAGCCGGTTTGCGACATTCTGTGCGATCGTATAGACTTTTTTACTCTCGGTGAACCCAATATTATCCATTTGATGGATCTTTTTCCGCACGATCTTGCCAAGCGTGCCATAGGTTGCAAGGTTGTCAAACTGCGTGTGTGCTAGATCATATGCTTGTCGATGCTGATGGAGCAGCCATACGACCTTCGTATCGTGTTTAACCAGATATGAAGGAAATTTTGTTGCTATAACTCCATCGATTTTCGAACCATTACTCTCTGTAAGATCAAGCAATCTCCAGACTAGAGAATGGTTGACGATCTCTTGTGGAGGGGACCACCTGAAAGGAATCTTAATATACTCAACTTCACAATTCCGTCTGCATAATTCAGTATAGAGGTTATCACAAAGAGATTCTGCTCCCCCTCTGACAAACGGCACTTGGACCGCGCACAGTGCAATTTTCAATCGTATCAACTCGCTGATCTCTTTAGAATGGGAAAATTATTTTCAGATATGAGCATGTATTCAGTCGCTTCGAATTACTTCTTTCCAACAACTGCATAGTCCTGCGCTCCATAGATCGTTTCGTTCAACAAACCGATGTTTCTGTTGTAAATGTCAGCCTGCAGCCGTTCTGCCTCGTTTACCCTCTCCTCCACTGGCAGCTGCCGCAGCCTCGCTTCATCCGGTACCGGTGAGGAGAACTGAGCCTCGATCTCCCTGAATCCCACAGCCCCAAAAAGGAATTTCAGCGTCTCAGGATGAACCGGCCTGACATGGGTCATGTCGATGTAGAAATTCGCAAACGAGACAAACGAGAGCGGGTTCACCGTCTCGGCGACGAGATAGTAGCCAGATTTCAATTTCCGGTAACAGAGATCGAGCAGCCGGACAAGATAGCCAGGCTCGAGGTGCTCGACGACTTGGTCAATAAAGACCCCATCAAGACTCGCGTCCTCGAGATGTTCGAGGTACAAAACCGCATCGTTCAGTTCGACCGCGAGATCCCGGGAGCGGCAGAACTCCACCATCGTCTCGTCGAGGTCCACGCCGCGGACCCCGATGCCCTGCTCCCGCATCAGTTCGAGGAACTCACCCCGGCCGCAGCCGATGTCGAGAACGTTGCTGCAGCCCTCGAAGTAGTGGACGAACGCCCTCTGCCGCTCCTTGATATCCTCCCGGGAGCCCCGGAAGTGGTCCTCAAAGGCGATGTAGTTCACCCCCGTCCCGGCAGAGGGAGATTCGGGGCGTTCAGCCGCCCCGGATGCACCCTCGAGAGCCCTGCCCTCAAGAACCTTCGCCAGCCACGCCCGGTTCTCGATATCGGTGTCCATCGCGAGGATTGCGGACTGCACCTGCTCTGTGACCTCGCCCGGGATCCGCTCCTCAGCCTCTGTGATTATCTCGGCCTTCGCCTGCGTGACCGCCGCCGTAACCTCGCCTCTGAGCCGTTCCTCGACCTTCCGGGCGATCTCGGCTTTCAACTGCGGGGCAAGTCCCGTCAACTCGGCCCGGATCTGCTCCCCGACCTCTTCGGCGATCTCCGCTTTCACCTGTGCGACCAGCTCCGCGACCTCATTTCGGATCTGCTCCTCGGCCTCCGAGATCCCGTTCCTGACCTCAATATCCTGCTCCCGGAGCCGCTCCTTGAGCCTTGAGCGCACCTCACCGATAGTCGCCTGGATCTGTCTGGTGGTGTCCTCCCTGATCTGCTGCCGGAGGGACTCGATCTCGGATACCTGCCGGGCCACGTCTTCGAGCACCCGGCCTGTAGCCCGGTTGAACTCGGCCTGCTTCCAGATCACCGGGTCGACGTAGCGCCGGACCTCGCCGTGAACGAGCTCCCGGCCCTTTACCAGATACTTCCCGACGACGGGCCGGTGGGAACTGATGAAGTAACTGTTGTTCTGGATGTTCCAGTTGCCGGAGAGATAGGCAAGGTCCCGCGCGATCTCGGTGTTGGCCCCGGCCGGATCCTGCGGGGCTGCCGGGCTCGGGTCAGGTGGGTAGACCCCGGCCTCCTTCCTTCGCCGGATGTTCTCCCGGATCTTTCCCATTATCTCTTCGACGTTGATCTCGTCGTCCTTGATCTCAAACGGAGTATCGCTCATAGGTATCTTCTTCACCGCCGCCATAAACAGGGAATATCAAAGAGCCCGGCATCCCTCCCTGTGGGGATGACATCGAACGAATACGCCTTGTCCTGCCAGTCATAGCGCTCCCCGCTGTGGGTGTGGGCTGCAACCGTCACCAAGAAACGCCCGGCGAGCATCGGAATCCGGTCAATCTGGAGATCTATATGCCCCTCGCCGATAATATACTCGATCGAAACGTCTTTCAACTCGGTATTCGTCCCATAGAGGTGCTCCCCGCGTTCGGAGTAGAGAGCGATGCCGAAGACCGGATCCGGGACCCGATCCCGGGCCGAGTAGAAGATCCGGATGGTCATTGGATCGAAGGCGTTGAACCGGGCGCTCTCAGAGCCAAACTTGTTGAGGTACTTTACGCCCGTGATCTTCACCCGCCCGTTCCCGGGGGACGTCTCATCATCGACGGGAAGGGCGTCTTCGGTAGGGGGTTCCTCCGCGACCTTCCCGTAGACATACCGGTCGATCACCTCATCCGTCTCCCCGAGAGCCACCTGCTCTCCGTGCCGGAGGAGAAGTGTCCGGTCGCAGAACCGCCTGACCGAACCAAGGTCGTGGGAGACGAAGACGATCGTGACGCCCTCGTTGCGGTAGCGGTTCAGCACATCCATACACTTCTGCTGGAACTCCATGTCGCCGACGGCGAGCACCTCGTCCATCAACAGTATCTCAGGGTTGGTCTGAATCGCGGTCGAGAAGGCGAGCCGCACCTGCATGCCGGAGGAGAAGTTCTTCAGTTTCGCGTCCCGAAACGTCTCAAGCCCGGCAAACGCCAGGATCTCGTCGACCTTGCCGTTGATCTCCCGCTTCGAGAGGCCCATGATCGTCGCGTAGGTCCGGATATTCTCGACCGCCGTGAAATCCGGGTTGAACCCGACACCGAGCTCGAGGAATGGCGTCATTCGGCGGTTGACGGTGACCGTCCCCGACGTCGGCCGCATGATCCCGGCGAGGATCTTTAAGAGCGTGCTCTTCCCGCTCCCGTTCTCCCCGATGATCCCGAGCATCTCTCCCTCCTCTACCGAGAACGTCACGTCCCGCAGAGCAGGGAAGGTCTCGTAGTTTGTAGGCCTGAGAAGGCCGGTCAGGGCTTCAAAGATGGTCGTCCGCTTCTCGTGCGGAATGCGGAAGACCTTCTCCAGGTGTTCGACGTCGATGACGCTCATTTACATCTCCTCCGCGAAACGAGGTTCGTACAGGGCAAAAATAATGTATCCGATTATGAGTGTAAGCACGGCCATTACTCCCGCATAGAGGAGCGATCCGGCTGCCGGAGGAGTGGAATAAATGATCGCGTCGCGTGCCGAGATGATGATATGGGCCATGGGGTTGAGGAGGAAGATCCCCTGCAGGGTCTCCGGGAAGATGGTGACCGGGTAGAGGATCGGCGTCGCAAAGAACCCGGCCTGGAGAATCACCGCCCAGATGAACTGGACGTCCCGGTAAAACACATTCAGTGCGGCAAGAGCGAGAGAAAGCCCCAGGGACACGAGGAAGAGGAGCACCAGGATCAGCGGCACGTAGATGAGATTTGCCGAGAGGGGCACCTGAAAGACCGTCATGAAGGCGATAAAGACCAGAGACTCAAAGATGCTCATCAGGAGCGCCGTGATGCAGGACGAGATCACGAGGATCTCACGGGGGAAGTAAATCTTCTGGACCATACTCGGCTTCCCGAGGATTGCATTAAGCCCCATGGATGTTGCCCGGGAGAGGAAGTTCCAGAGAATGATGCCAAGCAGCAGGAAGAGCTGGTAGTACTCCACCTCGATCCGCATCAGGTTCGAGAAGACCACGTAGAGGACCACGAGCATCAGGAGCGGCTCGAGGAGTGACCAGAAGTAACCCAGGACCGAATTTTTGTAGCGCTGCTTAAACTCCCCCCAGGCGAGCACCCAGATGAGATTCCGGTAACCGTAGAGAGTCTTCAAATGGTCAAACGCCATCATTCACCACACGCCGGATCCGGTCCGCGAAAACAGACAGGTCAAACAGTCTCGCCCGCGCCAGGCAGGCCTCCCGGTAACGCTCCGGGTCGGCCGAGACCGCCAGAACCGCCGATGCAATCCTTCCGGGATCGGCATCGACGAGCATCCCCGTCTCCGCCGTCACCGTCTCGCAAAACCCGCCCTCGTTCACCGCGACCACCGGCTTGCCGGCGGCCATCGCCTCCACCGGCGTCAGGCCGAAGTCCTCGTCCAGGGCCGTGCAGACGTGGCCCCTGCACCGGGCGTAGAGGTCGATCAGCTCCTCTTCGGAGACCTCCCCCCGGATCTCGACGTTCTCCGGGAGGTCTTCCATGAGCCGGGCCGCATACCGGCCCGCGTGGTCCCCGGCGGCGTATCCGCCGACGATGACCAGGCGCTCGTCCGGCATCGACCGGAAGGCTTCGATCTGCAGCTCGATCCGCTTTTCCGGGTAGAGGCGGTTCACCGAGAGCCAGAAGTCCCCATAACCCTCGCAACGATACCGCGACACGTCGACGGGAGGGTAGACGACCTCCGCATCACGGCCGTAGCAGGTGCAGATCCTCTGCCGGACGTTCTCCGATATCGTTACGACCCGGTCGACCCGGCTCACGGAACGCTGGTCCTGCCGCCGGGAGAACGCCACCCACGCCCGGAACGCCTGCCGGGAAACAAACCCCTGCCGCGACAGAAACGTCCCGTAGAGGTCGTAGAACGCCCGCACCGGCGTATAACAGTACCAGAGGTTCGGGTGGTGGCGCCGGGCGGCGTGGTGGCTCCAGTTCCCGGTGAAGATGAAGAAATCGTAGTCGTCCGAGAAATCGGCGGAGGCAAACTTCCAGGTGGCGGAGATCTGCTTGAAGGGCGGGAGTTTGACCGTGCTTCCAAGACTCGTGACCCGGACCCCGTTGTCCAGTTTTGCGGCCGCATCCGTGTCGGTCGTGATGACGTCGGCGTTCAGGATCTTCGCGAGGGTGAGGACGACCCGTTCGCCGCCCCCGATCGCCCCGAAATAGTCATGGACGATCGCGATTTTCATACCCGCTTCTTCTCGTCCATGTAGAAGTTGAGCTGATCCCGGATGATATCCTCGACGCTGTAGGTGGACGAGAACCCGAGGCGCCTGATCTTTGTCGTGTCCGCAAACAGGATCGGGACCTCGGCGGGCCGGAACCGCTCGGGGTCAAAGAGGATCGGGATCTTTTTGTCGCCCGATCTGGCGATGATGCCCTGGTCGTTGGCGGCGAACTCGATCGCCCCTTCAAGCAGCATCCGGTCGACCTTCGTCTTCTCGAACGGCACGCCGAAGACGGCGGACGTGTCCTTCTCGGTCGGCGCCTCGACGGCCTTGTCGTTTTTGATGCTCTCGATCCGGTCGACCGGCATCCCGGCGTTCTCAAGGGAGAGGAGGATGTAAGAGAGGACGGAGGTCGTCCGCATCGAGCCCTGGTTGTAGACGTCGCCGGGATGGCCCGCATCAGCGATCAGGCAGTAGCCGTGGATGGTGTCCATAACGTGCGACCAGTCGCGGAAGGCGTTGACGTTCCCGATGGTGATGTGGTCGATATCTCCCGCCGCATACTTCGCGACCTGATTCGTCGCGACCGAGGTGACGAACATGCTCCCGCGCCCGGCCCCTTCGTGGTTGAAGGCCCGGGAGACGATCGCCTTCGTGCCGTAGGTGTAGAAGTAGTTGCGCATCAGGTGGTCGCCGCAGACCTTGCTCACGGCGTACGGCGACATGGGACGGAGGGGATTGGTCTCCCTGATAGGCACTTCGGGGATCGAGACCGGCTCGGGATAGATTGTTCCGTACTTCGCCTTCGCCCGCTCGTACTGCTCCTCGGAGCTGAAGACCAGCCCGTACTCCTCGGACGATCCGGCAAAGACGATCGTCGGGTCGCAGTCCTTCCGGCGCACCGCCTCAAGAAGGTTGTTCGTGCCGATGGAATTCATCTGGGCGGTTTCGATCGGATGAGAGAACGACCGGGGGACAAAAGATTGTGCGGCAAGGTGGAAGATTGTGTCCGGCTGCGCAGTATCGAGCGCCGTGGCCAGCCCGGAGATATCCTCCAGGTTTCCTTCAAGAAAGGTTATGCCGTTCTCGATCTTCTTCCAGGCGATATTCTGAGGAATGGCGCCGTCCGCCCGCCTCCGGACAAGCCCATAGATGTGCGCACCCTCATCGATCAAATACCGGGCCAGGTACGACCCGGCAAACCCGCTGATCCCGGTAATTAAAACGCTCCTATCCTTCCATGACATGCAATCTGCTCCCCGCATAGGTCCTTAAAAACTAAAAGGCGTAAACCTGATGTCAGAGTTGGTCAGGAATTTTGATAAACCTTTTCGAGTATATCGACAATCCGTCCCCAATCATATGCTGCCGCTGCTGCCCGGCAGTCGGATGCCCGGGTCCGGTGCAGATCAAGCGCCGCGAGAATCCTCCCCCCCATCTCCCCCGCCGAGAGCCCCGAGCGGAACCCGCTCACCCCGGGGACAACCAGATCCGCCGCCGCGTTCCCGGAATGGTCCGTCGTCACCACCGGGAGGCCGCAGGCCATCGCCTCCAGCGCCGCGATCCCGAAACCCTCGCGGGTCGAGGGGAGGACGAAGACCCGTGACGCCTTCATCGCGGCGATGACCGCGTCGTGGTCGGGGAGGAACCCGGTGAACGTCACCGCCCCGTCAAGCCCGAGGTCGCGCGCGAGGGCTTCGAGTGCCGGCCGCTCCGGGCCGTCGCCGACGACCAGGGCCCGGAGGTCGGGGACCTCCTCCCGGACCGGGACGAGCGCCCGGAGGAGGACGTCGACGTTTTTTTCCCGGATCAGCCGGCCGGTGAAGATGACGTCGGAGCCCTCCGCCGCCGGGGCGACGGCCGCGATCCGCTCCGTGTCGATCCCGTTCGGGACGACCGGGACCGGTCCGGTGACCCCGAGGCCCTCGAGGGCCCGGGCCGTCGAGGGCGAGACGGCGATGTGGTGCTCGGTGAGCCCGGCGGCCAGCCGCTCGACAGCCTTCCCAAAGACCCCCCGTGGTCCGAGGTAGTCGTACCAGTAGTCGCCCCAGACCTCGTGCCAGGTGACGACGAGCGGAATCCCCCGCATCATCGACGCGCCCTTCGCCGAGAAACACGAGAAATAAGGGAAGTTCTGGCAGTCGACAACGTCGGCGCCGGAGGCGAGAAGCGGCCGGAGCACCGAAGAGCCGAACCGGAGCGCCTGCGGGACCGTCCGCCTGCCGCCGGAATACAGCGCCTCGCCGGGACAGACCCCGTGGAGGGTCACCCCGTCGCGCTCAAGCACCGCCGGACCGTCCCAGGAGCGCATCCCGTAAACGTGGACCTCGTGCCCCCGGTCCGCAAGCCGGACCGAGACCTCGCGGATGCGCTTCTCGACCCCGCCCTTCACCCAGGGGTAGACGGCGTCGTAGACGTAGGCGATCTTCATCGGCGGAAACCCTGCAGGTGTCTTCGACTGATAGGTTACCAGAGACCGGGGAAATAAGTATTCATCCGGTGGCGGACCAACCTCCAGCCGTACCCCTTAATTACCGGCCGCCCCCAAGATCAACGTACGACCTATGGCTCCCGCTGCACTAAAAGAACATAAAACCGCCCTCACCGCCGCCGTGCTGCTCCTCTTCATGATCGTGGCGGTCCTCCTCCGGGCAATCCCCCACGCCGCGCTCGTCGACGGCTCGTTCACCAGCCTCATCGGCACCGACGCCTGGTACAACCTCCGCCAGGTCGAGATGATCGCGGCGAACTACCCCGGCTACGCCTGGTTCGACCCCATGACCGCCTACCCGACGGGGAAGGAGGTCGCGTGGGGACCGCTCTTCCCGCTCATCACCGCCACCCTCTGCCTCCTCGCCGGGGCGGCCACCCGGCCCGAGATCGTTTATACCGCCGCGTGGGTCCCCCCGCTTCTCGCTGCCGCCGTCGTCCCGGGGGTTTACCTCACCGGAAAGACCCTCGCCGACAGAACAACCGGCCTCGCCGCCGCCGGGCTCATCACGATCGTTTCGGCATCGTTCTTCGCGCGGTCGATCTTCGGGTTCGTCGACCACCATGTTGCGGAAACCCTCTTCTCCACCCTCTTCTGCCTCGCCTACATCGCCGCGCTCGCGTATGCCGCCCGGCACCCGGTAACGCTCGCGGAGACGAAAACCATCCTCCCCGTCGCGCTCCTCGCCCTCGGCGCCGGGGCCGCCTACCTCCTCGGCCTCCTCGTCATGCCGACGATGATCCTCTTCGCGCTCATCGCCGGAGTCTTCACGGTACTCCAGGCCGTACGGAACCACCTCGACGGCACCGGGCCGGAGGGGCTCCTCCTCGTCAACGCCGTCGCCTTCGTTGTTCCCACGATCTTCCTGCCGCTCTCCGGGTTCATGGTCGACTCGCAGAACCTCTCGCTCTATTCCGTCGGCCACGTCTACGCCTACCTCCTCCTGATCGCCGCGACCGCCCTCCTCTCCGGCATCTCGCTGGTGCTCAAAGGAAGACGGAACGAGTACCTCGCCGCACTTGCCGCGCTCGGAATCACCGGCGTCGCCTTCCTCGGGCTTACCGATATCGGGAGGACGATGGCCGGCGGTCTTATAACGTTCTTCGGCCGGGACATGTCGGCCACCGCCATCCGGGAGATGGCACCGTGGGATGCCTCCCTCGCGTGGCAGAGTTTCAACGTCGGCCTCCTCCTCATCCCCGCCGGGCTCGTGCTCCTCGCCCTCCGGGCCCGGCGCGAGAACCGGCCCGAACTCCTCTTTGCCATCGTCTGGTCGGTCATCATCCTGATTGCGACCATCCAGCACCTGCGGTTCGAGTATTACCTCGCCGTGAACCTCGCGCTCCTTGCGGGGGTCGTCATCGCGTGGGCGCTCGGTTACGGATTTAGCAAGACGGCCGCGTTCCTCCGGGAGCCCGAGAGCAAAAAGAAGAAGAAGACGCTTCCCACCGCGGAGGTCGCCGCCGTCGGGATCGCCGTCCTCCTCATCATGGCTCTCGTCGGGGCATCGGCCTCCGAAAACATCGGCTACGCCGTAAACGGCGTCCCCCGCACCATCCTCGCCGACGACTGGCGCGACGCCCTCGAGTGGATGAACGCTCATACCCCCGGCCCCGGCGTGGACTACTACGCGATCTTCGAGAAGAATGGCTTCACCTATCCCGAAGAGTCCTACGGCGTCATGTCCTGGTGGGACTACGGCCACTGGATCACCTTCATCGCGCAGCGGATACCGAACACCAATCCATTCCAGGACCACGTTCCCCGGGCCACCGGGTTCTTCCTCGCCACCGCCGAGGAGAAGGCCGACGTGGCCCTCGCGGCGGCCGGCTCCCGCTACATCGTCACCGACGGCAGGATGGCCGCCGAAGGGTTCCCGGCCATCGCCTACTGGCACAATGCGACGGCGGGGACCGCACCCTACGCGACGGCGCTCCTCGTGCCGGTGCCGGGAAGAGAGAACGCCTACAGCATCGAATCGTTCTACAAGGAGGCCTACTTTGAGACGATGGCGGTGCGGCTGCAGGTCCTCGACGGGACGATGACGGAGCCGGAAAAGGCCCTCTACGTCGAGTACGACACCGCTTCGGTCCCGGAGACCGGCTACGCGAGACTGACCGCAAGCCGCGAGATGAACCCGGCCGGGGCGCAGGCGGTGGCCGACGCCTACACGGGACCGGGGAAGGCCGCGGTCTTCGGGACCGATGCCGCGACGCCGCCCGGGACCCTCCCGGCGCTCAAACACTACCGGCTCGTCTACGAGTCCTCCCCCGACGCGGAAACGAGCGTGAAGGTCTTTGAATTCGTCGACGGCGCCGTGATCCCGGGCGAGGGCGTCATCGAGGTCACGGTCGTCACCAACACCGGGCGGGAGTTCCTTTACCGGCAGCAAAGCGAGAACGGGACCTTCGTCGTCCCGTACTCCACCACCGGCAACCCCTACGACGTGAAGACCGCCGGGAACTACCGGATCGGAAACGAAGAGTTCACGGCGACCGAGGAGGCCGTGACAGGGAGAGCGTAGCCCCCCTGACGCAGAGGAGCCGCCGGACCGCGGTGGCGTTCGTCGCGACCGCGAGGATGACGAGCGCAGGAAGGACAAACCCAGTCACCAGTCCGGCGATGATGACCGCGATCCGCTCCGGCCGGGCGAAGAGGCCGGCCCGGCACGCCACCCCGAGCCCTTCGGCCCGGGCCCGGGCGTAACTGACCATCAGCGACCCGACTGCGGCGGCAAACGCGGCCTCGACGCCCCAGGGCGTCCCCGCCCCCGCGTAGTGGACGACGAGCCCGCCGTAGACCGCCGCCTCCGCGTAGCGGTCCAGGAACGAGTCGAAGAACGCCCCGAAGAGCGAAGCGGCACCGGTCACCCGGGCGAGCGCCCCGTCGAGTGCGTCGAAGATGCACGATGCGGCGACCACGATCCCGGCGGCAAAGAACGATCCTCCGGCGCAGAGGATCCCTGCGGCCGCCATCCCGGCAAACCCGAGCAGCGTGAGGGTGTTCGGGGTCGCCCCCGTCCGGGCGACGAGGGCCGCGATCCGCGTGAGCGCCCCGTTCGTCCCTGCCCGGAGCCGCTCCTCGATCACCGGCCCGTCACCCCGAAGAGATGATCCGCGACCGCCCCCGACCGTACCATGGCAGGGGATCGTCGCTCCGGGAGATAAGGGTGTCTCTCCCGGACCGGGTAATGATTATGTCCGTAATAATTATGGATGTAATCATTCTGCCGCTCGGTGATAGGAAGCGGGTGTTCCGGCAGCCGGAGCACCCGTATACTGTGGACCTCGGAAACTGGAGGAGGCTTAGAGAACAGGAGAGAGCCTTCACTTCCTCTGCAGGGCACGAATATATTCGGCGAGGTACTGCTCAATGTCGCCGACATCTTCCCGGAGCAGGTCGTAAATCCTGTCGTTGTCGATATCCCAATAGATGTGGATCAACCGGTTCCTGAACCAGGCCATCGTTTGCAGACGTTTTGGTCTTCATCGAAGAACCCGTGTTCCTGCACGATACGAAACGGGTCGGCACAGGCATGTGTCCCGCCCCGCCACTCTGGCGCCCCATCCCGGGACACCGGAGTGGAGGATGCAGCGGGCCGTGCAGACCCGCGGGTGGGAGCGCAACTCCCCGGGTCGCGCAAAAATAGGGAAGAGCCTAGCACGTCCCGTTGCAGCCGCAGCCGCAGCCCGCCGGTTTCCTGGCGCCGACCCTGACGCTCACGATGCTCTTTTCGATCGACGCCCTCTCGTCCTCGCCGAGGAGCCCGGCAAGTTCCGGCTCGCTCACGATCAGGTCGAGCGGGAAGACCGTCTCCCCCTGGACCGCGATCTCCGTAAAGCCCGCACCGGCGATACTGTCGAGGTACTCCTCCTTCACCAGCGCTCCCGCGACGCAGCTGCTGTAGAGAAGCGTCGACTCGGCGAGCGGGGCCGGGAGGGGCGCCGCCAGCACGATGTCGGAGACCATGAGCCTCCCGCCGGGGCGGAGAACCCGGAACGCCTCTCTAAACACCTGCGATTTATCCGTAGAGAGGTTGATGACGCAGTTTGAGAGGATCACGTCGACGGAGCTGTCCGCCACCGGCAGGTGCTCGATCTCGCCGAGACGGAACTCCACGTTCGTCCGCCCACTCTTTTTTGCGTTCTCCCGCGCCTTATCAAGCATCTCGGGCGTCATATCGACGCCGATGACGCGGCCCGTCGGGCCGACACGCTCCGCCGCAAGGAAGGAGTCGAACCCCGCCCCCGACCCCAGGTCAAGGACGACTTCGCCTTCCCGAAGCGAGGCGAGAGCCACGGGGTTGCCGCACCCGAGCCCCAGGTTCGCGCCCTCCGGCGCCTGCCCGAGATCGTCCTCCGAATAGCCGACGCCGAGGCTCACCGATTCGACCGATCGCCCCGTGCCGCAGCACCCGGTGCCGCAGCCGCATCCGCCCTGCCGGGCAGCCACCTGCCCGTATGCATTCCGTACCTGCTTGTGAATATCTTCTTTCTTCATCGCGATAACTCCTGGTTAGTTCTGTTCTCCTCTGCCCGCGATCTCCTCCGTCATGGGGGAGAGCAGCGCCGTCACCATACCGTTGAAACAGCTCGCCTTGATCAGCGTGATGCAGCAGACATCTCCTTCCTTCCCCCAGAAGACGACCGCAAGCCGGTCGCCGGGAGCGATCCCTGCCCATTCGCGGATATCTTTCGGAAGCACCACCTGCCCCCGTGCGTCGACGCTCACGACCGCCTCGATCGTGCAGGCACCGGAACAGGAGGATTTCCGCTCGTCTTTCGGGACATCTTCCATGTGGCTCACCGGATCAGGGTTGTCTGCGAGAGCACATAAATATTCCGAATATTCTGAATATTCTGAAAAATTGGAACCTGCTGGAGGGTGCCGGCCGGGGAACAGGCGCGGGTCCCATGGAGATTTCCATGGGAGAGTGATCTCAACCGGATAGTGGTCGGCGGCCTCCGCGAACGGCACCATAAAGCCGGGCAGCGGCCATCCTCAGCCCGGTCGAACCGTCCGCCGAACCTGTTCACCCTCCGGACTCCGGCCGAAGGCGTCCGGATGCAGGCAGCGCCGGCCTCACGTGGCGGCGACCCGCTCTTTCGCCTGCTTGCTCATGAGACGCTCGAAATACTCGTGCGCCTCGAGCGCCGCCTTCGCCCCATCACCGGCGGCGACGATGATCTGCTTGGCCTTGACGCAGGTCGCGTCCCCGGCCGCGAAGATCCCGGGAACACTCGTGTGGCCGTTCTCGTCGATATCGATCTCGCCGAGCTCATTCAGCTTCACCAGGTCCCCGAGGAACCCCGTATTCGGCACGAGCCCGATCGCGAGAAAGAGTCCTTCCACGTCGAGGACCGTCTCCTTCCCGGTCTGGCGGTCGCGGATAGTGATCCCGGTCAGATTCTGGTCGCCGTGGAGTTGCGTCACCTCGTGGTGGAGGAAGATCCGCACGCCCACCTCCTCTGCCCGGGGAACGTAGATCTCATCGCACCGGAGGGTGCTCCGGACTATCAGGGCCACGGAACTCGCGATCCTGGTCAACTCGATGGCGGTCTGGATCGCCGCGTTCCCCCCGCCGACGACGGCGACCGGCCTGCCGTGGAAGAACGGGGCGTCGCAGGTCGAGCAGACGGAGACCCCTCTCCCCATCAGCCGGTCCTCACCCGGGAGCTCCAGGGTGCGGGGCTGCTTTCCGGAAGCAAGGATGACCGTCCGGCAGTGGTACGTGTTCCCGGAGGCCGTCCGGACGAGGAAGACGTCCCCCTCTTTTTCGATGCTCCCGACGCTGTCGAGTTCGAGACTGACGTTAAGCCCCCGGACCTGCTCCTCGAACTTTCCGACGAGGTCCTCTCCCGTGATCACCCGAAAGCCCATGTAGTTCTCGATCGCCCAGCTCCAGGCCGCCTGACCGCCGATGTTCTCCGAGACGACGACGGTCTTCATGAGTTTCCTGCCACAGTAGACCGCAGCCGTCATCCCGGCCGGCCCGGCGCCCACGACGACCACATCGTCGATCTCATCCGTCACCGGCGTCCCGAAGAGCTCCCGGAGCCTCTTTGCATCGAATCCGACGACCATCTCGTCGCCGGAGATCGTGACCGGCACCCCCCGCTGCCCCGAGACCCGGATCATCTCCCGGGCCGCCTCGCGATCCTTCCCGACGTCGACGATCTCGTATTCGACGCCGTTCTTCTTGAGGAACGCCTGGACCATCCGGCAGTAGGGGCAGTTCTCCGTCGTGTAGACCTTCACGCCTGCCATGGGGTTGAGTATCTCAGGAGCCCTATTTAACTTGTGAGGGTAGGTGGTTCGCCAAACCCGGGCACGGCTGCGCCGGACCAAAAAGTGAGATTATTGAATTTCGCGGAACATCCGCGCAGGAACCCCGCAGATCGGACACTTCTCCGGCGCCGTCCCGAGTTCGACGTTGCCGCAGACCGGACAGAGGTAGACCTTCTCCGTATCGAGGTCTTTTCCCTCCCGGACGGCCTCAAGCGCCTGGAGGTAGAGGTTCGCGTGCACCTCTTCCGCCTTCATCGCGTGGGTAAAAACGATCGAAGCCTCGTTCTTCCGCTCCTCCTTTGCCTCGGCGATGAACGCCGGATACATCTCCATGAACTCGTAGTTCTCTCCTTCCATTGCACCTTTGAGGTTCTCCTCGGTGCTCCCGACGGCGTTCATGATGAAGAGGAGACGTTTTGCGTGGACGGCTTCAGCTTCACTCGCCGCCCGGAAGAGTTTTGCCACGGTCGGATACCCCTCGGCGGCTGCCTTCTCTGCAAAGACCGAGTACTTCCTGTTCGCCTGGGACTCCCCGGCGTACGCATTCTGAGCGTTCTCATCAGTCGGCATGGATGAATCATTGCGGGACGCCCTTATTAAATCTTTCACCTTCTTCCCCCCGGAAACGCTATCCCGCCGGAGCACCACCACCTGCCGCATGGAGGAGGATGCGACGGGCGTGAGCATCGTTAGGTGCGAACGCCCGGAGCTCGAGAAGACCGAAGGTCTTCGAGTGCGACGGGCCGAAGGGTGCGACGGGCGGAACGCCCGGAGCTTGAGAAGACCTTCGGTCTTCGAGTGCGACGGACGGAAGGGTGCGACGGACAGCGTCCGGAGCTTGAGAAGCCACCAGGCTTCGAGCCGGAGCGCGAGCACCGGAGGTGTGGGTCGCGATGGTTCGTAGAGCCGGAGCGCAAGCACCGAAGGCGCGAATCACGACTGCCGAAACGGCAGGAGCGCGAGCACCGAAGGTGCGAAGCCGGGTGCAGCGGATCTTCATCTTTGTCCTCGCCTTAAACCTCTCCGTCGCACTCGCAAAAGCGGTCTTCGGTCTCCTCGCCGGGTCGGTGAGCATGGTAGCGGACGCTTTCCACTCGGGGTTCGACTCCTTCTCGAACGTCGTCGGCATAGTCGCCCTCTACTTCGCCGGGAGACCCCCTGACCCGGAGCATCCCTACGGCCACGGCAAGATCGAGACGCTCGGCACCCTGGTCATCGGGGCGATGCTCCTCCTGACCGCCGCCGGGATCCTCTACGAAGGCTACCGGCGGCTCGTCGAACCCGTCGTCCCTGATATCACCGCGGTCACCGTCGGCGTCATGGTCGGGACGCTCGTCGTTAACCTCGCCGTCTCCACCTACGAGCGGAGGAAGGGCGAGGAGTACCGGAGCCAGATCCTGGTTGCCGATTCCCAGCACACCCGAAGCGACGTCTTCGTCTCGCTGGCCGTCCTCGGGGGGTTTCTCGCCGTCAGGCTCGGCTACCCCGAGGCCGACCCTATCATCGCGTTTGCCATCGGCCTCCTCATCGCGAGGATGGGGATCAGGGTTCTCTACGACGCCGCCCGGGTTCTCACCGACACAATGAACCTCCCCTGCGACATGGAACTCATCCGGGCAGTGGTGATGGACGTCCCGGGGGTGACCGGGTACCACGACTTCCGGTGCCGGGGAAAACCGGACGAGATCCTTGCCGACATCCACATCACCGTCGACCCTGCCCTCCCGGTCTCCCGGGCCCACGAGATCTCCGACGAGGTCGAGCGGCGACTCAAAGAGACGGTGCCGGGGCTCGCCGAGGTCGTCGTCCACATCGAGCCCGAAGAATCACCCTAACAGTTTTCCGAGTTCGTAGCCCTTCCGGTATGCCGCCTCCATCATCTCCGGCCGCGTCCGGATGTCCCTGATTGTGTCCATGTCGTTCTGGAGCACCTCGTCCCAGAGGGGGCAGTCGATAATCTCCCCGAACGCCTGCATGGTCATCCTGATCCCGTCAAAGACGTTCGGTATATTCATCCCCGCGATCGATATAAAGAGCATCTTGCGTTTTTTCCGGTGTTCAGGAGAGATAAGCGACCGGCCCCGGTGGTATTTTGCCATGTAAAAGACCTGGAACCGGTCGATGAAGGATTTGAGCCTCCCGGGGACGCCCATCGTCATCACCGGGGTCGCGACGATCAGGCCGTCCAGCTCCCGGAACTTCCGAAAGATCCCCTCCATCTCATCCTGGATCAGGCAGGTTTCGCTCCCCATGCACTGAAAGAACTCCATGCAGGGCAGAACGTCCATGTGCGCGACCTCAAGTTTCTCGACCTCGCACCCGGCCTCCTTTGCGCCCCGTATGGCCTCGTCGAGGAGGCGGGCGGTGTTCCCGTCGAGGACAGGACTCCCGAGCAGCGCGATAACCTTCTTTGGCATGGTGCAGGGTTGCGCACGACCCTATTAATAGGATGCGGCCATGCGGCGCGGACACGGTTAGGCGGATAACGGGGGCGATCCGGTATCATCCGGGGAGGGAACTACTAAATACCTTGTGAGGCTATTACCGCCTGGTGAATTTCTATGGCCGAATCAGAACCCAAAAAGACAGCGAAAGCCGGTGAGAAGCCGGGTCCCGGCCGGTTCATCTGCATCGACTGCGGCCGGGAAGTCCGGATCGACAGCACCGATGCGGACCTCGTCAAATGTCCGACCTGCGCCTGTGAGATGTACAACTGCTTCCCGATGACTCATATCAGACCCGATATCAAAACGCCGGAGGATGTCCTGCATCCTCCCGAGAGGAAGAAGAAACCGGAGAACCACTGAGGTGAGAAGAATGGTGAATGTATCGGCAAAAGGGCAGGTCTACCACTGCGAGATCTGCGGAAACGTGGTCCAGGTGCTGGAAGCCGGCGGCGGCGAACTGGTCTGCTGCGGCGAACCGATGGTGCTCGAGGAGTGAGCTGCGATGGAAGAGAAGCACCTGGAAGAGAAGATAGGGAAGGTTCCCGTGATCTTCAAGGAACTCAAGGAGACGGACCCCGACCTCTACGCCAGCGTCATGGGGCTTGACCAGATGATCTGGGCCGACGGCGCCCTCTCGAAGCAGACGAAGAAGATCATCGCGATCGCGATTGCCGCCGCCCTCCGGGACGGACACGCTGTCCGGGCGCAGATGGCCGGTGCCGGGAACCTCGGCGTATCGAAGGAGGAGATTGAGGAGGGGCTCCGGGTCGCGTTCCTGCTCGCGGGGATGCCGGCCTACGTCCACGGCAAGACCGCCCTCGAGGAGTACCTGGGCAACCGCCCGCGGAAGTGAGTCATGGAGCCTGAAGAGATCGGGAAGAGGATGAAGGCAGGCTACGAGTGCAAAGACTGGTACCTCTGCTTCAAGGAAATCTAAACCCGGCACTTTTTTTGCCTCCGGCCGGACAATACTCCTTGTATGACCCTTGACGTCCTCGCGTTTTCGACCTCTCCCCGCCGCCACGGCAACTCCGAGACCCTCCTCGACTGGGTGCTCGCGGCGATGGAGGAGAAAGGGGCCGCGGTCGAGAAGATCGTCGTCCCCGAGGTGGATATCAGGCCCTGCCGCGGGTGCAACCTCTGTGAGACGCTCAACCGGTGCGTCCAGCGGGACTACATGGACTACGTCCACGACCGGATCGTCGCGGCCGACTGCATCATTCTCGCGTCTCCCATCTACTGCATGGGGCTCGCCGCGCAGGCGAAGGCGCTGGTCGACCGGGCCCAGGTCTTCCGCTCCCGGAAGTACGTCCTCCGCCTCCCGGTCGTCCCGCCCGAGCGGAAGGGAAAACGGATGGGCATCTTCCTCGCGACAGCCGGACAGAACTGGGATTACGTCTTCGACGCGGCAATCCCGTCGGTGAAGTGCTTCTTCCACGTCGTCGAGATCGGAAACAGAGATCTCAGGTACCTGATGGTGAACGGCGTCGACGAGAAAGGCGCGATCGACCGCCACCCCACCGCGAGAGCCGACGCAGAGAATCTGGCAAAAGAAGTCGTCGCACGACTGCAGGAGCTCCGGGCGGCATGACCGAACCGGTAAGAGTCCTCGGCATCTCCGGCAGCCCCCGGCGGCACGGGAACACCGAGACCCTGCTCGACGCCGTGCTCGAGGGCGCCCGGGAGGCGGGGGCCGATGTGGAGAAAGTCGTCCTCCGGCCGCTCGATTACGCCTCGTGCCGGGGGTGCAACGCCTGCCACAAAACAGGGGTCTGCGTCATAAAAGACGATCTCACGGAGGTGTTTGAGAAGATCGCCGCCGCCGACGTCCTTGTTGTCGCGTCCCCGATCTACTCGATGGGAATCACGGCGGAGGCGAAAGGGCTGATCGACCGGGCGCAGTATCTCTGGGCGCGCAAGTTCATCAAAAAGGATCTCTATTACACGACCGATCATATCCGCCGCCATAAGGGTATCTTCGTCTCGACTGCGGGGCTCGGGTGGGAGAACGTCTTCGACGCGGCGTTTCCGGCGCTCACTGCCTTCTTCAACACCACCGGTTTTGAGTACTGGGACAACGTGATCGCAAACGACATGGACCGCTACGGCGGGATTGCGGGCCACCCCACCGCACTCGCTGAGGGGCGGGAGAAAGGGCGGAATGTGGTCGGCCTCCTCCGGAAAACGCAGACGTAAGCCTGATTCTCAGCCGTGCCAGGCCGGCCCGGGATGCAGGGGTGAAAAATATTTCCTGGATCGCCGTTTCGGGCGGGAACATCGTTACCAGGGGCCGGCTGAACAGAACAATTGTTTTCCCCCCGGCCAACAAACCGGAACAAATTAATATGTTTTGATAACCTCCATCTTCAGTAAGCACCTTAAGGATGCTTTTCAGGACCGCAGAAGGACCTATACGTGACCTCCGCCGAGCCTCCAGGACACTCATACGGCGCGCAGCCGGACTACCGGATACTCGAGTGTTTGGAAGATGCGGTTCTCGTGGTCGACGAGGGCGACGGCATAATCTGGGCAAACACAGCCTGCCGCCGGATCCTCGGAGTGCCCGGGAGCGAACCCGGACAGATCGTCGAAGCGCTCGGGGCGATGAGCAATCTTGCGGACGGGGACAGGCTCCCGGAGTTCGAGTGCCGGCTCCCGGGACCGGGCGGAGAGCGGCGGTATCGCTGCTCGGGCAGGAGGACGCCGTCCGGAAAGGGGTGGGTGCTCCGGCTCCGGGAAGCCCCGGACGTCGGGGATTACGAGGCGATCGTCGAGTACACCGGGACGGCGACGATCCTCATCGAGGGCGACGGCACCATCTCAGTGGCGAACACGGAGTTCGAGCGGCTCTCCGGGTGCTCGCGCGCCGAGATCGTCGGCAAAAAGCGGCTGATTGATTTCATTGCCGATGCAGACGACCAGCGGCGGCTCATGGGGTACCACGCCCTCCGGCGGAGGGCTCCCGGGGCTGCGCCGAAGAACTACTCCTTCACGTTCATCGATTGTTACGGCACCCTTCACACCGTCGAGGTCACCATCGGCCTGATCCCGGGGACGGCCCGCTCGGTGATGTCGCTCGTCGACGTGACCGAGCAGAGGCGTGCGGAGCGGGCGCTGCAGGAGAGCGAAGAACGGTTGAACCTCGCACTCTCGGCGACAAACGAGGGGCTGGTCGACTGGGACGTCAGAACCGGCACGATCTTTTACAGTCAGCGGACCTTCACAATGCTCGGCTACGAGCCGAAAGCATTCGTGCCCACGCTTCCTGCGATCCTCTCACTCGTCCACCCGGAGGACCGCGGCCGCGTGGAGGCAGTTCTCACCGATATGGCCGCCGGAAAACGCGATCACTGTGAGATGGAGTTCCGGATGGGGTCGGCATCAGGGGAGTGGGTCTACATCCTCGACCGGCTCCGGGTGGTCCGCCGCGACGGCGACGGGAAACCGCTCAGGATCGCGGGGACACATTCCGATATTACGGAGCGTAAGCAGGCGGAGAAAGAACTCCTGATCCGGGGGATGGCAATCGAGTCGTCGTTTGCCGCTATCGCCATCGCCGACCTCGACGGGTACATCACGTACGCCAACCGGGCGCTGCTCGCGATGGGCGGGGTCACCGACTCCGACAGGGTCCTCGGGCGGCATCTCACGGAGTTCTGGGTAGACCAGGGGAAGGTCGCGAGAGTTCTTGCAGCGTTTGCGGAGCGGGGCAGGTCTACCGGAGAACTGGTCGGCCGCAGGGCCGATGGAACGGAGTTTATTGCCCACGTGACCGCGAACATCGTCACCGACGAATCCGGAAACCCGGTCTGCATCCTTGCTACCGCCGTCGATATCACCGAGGAGCGACGCATGGCGCAGGCGCTCCGGGAGAGCGAGGAGCGCTACCGGATGCTTGCGGAGCTGGCACCGGATGTCATCTTCCTCATCAACGTAGAAGGGGATGTCCTCTACGTGAACAGTGCCGGCACCCGCCTGCTCGGCACGGAACTGAAGAGTCTCCGGGGGAAGAACATCGGGGAACTGTTTCCGCCTGTCGTTGCGGATCGATGGCTCACGATGATCCGGACTGCAGCGGAGTCACCCGGGGAGATCCTCACCGAGGAGACCCTGATACCCGGGGACGATGGGGGCATCTGGCTTGAGGCGCGTCTCATCCCGATGGCGGAAAGCGACGGCACCGTCCGGCGCCTGCTCGGGATCAGCCGCGACGTCACCGGCCGGAAGCGGACGGAAGAGCGGCTCCGGTTTCAGGCCCGGGTGCTCTCGCAGGTGGAGGATGCCGTTATCGCGGCCGACACGGAGAGGCGGATCACCTACATGAACCGGGCCGCAGAAAAGCTCTACGGCGTTCCTTCAGGCGAGGGCCTCGGTCGGCCTGAGGCGGAACTCTTCACCAACCAGTGGATTGGCCCGGAAGAAAAACGGGAGGCACAGGATGCCCTCCGGGCGTCCGGGTTCTGGCGCGGCGTCACCGTCCACAGGAAGAGGGATGGAGAGACCATGTTCGTCGATATGACCGTCAGCACCCTGAATGACGAGCACGGGAACGTCACCGGGACACTCTGCTCCATCCGCGACATCACCGAGCAGAAACGTGCCGAGCTCGAACTCCGGATCAAGGATATGGCGATAGCCTCGGCACGCGAAGGCATCTCTCTCTCCGATCTCGACATGAAGGTCATCTACGTCAACCGCGCTTTCCTCGCCATGCACGGGTGGGAGCAGGAGGAGATCGTCGGGCACCCGATCTCGGTGCTCTGGGCCGACCGGGAGGAGATGAACCGGGTCAGAAAGGATTTCCTCCGGAACGGCGCCTGGTCCGGTGAGGTGAAAGCGCGGCGAAAAGACGGATCGACCTTCCCCATGCAGCTTGCCCTCTCCATCGTCACCGACGAAGCGGGCAGGCGGATCTGCACGATGGGATCGGGGGTCGACATCACCGAACGGAAGCAGGCCGAGCAGGAGCTCCGGATCCGGGAGATGGCGATAGCATCGTCATCAAGCGCGTTCACCATCGCCGATCTCGACGGCCGCCTGACCTACGTCAACCAGGCATTCCTCTCCATGTGGGGCTACGGCTCCCCCGCCGAGGTGATCGGGAGGCCGGTCAAAGAACTCTGGGAGGACGAGGAGGACGCCCTGAATACGTTCCGGAAAGTCGTCCACACCGGCAGGCACACCGGCGAGCGGATCGGCAGGAGGCGGAATGGAACGATATTCTATACCATGTTCTCCGGAAACCTGGTCAGGAACAGCGACGGAATTCCCATCTGCATCGCGGCCTCGCTCACCGACATCACCAGCCAGAAACAGGCCGAGGCAGAGATCCAGGCCCATAACCGCGAGCTCTCGGTCTTGAACCGGATCATCGGCGCATCGGCGTCCGCGACGGACATCGATGAAGCCCTGGAGAGGGTGCTCGCGGTAACCCTCGACCTTCTCGATCTCTCGGGCGGCGGCATCTACCTGATCGAGCCGGGAAGGCAGAGAGCACGGCTCGTCTGCACGCAGGGCCTCCCGGAGGGCTTTCCTGCGCAGCCATGCATCCCGGACATCACCGAGCAGCCCTACACGGGGGTGCTGGTGGCAGGGGAGACCCGCTTCTTCGACGACTACCCCGATCTCCGCTACCCGGGGGAGAGCGAAGGAACACCGCACCCGTGCGCCAGCATTCCGATTATGGCGCACGGGAGGGTCATCGGGGCCCTGAACGTGGTGTCCGGGAGCGGCAGCCCGTTCACCGACGCCGACCGCTCCCTCCTTACGGTCATCGGGAGGGAGGTCGGCACCTCCATCGAGCGCACCATGCTGATCCGGAAGCTCGGGATGGCCGAGCAGGTGGCAAACCTCTACCTCGATATCCTCAGCCACGATATCAGGAACGCCGAGAACGTCTCGGGCCTCTACACCGACCTCCTCGTCGATATGCTCGAGGGGGAGACGAAGGGCTACGCACAGAAACTCCAGGCCAGCATCCGAAAGAGCATCGAGATTTTAAGGAACGTCTCGACGATCCGCCGGATTCACCAGGAGTCGGCAGCGCTCGTGCCGGTCGACCTTGATAGGGTGATCCGGGACGAGATCAGGACCTTCTCCGGGAGTCGGATCCACTACGACGATACGGATCTTGCGGTCACGGCCGACGCGCTCCTCCCCGAGGTCTTCACGAACCTGATCGGGAACGCCATCAAGTTTGGGGGGCCGGCGGTCGAGGTGGCCATCCGGGTCGAGGCGCACGGCGATGAAGTCCTGGTCTCGGTCGAGGATACCGGGCCGGGGGTTCCCGACGAAAAGAAGGAGATCGTGTTCATGCGGTTCGGGCAGAGCATACACCACAAGAGCGGCCAGGGCCTCGGCCTCTACATCACCCGTATGCTCGTCGAACGTTACGGCGGCAGGGTCCGGGTCGACGATCGGGTGCCGGGCCGGCCGGAATGCGGCGCCGCGTTCCGATTCACCCTGAAACGGGCCTGAAAAAAGAGAGGGGCTCAGAGGAGCGACCAGATAAGGAGCCCGGCGGAGGCGGCCATGAGCACGGCAAAGATGGCAGGGTTCCAGGCGAGAACCTTGCGCCCGTCGAGAACACTGATCGGGAGCATGTTGAAGGCGGCGATCATCGCGTTGATCCGGAGCCCGACAAGGCCCACGACAGCGAGGAGTCCGCCGCCGCCAAAGAGCATGAGGGCCGCGAACGGTATGCAGAGGAGGAGGTTCGTGATCGGACCTGCCGCCGATATCCGCCCGTTCTCGGTCCGTGTTGCGTTCCCGTAGACGTAGGTCGCCCCCGGTGCCGCAAAGACGACTCCGACGAGCGCTGCCATCACAACGGCGACGAGGAGCATCTGGTTGTCCTTCTTGAACTCGGCCCAGTAGCCGTAGCGCATGGCGGCGAACTTATGCGCCAGTTCGTGGAGGACGAAGGCGACCCCCACCGTGACGAGGGACATGGCGAAGAAGAAGACGAACCCGATGGGATCTATCCCGCCCCGGATGTAGAGCAGGGTGAAGGCGACCGAGATGGCAAGCCACGCGATCAGGAGGTCCCGGCGCTCGCGTGGCGGTATTCGTTCCAGCATCCGGTACCTGGTTTGTCCCGGCACGATAATATCCTTCGCTTCCCCCGGGGCCGACCCATCAAATTTATTCCCCGGCCGGAGCCAATCATGTAGTATGTCCCTTGATGCCGTCAGGAACGAAGTCCGGGAGATAGATGAACGGATCATCGACCTTGTTGCAAAGCGGCAGAGACTGGCGGCGCAGATCGCCCGCCTCAAGCAGGAGAACAGTCTTCCCATCCGCGACGAGGAGCAGCGGAAGATGGTCCTCGACCGGGTCTTCACCTACGCCGTCGAGAGCCGGATCGACCCGGTCGCCGTCCGGAGGGTCTTTGAGATCCTGATCGAGATGAACGAAGAGCGGCAGCGGGAATGCAGCGGCGACGGCAACCTGCCATAGAGGTCGTCCCTGAACCCCCACGAGGCCGCGTCGGCCGGAGCGCTTTGCGACGACCACCTGAAAAAAAGGTTATCGGGAGAGCATCGTGCCGACGCCCTCGTCGGTGAAGAGCTCGAGGAGCAGGTTGTGCTCCCGGTTGCCATTCACGACGTGGGCGCTTACAACACCGTTCCTGACCGCTTTCATACACCCTTCGAGCTTCGGGATCATCCCGCCGGCGATGATCCCTTCACCGATCATCGCCTCCGCCTCGGGGAGCGTCAGCCGGTGGTAGACCATCGTCCGGTCGGGGTTCATCACCCCGTCCACGTCTGTGAGGTTGATCAGTTTGAATGCCCCCAGAGCAATCGCGATCTCGGCCGCCGCGGTATCGGCGTTGATGTTCAGGCTCCGGCCCTGCCGGTCGATGGCGATCGGGGCCACCACCGGGATGTAGTTCTGGGCGAGGAGGCAGTGGAGCACCTCGGGATCGACCTCCTCGATCTCGCCGACCTGGCCGAGATCCACCTCCTGCACGACCTCCCCCACCTTCACCCGCTGGGGGTCCATCTTCCGGGCGATGAGGAGGTTGCCGTCGTTGCCGGAGATCCCGACCGCACGGGTGCCGCAGTTTGCGATGAGGGAGACTATTCCATCGTTGATCTTGCCCACGAGGACCATCTGGGCAATCTCGAGGGTCTCGAGGTCCGTGATCCGCAGCCCCCCGACGAACTTCGGCTCTTTGCCCATCGCCTGCATCTTCGTGGTGATCTCGGGGCCGCCGCCGTGGACCAGGACGACCTTCATCCCCACGTAGCGGAGGAGGACGGCATCCCGGATCACCGTCTCGAGGATGTTCTGGTCGACCATCGCGTGGCCGCCGAGTTTGATCACGATCGTTTTGCCGTGGAACTTCTGGATGTAGGGGAGTGCCTCCATCAGCACATCTTCTCGTTTCATGTCGTATACTTCCCGTTGATCTCTACGTACTTCTCCGTGAGGTCGCACCCCCACGCCGTCGCCTTCCCCTCGCCTGCGGCAAGGTCGAGGTCGAACGCGACGGTATCACCGTGCATCGCGGCCTTCGCCTTCGAAAGATCCGCGACGATCTCGCCGCGGAGGACGAGCGGCGTCCGTCCGGCGCCCTCGCCGACAGAGAGAGAGACCGCGTAGGGGTCGAACTCAACGCCGGCCCTACCGGCGGCCGCGACCACCCGGCCCCAGTTCGGGTCCTCGCCGTAGATGGCGGTCTTGACGAGCGGAGAGGCGACGATCGTCCGCGCCACGGCGGCGGCAGCGTCCTCGTCGGCGGCGCCGCGGACCGTGACCGCGAGGAGTTTCGTCGCCCCCTCGCCGTCGCGGGCGATCTGGACGGCGAGGTCGCGGCAGACGGCCTCGACCGCTCTCGCAAGCTCGTCACGGTCGACCCGGCCGGCGGCGCCGGTCGCGGTGCAGAGGGCCACGTCGTTCGTGCTCGTGTCGCCGTCGACCACGACCCGGTTGAAGGACCGCCGGGCCGCCTGGCGGAGGATATCCTGGAGAACCGGGGCCTCGACCTCCGCGTCGGTGTAGATGAACGCGAGCATCGTCCCCATGTTGGGGGCGATCATCCCGCTCCCCTTGGTGATCCCGCCGACGGCAAACGACTCCGTCTCGACGAGGGCGTGTTTTGGGAAGGTGTCGGTGGTCATGATCGCCCTCGCCGCCGCGTCCTCGGCGTCGCCGCTCCGGGCGAGGAGCGGCGCGACCCGGCCGCACTGGTCCCGGATCAGGGGAAGGTCGAGGTAGCGCCCGATCACCCCGGTGCTCGCGACGCCGACCGACTCAGGGTCGAGGTCGAGGGATCCGGCCGCCACGGCGCACATCTCGACGGCATCACGGTATCCCCGCTCGCCGGTGTAGGCGTTCGCGCACCCGCTGTTCACGACGATGGCGTCGAGGGTGCCCCGGCGCATCCGGTCCACCATCACCTCGACCGGGGCCGCCCGCACCTTATTCGACGTGAAGACGCCGGCCGCGGTCCCGCTCGCCCGGATCAGGGCAAGCCCGTACTTCCTCTCCTTGATCCCCGAGGCCGCTACGCCCCTGACCGCACAGATGCTCTTCACGACTCTTCCTCCCGGGAAGACGCCCCGAGGCCCTGGACGATGTCTGCCCGGGTGACGATCCCGACCAGTTTTCCGTCGCGGAGCACCGGGAGGCGTGCGATACCTTCGTGGAGCATCTGGGCGGCGGCATCGGCGATATCCGAATCCTCGTCGATGGCGATAACCGGGCTGCTCATCACCCGCCTGACCTCCATGTCGCCGATATCGGTGAGTGCACGCTTCGTCTTCTCCCAGTTGATGAACTCCCTGACCGGGACCTCGATCACCTCGAGCGGCGACGGGAGCCAGAGGTCTTCGGAGAGGTCGCCGGTATCGAGGAGCGAGAGGATATCGGTCTCGGTGACGATTCCCGCCACCCGCTCCCCGTCCATCACGGGGAGGCCGCCGATATGGTATTTCCGGAGCAATCCCGCCGCCTCGCGCACCGGTGAGTCGACCCGGACGGTCACGGGGTCCGGTGTCATAACATCCTTAACAAGCATCGTCGTCACCTCAGGGGAGCATCCCGGCGTTGCGGAGACCGTCGTCTTCCGCAAACCCGCACATCAGGTTCATGTTCTGGATCGCCTGGCCGCTTGCGCCCTTGACCAGGTTGTCGATCGCGGAGACCGCGACAACACGGTCGCCCTCGCTCTCGACCGCAACGTCGCAGAAGTTCGTGCCCCGCACGGCCGCGAGGGTCGGTCTCTGGTAGCGGACGAAGAACTCGTTCTCGTAGAACTTCCGGTAGAGCGCCTCGACCTCGTCCTGCTCCATCGGCTCGCGGAGGAGGATGTGGGCCGTCGTGAGGATCCCCCGGTTCACCGGGAGGAGGTGCGGCGTGAAGTAGCACCGGGCGTCCGAGCCGAGCCTGGCGGCCTCCTGCTTCATCTCCGCGAGGTGGCGGTGGCTCGTCCACTTGTAGGCGGTGAAGTTGTCGCCGACGTTTCCGTAGTGGGTGGTCGCGGACGGGGTGTTTCCGGCCCCTGAGACCCCGGTCTTCGAGTCGTAGATGATGGTGTGGGCGAGTTTCGCGAGCGGTGCTGCGGCAAGCGTCGCCCCGGTCGGGAAACACCCGGGGTTCGCGACGAAGGTGGCTCCCCTGACCTCGTCGCGGTGGAGCTCGGGCAGGCCGTAGGGGGCCTCGAAGTAGGCCTCGTGGGGCACGCCGTAGGTCTTCTCGTATACATCCTTCGCGAGCCGGTAGTCGGCCGAGAGGTCGACGGTCCTGATCCCCCGTTCCACCAGCGTCCCGGCCACCTTCATCGCCGCCGTGTGCGGTACGGCGAGGAAGGCGAAATCGGCATCGATATCGCCGGCTTCGGTGTTCCGGAAGACGAGATCGGTCAGTCCCCGGAGGTGGGGGTGCACCGAGGCGACGGGGGTGCCGTCCAGCTTCCGGGACGTCGCGGCGACGACTTCCGCGGACGAGTGGTGCAGCAGGAGCCGCATTAACTCGCCGCCGGTGTATCCGGATGCACCGATAATCGCAATTTCCATAAGAAAGAGGTGTCTTTTATAGAATCTTAAGGCTTTGTGGTGTATCGTTCGTAGAGCCGGGCGGCCGTCGACTCGATCTCATCTCTTCCTTCGAGCCCTTCGAGGAGAACCTGCGGCAACGCGGTTTTCCCGTAGGTCGCGCCCGCGTAGGCCCCGCAGATGAGCGCGATGGTGTCGGTGTTCCCCCCGACGTGTGCGGCGGTGGTGAGGAGAGCCATGACGTCCTTGATGCGGTTGATCAGGAAGAATGCGAGCGGAACGGTCTGGTAGACGGTCACGTCGTTGCCTATCACCGATAACGCGCTCTCGAGACTGATCCCCTCGTTTGCCAGGCGGACGGCGTCGCGGATCTTGTTGCCGAGGGCAACGTCTTCGAGGGCGGCGTGCTTCCCGGCAAGGGAGAGAGCGTCGGGGCGGCCGCGGACGGCGTAGTGGACGAGCATCGCGACGGTGACCGCTCCCGCGTGCGCCGCCGGGTGGGTGTGAGTGACGCTGCAGGCCTGGACCACCCGCTCGGTCACGTCGATGGGGTCGCCGTAGAGGAGGCCGAACGGGACGGAGATGCCGGTGCAGCCGGCGGTGTTGGAGGAGACACCACCCGGCCTCTCGCCGGAGAGGAGGAGGTGCCGGCACGCGGCGTCCACGGCACCGTCGGGGAACCGAAGCTCCTCGTTCATGTACATCCGGGCAAGGGCGGCCGCATACCCCTGCTCCGAGTAGGTGCCGTCGGCGAGCATGCCGGCCACGAGGAGCATCATCTGGGTGTCGTCGGTGAACTGCCCGGGTTTCAGCCCGGCGTTCGGGTGCCCCCGCCACGCCCGGCGGTATCCCTCGTGGAGGCGCTGGAAGTCCGGCGGCGTGCTCTCCCGCGCCATGCCGAGCGCATCCCCGATGGCGGCCCCGAGGAGACAGCCCTTGAACTGATCGAGCATTTGAGTAGTATCTCTCTAAGGGTTCCTCTTAAGGGTTGTTGTTCTGCGCGCGGGGGAAACGGCGATGTCCGGCGGCATAGAAGCCGGGGGAGCCGTTACATGGCCCATCAAGCCCTCATGGCGTCGATCAGACCTCCTGCAAGGCTCGCAAGCCGGCTCAGGCCGCATGCGGATATGACGTCCCGCTCGTCGTAAATGACGTGCACGATCTTCTGCTCCCCGCCGACCTCGACCGTCCCGGCCTGGTCGATGACGAGCGACGTCGCGCCGCACCGGACCGTCCCGAGGATCACGTCGCCGCCGACCGTGAACGAAGCGGAACTCCCGGGCTCGCCGGCGACGGCTCCCTCGAAGAACCGCATCTGAGGCAGGGCGGCGGCGAACGTGCCCGACTCGTTCTTGACGAAGGCCCGGGCACCTTCTGCAACGGGGCCCGGCACCGGTTCAAGGCCGAGCACGAACTCCCGGCCGGGGAGGCGGAGCGTCACCAGCCCCCCCGAACCCGCGTCGGCGACGAACGCCGCCGGGTCGGCGGTCACGAGGTCGTACTTCCGGAGGGGCGGAAGGTTTGTGAGGTTCATCCCCCCGGCCGTCGGGACCGGGCTGAAGTACACGGGATCGGTCATGACCACGTCAACCGTAGGGCCGGACGGTAGCCCCGGCGCCACCACGTATCCGGCGTCGGGGAACGTCACGTTCTCATCGAGCAGGATCAGGCCGGGGTGCTGCCGTGCGATCTCCTCAGTGATCGGAACCCTCTGCGGGGTTTCAATGACCGGATTGTACATCGACATGTCCCGGGGCGTGACCCACTCGTCAAAGGTATCGAGCCAGTTCGTGGTGCCCCCGGTGGAGGGCGCCGGAGCGGCGGCGGAACCCGCCGGGAGGAGGAGCGCCAATATCAGGAGTACTTTGATTACCCGCATACCCGGTCACCTCATTGGTTGAGAGGGATCTCGGCATTCATCTATAAACGATTTCTGTGGCGCGCGTCTACGCATTGGACCTGCCGGATTGGTTCCACGTCAGAAATCGGTACCCTCACCCGCATCAGTACTTCATGTACATCCCGAGCACCGCCGATCCGCCATCGGCCGTCGGAATGAGGGCTACGGCCCTGCTGTACTCGTCCAGCCGCTGTGTCGACGCCCACCGCGTAGCACCGTCTTCATCGAATCTCTCTACCCGGAGCATGGCACCGCCGTGGTTGTTTTCGGCAAGGGCCGCCGAGAGGTACCCGCCGCCAGGGGTCCAGATCACCGGAGCGGAGGCGTTGATCGTGTTCCGCCGGAGGATGCTCCCGTCCTCGCCGAGCGAGACCTCCAGAACTCCCGCCGGCTCCGCACCCGTGACCCCGGCAAGCAGGCCGTAACCGCCGGTCACGTCCTGCCAGGCCGCCGAGAGGAGGTATTGCTCCCCGGAACCGCCCCGGATCGTCGTGTTCCAGACCGGTGTACCGCGGTCGTCGAACTTCGCCGCTATTACGGCTCCGGGCGCCCCTGCTGCTTCCCCGGCGACGAGGAACTCTCCCGCCGGGTCCGAAACGATAATCGGGATCGAACCCGGACTCACGCCCCCGGCCGGCTCCTGCAAGGTGACGCTGCCGTTAGCGTCGATCCTCGAAACCCGGTCGTCACCAGCCGCGATCCAGCCTCCGGCACCCAAGGGTGCGATCGCCCAGTACTCCCCCTCCGCGGCAAGGTCCGTGCGGTGCCGCTCGCTCCCGTCCCCATCCGTCAGGATGAGGAGGCCGCGGGAAGCCACGACGGCGAATCCCCGTGCACCGGCAGACGCGATCCCCGTCCCGCGGCGATCGTCCGGCGTCGGGTAGGTCGTATCCCATACTATCGCCCCCTCCTGGTCGAGGAGGATAATCCTCGGTGTCGGATGAAACTCGCCTAGGTCCGAGACCGACCCGGCGATCGCGTAGCCGTCGGGAACCTCGACGATGGAGAATGCTTCGTCGAACCTCCCGCTGTCGATGACGGTGAACCATTCCCGGTCCCCGGAATCGTCCAGTTTCAGCACCCAGACGTCCCCCTCCAGCGCGCGATGGCCCGGCGTCAGCGGCCGGTCGAGACACCCGGCGACGGTCAACAGAATGAACATTGCAACCATCACGAAGATCCAGAGTCTACTTTGGGTCTGTGTCATCGCTTCACCCTCCAGTTGCACCTTCACCCGGACTGCGCATCACGATGCCCACAATCAGGCAGACGACCGCTGCACCGAGGAATACCTCCAGGTACAGCCCGGCCAGCAGGCCGAGAGAGAAGAAACCCCGGTACCCGGGTTCCCCGGCGGTTCCGATTGCTGCTGCGAGAGCATCGAAGAGTATGCCGAGAACGGGCAGTTTTTCCGCGAAGACCGGCGGGGCGGCGCCAGGCAATTTATCGGGACCCACGAGCTGGGCAACCAGGAACGGCAGCTGAAGAAGCGACCCGACTGCAACACACAACCTCCTGCCGCTCGTAGCAACATTCCTGAACAGAAAATACGCCGTCGCCACGGTGGATGCCGAGACCGTAACCATCGACAGCAGGATTATTCCGGATACCAGCGGGCTGGCGGGAGCGCCTGCATAAGCCGTGGCGATCGTGCCGGACGCCCCCGCCATGATTCCTATCCCGAGCGAAACCGCCGGACGCCGTTTTTCCTGTCCCGGTTTCCCGACCAGGGCTATAAGAGCGAAAGGCCATGCGAGGACGAAGGCGATGGCCGGAAAGAAGAGCAGACTCACGGTGCATCCTTCCCGCGGGACCTCCGGACGAGGAAGTAGCCCACCAGGAGCACGATCACGGCTCCGAGAGCACACCCGAGATGCACAGGGCTATAGAAGACGCTGAACGCACTCCCGGAGCCGTGATACGTCGTCGTATCTGCAGGTTCCGCAAGCACGGCCGGTGGTGCCTCGCCGTCTGTCGGATCGATCAGCACATCAAGTTCCAGGCTGTCAGGGTCGACAGATCTGATCTTGATGGGGATATCTTCAACTCCCAGTATTTCTGCCTCTTCGTTCAGCATCGTGTATATCTCGTCCACCGCAACGCTGGCTTTATCCCGAGGATATGCCTCCACAATACCGATTTCAACATACCCTTCAATATCGTATCCAAAACCGATAATGGGGCCATCCGGGTAAAGATAGGGTTTTATTGAGTCGAACGTGTCGCTTGTGAGATTCTCCAGAAAGTTATACCATGAACGACGGTGTTGAGCGTCTTTGAACTCTGGTAAATAGCCTCGCGTATCAACGACATTTTCACTTGACCTGAGGAATTCAACGGCCGCGGTGTATTCGTCATCTGTAAGTTCTGCACGTTCAACAGTTGTGTTATATTCATCAGCAACCGGATTCGCAGAAGCAAGTCCTGGACAGACCGATGCTGTCAGCAGAAGTACAACGAGTGTCGGCAGGAGTTGCCGTTTTTTCTCCATTTCTTCACCCCCTACAGGATCGCTATCTACGATCTTGCCAGCACAAAATCTACACTCACCAGCAGCGGTGCCAGGAGCAGAGAGAATGCCTGTATTCCGGTTTTTGGTTCCATCTATGCGAACTCCGTTTTCGTTCGCTTGAGACAGGAGAGGTGCATGTTTGAGAACGCAGAACGCGTATGCCCCTCTGCCTCCGGGCATGCAGGGTTCTTCATCCGGGCGTCGACTGTGGATAGAGGATTTCAAACACACGTGGGCGCTACACGCGATACCTAACACGTTTTTAGGCCGTTAGAACATATAAAATCGACACTCATCGTTCGGCTGGAACCGAACGCACCATAAACCTTTGGATCCGGTCGGCAGTCCGGGAAACTGCCATCTTCCTGCCGTCACACAGCAAATCGCAACATTAAAGGTTTATTCGGTTGGAACCGAACGATCACAGTGGGTTTTATACGATTTCACCCCGGATCCAGATATGGTTCCGGATGCTCCGAACTCTCTGATGTGATCAAATGCACTCGAAGACATGGATATGGCTCGGTATCGGCGCCGTTCTCATCCTTGCTGCGGCAAACCTCGCCATACTTGCGGCCTTTCCCCCGGGACAGCAGCACGTACAGGAACCGCTCAAGCGGGTGAACTGGATACTGCCGTTCGGGCCGGGGTTCGAGTACCGCGATCCCTATGAAAGCCCGGTGATCGTCTACGACGGGATGAACGAGACCTGGCGCCTGCAAAACGCCGCCGCCTGGAACCGGACCATCGCCCTCGATGACCGCTACAGCCTCGATCCGGCCCGCCCGGAGGATATCCGGTACACTCCCGATATCGCGATCGAGGACGGTAAAATCAGCCTCGACTTCTTCGTCCGGAACCTCGCTAGCGAAGACTGCGCACGTGCCGATCTTGCCGTGACGACGGAAATCACGCGCCTGAACGCTACCATGGGGTCGCCGGAGGGGGACATCCTCTCCGGCGCCGCGACCGCGCTGCCCATCGGCGATCTTGCCGCCGGGGAGTGGCGCGAAGTGCGGGTGGCGGCGGACCTCCCGCGGCCCGGCCCGGAGGAACTCCTCTACCTGACGATCGGTCTTGCCGCCCCGCACAACCTCATGGCCCCGAACGGCACGTCGGTCGCTTTCGATCTCCGGGGAATGAGTAGCGTCGTCTCCGGCCCCATCCCCACCTGCGGGGACACGATTGACCCCGATTACAACAGGGCCCGCCTTCCCCGGGCATCGGCGGCGTTCGTCGTAGCGGGGAGAGATGCACCGGAGCCGGCCCCGCCGCTGACCATCCGGGCGGAGTGACTGGATTCGCCGCATACCCCCTTTTTCAGCCCTGCCAGGAGCCGGAACGCTTTTCCCTTCCGGCAGAAGAGTATCTGATCGTTTCAGGCCAGACTATGGAAGACGTCACGCTCGACCGGGACGATATCGCCGCTCTCTCCTCCGACGCCCGGGTCGCTATCCTCAAAGCGCTCGATATCCGGCCCATGACAATGAGCGAGCTCGCCGATCGGCTTGGCCTTGCCAGGTCGACCGTTCATGAGCACCTCAGTGTTCTCGCCGACGCGGATCTCGTGCATTACGAGAATGCCCGGAAATGGCGGGACTACACCCTGACGAAGAGGGGGCGGCGGATCCTTCATCCCGGGAGGGACCACCGGATCATCATCATCCTCGGCGCGTCCTTCGCTGCCATGACGGCCGGACTGCTCTGCGTGACCTCATATCTCCGCGGTTTCGTAGTCCAGGGGGGAAGCGTCGTCCGGGAACCTCTCCTCCTCTACGCGGGCGAGGCGCTCCTCGGCGTGACGGTCGTGCTCTGGTGCCTTGCGGTGCGGTGCCGGCGAAGAACCTCCCCGTGCCGGGAGTAAGTCCTCTCCACTCGCCCTGCTCCACGAAATCGTGCCTTAACCTATTGCCGCCGCTTCGCGACCTGACCCGACAGCACATGTTCCGGGCGCGGGTTAAGGGAGCAGAACCGTAAAGGGGTATCGGCACTCACCTTGATGAACCGGACGGAGCGGTGCCCATATGAACGGCGCGATCACGGATTTCCTGATAGTTGCGGACCAGATATTCATCCTGGTCCTCCTGATCGCCGCCGGCTACGTCGCCGTCTCGACAAAGATCGTCGACCCCCGGGCCACCCGGGGGCTCTCCGGGCTCCTCATCAACATCACCATCCCGGCGCTGATCGTCGCCTCGATGCAGGTGCCCTTCACCCCCGAGCGCCTCGCCGGGGCCGAGACCCTGATATTCGCGACCGGGGCGCTCTACGTCTTCTCGTTCGCCCTCGCCTGGGGGGTCTCGAAAGCCATGCGGGTCCCGCCCGCGGAGGAGGGGGTGCTCCAGTTCGCGATCGTCTTCGGGAACGTCGGGTTCATGGGGTTCCCGGTCGCCCTGACGCTCTTCGGGGAGGACTCGCTCTTTTACGTCGCGATCTTCAACCTCTTCTTCAACATCCTGGTTTTCTCGGTCGGGATCGCGATGCTGACCGAGGGGAGGGGGAAGGGGTTCGATCCAAAACTCCTCTTAAACCCCGGGATCGCGGCCTCCGTCGTCGGGCTCGCCCTCTTCCTCGGCTCGGTGGAGATCCCGAACCCCTTCATCGACTCGATCGAACTCCTCGGGGGGGTGACGACGCCGCTCGCGATGATCATCGTCGGGGCGATGCTCGCGACGTTCCCGGCCCGGGAGATGGTCGGGAACTGGCGGATATGGGCGGCGAGTGCCATCCTCCTCCTCGCCATCCCGGCGGCCTACTGCTACCTCCTCGCCCCGGTCTTTGCCGACCCCTACATCAACGGGATCATGATCACGATGGCCGCGATGCCCGCCGCCGCAAACACCGTCATCTTCGCGGAGCAGTACGGCGCCGACTCCCGGCTCGCGTCGCAGATCGTCTTCGTCTCGACGATCGGGTCGCTCGTTACGATTCCGCTGATCGCGACGGTGATGCTGTAGGACGGGAGCGAGAGCGACCCGAACACCGACTGCAGTTATGGGGCCGTCCCGGCTCCCCCGGTTGCCTCAACCAGGTAGTACCCGAGTCTCCTCTTCAGAACATCCTGCTCCTCCCGGGGAAGTGCCGATTCCCCGGCGAATATCTTTCTGATCTCCGTAACAAACCGGGTCTTCTCTTCTTCCGATAGATCCGTTGCGGCATCTCTGACGAAAGCCCAATCCTCTTCGGTCGGCTCGCATCTCTCCGGTTCGATATCCCTCCAGGACGAGGGGATCGGGACGGCCTGCGGGAGTCTCGAATCCCCGGCCACCAGGATGACGGTCAGGTTCCCCGCCCGCCCGGGCTCTTTTGCCGTGCCGGGCATCTCTACCGGGTCCTGCACGGCGCCAGCGCCCGGTGCGTGGAGGAGGAGCAGGGCCGCGAGCAGCGCCGCCGAAAGAGAGAGGAAGAGCCATGTTAACGATCTCCTCTTCATCGGAGCATCCTCCGCAGACCGCGCTTACCCTGCATCATAGGCCTTCTCTCCTCCGCACACGATCACGGCAACGGGTTTCCGTAACAGGTCGTCAAGAATCCCCCCAACAGCGGCAAGAGCCGTCACCGTAATCCCGTAGAGACGTACAGCCCTGATCCTCATAGGAACCCGATACCTCCTGCGATAACCCGGTAATCAGCCGGAACCGGGACGAAGCCGGACTCAGTGCTCATAACGTCCGTATTCACCATTGTCGTCCAGGTATTCTCTCTTATCAAACGTTTCGTGCCCCCCACTCCCCGGTAGTCGAGGCTGAACGTGACCACCGCTGCATCCTCCGGCGACGGGACGAAGCCATCGAGGAATACAACCGAGGTGTAGGTCCCGCTCGAAACCCGGCTAAACTCAGCGACGCTCATGTTATTGGGTGTCGCAAGCACGGGCACGAGCAGCCGCGGCTCCCTCTTCATCTCCCATGCAGTCAGGTTGGTAGGCCGCTGGTGCAGGGGCAACCGCTGCAGCTCGTCTTCCGTCTGCAGCACCTCAAACGATACAGAGATATCGGGCGCATACTCTCCCGTCGTCGTGAACGCGAGCATCTTCCCGTAGGGTGTCTCCCGGACCGCCGCCTGCCACCCGGTAACCCCATCGCCGGAGAACACCCCCTCCGGGATCACCGGTTCACCCTCTGCGTTTGCAGGGAGCGGGACCATGACCGTGGCGGTGCCGTTCACGGTAAGACCGGATAGACCGGTGATCTCGATCACATAGAAGTTGCCCGGCAGAACGGTCTCGGAGAACGCAGGAGCAAAGAGGAACAGGAAGACAACCACGGCAAGAACGGCAGCGATCGCCTTGAGAACATAATCAACCTTCATACGGACCTCGCGACGTGCTGCCGGGCGTCGGACCCGGGGATGGACCGTGCCTGCCCCGATACCGGTATCTATGGGTGAGAAGTCAACGTTCTGACATATACCTTTTCTGTGACGCGTGTCTCCGCATCGAGCCTCAGGACAGGCACCCGACCGGAGGTAGGCCATCACGGCTCCCGCACTACCACGCCACCGTCCGGAGGGTTGCGAGAAGAAAGACCAGCCCACCGAGGCCGGTGTTGACGTACGGGAGGTACCAGTAGACCCGGTCGATGGAGAGGCTCTCCCGCAGGAGGAGGGCGAGGGGGACGGCCGGGTAGACCAGGACGAGCAGGCTCACCGGGTTGAAGTCGGCAAGCCGGATGACGAGGACGGCAAGCCCCGACCAGAACACGAGGCAGAGGAGGAGCGAACGCCGTTCCTGGAGAAGGACGGCCGTCGTCGTCATCCCCGCGGCCGCATCGAAGCTGATGTCGGGGATAGCGGAGAAGAGGTGCATCGCGGCGACATGAAGGTAGCCGGCGATGACCAGGGCCAGCGGCGGGAGGGTGCCGCTCGCGATGTAGTAGCCCAGGATCCCCGGGACGACGTAGAGCATGTTCGAGGAGAAGTCGAGGACCGGGACCTCCTTGAACCGGAGCGGCGGGGCGCTGTAAAAGTAGGAGAGGAAGAGGAACGAGAGGAGAAGCGCCTTTCCGACAGTATCGAGCGCAGCGAGGAGCGCGAGGCTGACGGCGCCCGCAAGGCCGAGGAGGAGGAGCAGGTCCCGGCCGTCCGCCTCGCTGATGCGGTACTCCTTCACGTCTTTTTTAGGGTTGAACCGGTCGGTCTCCTGGTCCCACCAGTCGTTCACCCCGTAGATGAGGAGGTTTGCCGGAAGGAAGAAGTAGAGCAGGAAGAGGATGTACGCGGGATTGAAGAACGCCGTCCAGGAGTCCATCCCGAGGGCGTAGCCCACCACGTAGGTCCCGCCGGTGTAGATCCAGAACCGGAACCGCGAGACCCGCCAGGCGAGCGAGAGGAGCCGCGGCGTCATGGACGTCATGCCTTCAGGGTGTTCGAGGCGGCGCCTGAGACGATCCGGATCACCGACGGCTTCACCTTCCGCCGGTGGACGACGGCCGGGTCCCGCTCTATCGCCCGGGCCGTCCAGCGGTACATGTCCGACGCCGTCCGGATCGGGATCCGGTAACGCCGGGGAATGTGCCCGAACCCTGCTTCCGCCTCTTCCTGCCACACCCGGTAGCGCCGGAGCTGGAACCGGACAAACGCCGCAAACGCCCGGGGGTCACGGGAAGCGGTCGTCGCCGAGAGGTCGTCGAGCCCGAACCGGTCCATCTCGTCTTGGGGGAAATAGGTCCGGCCGAGAGCGAGGTCCTCTGCGATGTCGCGGATGAAGTTGACGTACTGCATCGCCCGGCCGAGGTTCTGCGCCGCAGCGTGCGATTCCGGCGGGAGATCGAGGATCCGGGCCATCATCAGCCCGATCACCTCGGACGATCCGTAGAGGTAGCCCTCGAGATCCCGGATCGCCCGGTAGGAGCCGACCGTGATGTCCTTCTCCATGGAGTTGAGAAACGCCGCCGTCCATGCCGGGTCGAGGCCTTTGCGCCCCGCAAGTTCGACGAATAAATCGATCACCACGTCCCCCGTCGTCTCCCCGGCCGCGGCCGCGGCGTAGCGGTCGATGAAGGCGTAGAACTCCTCGACCTCCTGCGGCACAGCGTCCACGTAATCGTCGGCCGTGCGGACGAAACTGTAGAGGGAAAAGACATCCTCCCGCACCGCCGGCGGGAAGAAGAGGGTCGAGTAGAAGTAGGTCCTGCTCCCCCGCCTGAAGATGTCGTAGATGGTCCTGTCGATCACGGGGCACCTCAACGGTGGTAGCGGCCGGTCAACTCGCGGGCGACGATCTGGGACGATATCAGGGTCATCGGCACCCCGATCCCCGGGTGGGTGTACTGGCCGGTGTAGTAGAGGTTCCTGACACGCTTGCTCCGGTGCGCCGGCCGCCAGAGCGCCGTCTGCCGGAGGGTGTGGGAGAGCCCGAGCGCCGTGCCCCGGTAGGCGTTGTAGCGGTCCGAGAAGTCCGAGAGCGCGAATATCCGTCGGGTCACGACCGAACCCCGAATATTCTCGCCGAGGATCTCCTCCATGCGGTTCATGAGGTGGTCGTAGAACCGCTCGCGGAGTTCCGGGGTGTCCTCAAGATCGGGGGCGAGGGGTGCGAGGACGAAGAGGGTATCGGTGCCCTTCGGGGCGGCGGTCGTATCCGTCCTCGAGGGGACGTTGACGTAGAACGAAGGACTCGACGGCCAGGCAGCTTTTTTGGGATCGAAGATTGTCTCAAACCCCTCCTCCCAGTCGGGCTCGAGGAAGATGTTGTGGTGGGCGAGCCCCTCGATCACCCGATCGACACCGAGATAGGCGACGAACGTGGACGGGGCGAGGACCTTTTTTGCCCAGTAGGAGGCGGAGTACGACCGTGAGCCTTCGGAGAGGAGGGAGAGTTCCGTAAACGGATAGTCCGCGTTGACGACGACGATATCGGTCTCGTGCGCCCCGAGCGGGGTGACGACCCGGCGGGCGATTCCGTCCTCGACGTCGATGGCGGTCGCCGGTTCGTTGTAGCGGTACTCGACCCCGAACTCCCGGCCGAGCGAGACCAGGGCATCGACCACCGCCCGCATGCCCCCCTCCGGGTACCACACGCCCATATTCAGGTCGATGTGCGTCATGATGTGGTAGAACGAGGGGGTGTTTCTCGGCGAGCCGCCGAGGAAGCCGATGGAGTACTGCACGATCTTCCGGGCCTCGTCGCTTTCGAAGCGCTTCTTGACGAAGGACTCCAGGTTCTCGAAGGGATGGAGTTTCCTCCCCCGGGAAAGGAGCCGCCGGTCGAAGAAGTCGAAGATGCTCCGGTAGTCCCGGTAGAGGAGGTCGCTCATGGTGATCCCATACGTCTCCTCCGATTCGGCGAGGTAGCCCCGGAGTTTTTCGGCCCCACCGGGTTCGAACGACTCGAAGAGAGCGAGGTTCTTCTCGAGGTCGGCCGAAACGTCCGCGACTCGTTCGTCGGCGAAGAAGACCCGGTACGAGGGGTCGAGTCTCACGAGCGGGAAGTAGTCTTTCGGGCTTTTCCCGAACTCCGCGAAGAAACGGTCGTAGACATCGGGCATCAGGTACCAGGACGGCCCCATATCGAACGTAAACCCGTTATCGCGGTGGACGCTCGCCCGGCCCCCGGGCTGCTCGTTCTTCTCGATCACCGTGACGTCGAAACCGCCCTTCGCAAGAAGGGCGGCGACGGAGAGGCCCCCGAACCCGGCTCCAACGATTACAGCCCGCATCATTCCCCCCTTCCGGAACGGAAAACGGGTGTAGGAAGTCACAGGTGGCATATATATTTTGGCGTCAGGATCGTCATGGGAGACCGCCGGCGATGCGGTGCTCACCGCGAGGGATCGTCGCCGAAAACGACCGGAAGGGTTGCAAGGGCGAGCGCGGTCCCGAGGAGCGCCGGTATCGCAAGGCCGTCCCGGGTAAGATAGCCGGTCCAGAACGCGAGTATCAAAAGAAGGCTCGCCGCGACCATCCCGGGGATCGGCCGGCCGGACGAGATGAGCCGGAAGAGTGCAACGTAGACCGCTCCGGTCAGGACCCAGCCCACGAAGTTCGAGGCCGGGACGCCGTAATAAGCGCCTCCGTCGAGCCAGACCCAGAGGCCGGCGTGGACGACCGCCGGGTCGATGACCAGGTCGACGAGGAGGAGGACGAAGGTTCCGGCCGGGACCAGGCGGCTCCAGGCGGTCCCGGCAGCGGCCGCGGCGAGGGTCACCGCCCCGAGCAGCATCGGGAGGTAGGCGAAGGCGACCGTCCAGGGGACGAGGCCGAAGACGCGGTAGCCGAGGTCGGCCGCGTAGGTGAAGCTGCCATACGGGACGCCGGTCGAGACGGCGTATGCCTCGACGGCGAGCGGGAGGAGGCTCAGGAGGAGGAGGAGGGCGATGCCCCGCAGGGGCCCGAGCCAGCGCACGAGGGCGACGTAGGAGGGGAGGGCGAGCCCGACCAGGAAGACCACCGGAACGGCGGTCGGGATCGCCGGGTCGTCGAACCGGACCACCAGATAGGCGGCGAGGAAGAGGGCGAGGGCGGTGAGGAGGAGCGCCGCCCGGATGATGCGCATGGGCGGGGGAGGGCGGCGGCGGGGATAAACTTCGCCCTCACCGCCCCCCGCCCCCGGTGAAAGTGAACCGGGCATCGAGGAGCCGCTCTTTTAAGTCCCGGCAGAGGTCTTCGGCGAGCGTCCGGCCCGACTGGCGGAGGGTGATCGGGACCTTCCGCCCCCGGACCCGGATCGCGCCCTCCCCCGCTTCGAGGGCGTTGTTCGGGCAGGCGGCAAGGCAGGCGGTGCAGGCGAGGCAGCGGTCGCGGTCGATCCCGGTCTCGCGGGAGAACGCACCGGTGGGGCAGACCGCGGCCGCAACGCAGGCCGAGCACTCCTCGCACCACTCGGGGTAGTAGGTCACCTCCCGGTCGGGCTGCTGCCAGACGTCGGCGTAAGTCCCTTCCCCGAGGACGGCGCGGGTGTTGATATCGGCCACCGGGAGGGGGATATGCTCATCGAGAACGCGGAGGGCCGCGACCTGCCGGTCGTCGAGGACCGGGATCGCGACGCCGAGGCTCGTGATGCACTCGGGCCCGGCGGAGGTCGTAAACCCGCCCATGTAGCGGGGCTGCATCCCGGCCATGTCGGCGATGACCGTGAGGTTGGGGCGCCCGGGGGTGCTCCGGGTTCCCTCCCCGGTCACGATCCCGACCGAGCCGTTCAGGAGGATGGGCGTCCCGTCCCGGATCGCGAGCCGGGCGGGGTCGTTCTGGAGGGGATTGATCTCGCCGCATCCGCTGACCGAGACCTCCCGGCAGGGCCCCTGAAGACCCTCGATGGAGAAGATCGTCTTCACCCGGGTCGGCAGGGTGTTTACGTAGGCGGTATAGTTCTTGTAAGCGCTCCGGGTGGTGAAGAGCCGGGCGTAGCCAAAGTCGTCGAGGGTCACCCGTGCTTCGATCGACCGGTCGGCGGCCTCCACCACCACCTCGATCTCGCGGCCCTCGACGATCTCGCGGAAGAGGTGGCCGCCCCCGTAGCCGGCGCTGGCGTGGGCGGTCCCGGAGACGATCAGGTCGAGGAGCCCGAGGCGCTCGTTCGGGCAGGGACCGGGCATGCAGGGGACGCCGTTCAGCCAGGCCCGCTCCGCCCGCTCGAACGTCCCCGGCGTCGCCACCGGGACCGAGAGGATCGCCGCGGTCCCGGACATCACCCCGCACGTCCCGGTGGTGACCACGTCCACGTCCGCGGCCGTGATCTCTGCACCCTCGCGGATGAGGCGTTTGAACTCCGCGGCGGTGTAGACGACCGCCGAACCGTTCCGGATCTTCTCATCGATCTCTGCCATCGTCTTCATGATACTCCCGATCTCCTCCGCCTTTGCCGGGAACCGTCCGCCCGCCGGGCGGATCCCCAGAACCGGCGATCTGGTAGGTTTCCACGTCCTTAAACCCTCCGCCCCGTGGGGCCCGGATCTCCCGGGGGAGAGGGGTTCGCCTCCCGGGCGGAGATTTTGACCGTATGAGGAAAATGTTTTCCCACACACCAGACCATAGTAGATCGATGCTCTCACGAAAGATCTTTGAAGCCGAGTTTGCCGATGCGCTCCAGGAGGAACTCGCCCGGCAGGATATGAGCATCCGGGAACTCGCGGAGCGGGCGGGGATCCCACCCGCTACCCTCTACAAACTGACGTCGGGCAGGGCGGACCCACGCCTCTCGACCGTCCGGCGGATAGTCAACGTCCTCGAGCCCCGGGAGAAGAGCTTCATCGCGGTGATCGCGGCCCGGTTCCTGCTCGACGAGATCGACAACCGCAACCTCCCCATCGGCGGGAAGCAATATCACATCCGGGGCTACGCGGCCGACTCCCTAGAGGAGTGCATCATCGCCGCCGTCCGGGCGGATAAGGAGGGAGCGCTCGGGATCATCTGCGCACCCATCCTTGCCCCGATCGTGGAAAAGATCGTCGACTGCCCGGTCGCGATCATCAAGCCGCAGCAGCAGACGCTTATCGAAGCGATCGAGACGATAGCAAAGAGAGTTTAGGGGATCGCCACAATCTAACTCTCGATGAAGTCGATCAGGTAGTAGTCCCCGTGGTACTCCGCGATCTTCCCCCGGTAACCCTTGACGATGCACATCGTCTCGTTCTCGGAGAGCGGCACCTCGATAAAGCCGGTGCGAAGGGTCTCGTTCACTTTAGGGAGGTCGACGAGATCGGCATCCGCGAGCGGGACGACCTCGCGGCCGGCACTCAGGAAGTCGGCTTCCGTCCAGCCTGCAGGGTACCCGGAATCCTCCAGATCCCCGTTGCTGATGTTGTACAGCGTGAGATAGCAGCCGCTCAGCCCTTTTACGTCGGCGGAGGAGAAAACGTAGTAGAGGACGTTCTCCGGGGATACGGTGTCGTACCGCCCCGTGCTCTCCACCCAGTACGCGATGCCGCCGGTCTCGAAATAGCCGCGAAGAACGCTGCCGCTGATGGTCAGATGCACCCTCCCGTCCCCGGAAAGGGTGCCGGTGAAGGAGCCAGTGTCGTGCAGCACCTCCTGCAGGTTCGCAGTGCAGGGCTGCCCGGCAATATGCAGCGCCAGCGGTTCCCCGGAAAGCAGGCGCTCCAGGATTGCCTGCGTATCGTAGACCGCGAGGTCGTAGCGCCGGATAGAGGAGAGAATATCCACGCCCTCGACAGGGACGTCCCTCTTCTCCGTGAAGAAGTCGATATGGACCAGGGCCTGATCCTGTGGGGCTATCTGCTCATGCGGGATTACGGGGACCTCCGCAACGGGCGCAAAAGCCGCGAACCCCGCCGCCAGCGCCGTGACTGCGGCGGTAAGGAGGAGCGCCGGGATTACCGAGCCTTCCTGTACCATCTCACCACCCATTCCGGCCGATGAGGAGGAAGAACCCCAGAAGCGAGAGAACCGCGAGCGCGGAACCGAACCCCGGGACCGTCCGGGGCAGGGGCTCCAGTTCCAGGTCGAGGGTGTTTATTGAGTTCTCAAAGATGAGCTCCTCCCGGAGGGTGGAATAGCCCTCCTTCTCGACCGTGACGGTCTGCCGGTAGCCGGGAGCGGTTATCTGGTAGCGGCCGTCTTCGTCCGTGGTGACCGCTGCGAGAGGTTCGTCGAGCGTAAGTAGCGGCTCGAACCGCACCGATGCACCGGGAACCGGGTTGCCGCCGGCATCCGTCACTCTGCCCGAGACGGCGATCAAAGGGCCCTCGTTGATGACGGTGAGGATGGGGCCACCGGCCGTGCCGAAGACGAAGGTCGTGTCGCCGCGGTGATAGGAACGAGAACCGCTCGGAACCTGGCTCACCCAGGTGCAGGGCTTCTCGACACCCGCGGGAGTGGGGATCTTCGCGGAGCGTTCGTCGCTGATGGAAAAGAGGTGGTTCCCGTCGCCATCGAAGATCAGCGTCTTTGCGTCGGCCGTATGGACGACGATCGAACCGAACGGTATCCCGAAGGTTCCCTCAGCGGTAACCCCCGGCTCCGGCTGAAGGCTCAACTCCCCGGAGATGGCTATCGTCTCGATCGACCCGTTCACCTTCAGTTCCGGGATCAGGTGTCGATTGAGATCGAGATCTGCGCCTGCCGCCGGGGCGACCGCGAGCAGCAGCCCGAAGAGGAGTGTCCATGTTCTGGTCGTTCCGTTCATCCTTCCTCCCCCGGCTCTCTCACGGCCACGTTGTCACCACCAGGTAATATGCTCCTTCGTACTCCAGGTGCGGGTAGACCCATGTCTCCCGGTCGGGGCCGTAAGTGTCCTGGAGCGCCTTGCTCTCCGCATACGAGACGTTAGTTCCCCCGATGAAGCGCCGGTCGCTCATACCCCACTCCCATCCTGACGGATTTCGTTCTTCTCCCCGGATGACCATATCAAGCGCCGGGTGGTCGGCAAAGTCCTTCTCGGTCAGGGGAACGACCACGTTCTCTCCCGGCTCCGTCCTCTCCATGACGTAGAGCATCGGCTGCCCGCCCGAACCCTCCATCGCGTAGACGATGAGAGCGTCGGCGAGCATGAAGCCGAGCGCGACGGCGACGATGCCGACAAGGCCGCACGCGACGACGAGCCCCGCCATTCTGAGCCGGTTGCCGGGTTTCTTACCCTCTTCCATTCTGCACCTGTTTTGACACGATTCTAATGGATCAGAACGCGGGTGGCGTAGTATACTCCGTCGTACTCGAGGATCGGCGCATTCGCCGTATACACACCACAGGACTCGGTAAGCACGAGACATTCGGCCCCCGTCATCGGGACCGACGCGGATTTCACCACGTTGGAGTCGCTGCTGGCCTCCCGGATCGCGGAGGCAAGCACCGGGTGCTGCTTCAAGTCCCGGTCGGTCAGGTGGATGACGGATGCATTCTGCAGATCCTCTTCCCCGACTACCTCCACGGTCAACTCCTGCGGAAGACCGTCGATTCCCGTGATCAGGGCGACGAGGGCGGTACACACGAACACGACCGCCGCGACGAGGAGGACGACGCCGATGAACGCGAGGGTCCCGACAACAATCAGGCGCTTCCTGTCAGGTTCCATGCAATCCCCTCCGGTCTCGACGTAGACCGGACAGATCCCGCACATCGGGGCACTGATTCCGGCAACTGTCGGTGAGAGGTCGACGTTTCCCTATAAACGATTTCTGTCACGATCCTCTACACGTCGAACCGCCTCAAGCCTGTTTGCTCCCGGGGCAAGGCGCGGCGGGCGAAATGAGGGTATGGAGAGATAATAAAAGAGGGGTGTTCAGAGGTTGTGGGCGGGGACGCACCGGTTCTTCCCCGCATACGGCACGACCGGGCCGTGGAGTTCTATCCCGAGTGCCTCGCGGAGGACATCCTCGATCGTCTCCACGGTCACGAACGAAAGATCGCTCCGCACGTCCTCGGGGACATCCTCGAGGTCCCGCTCGTTCTCCCGCGGGAGGATGACCGTCCTGATCCCGGCCCGGTGGGCCGCAAGGACCTTCTCCTTGATCCCGCCTACGGGGAGGACGGCGCCGGAGAGCGTCACCTCGCCGGTCATCGCGACCGTCGGGTCGACCGCTCTCCCCGTGACGAGGGAGGCGAGGGCCGTAAAGAGGGTCACGCCCGCCGAAGGCCCGTCCTTCGGGGTCGCCCCCGCCGGCACGTGGATGTGGACGTCGCTTGCGAAGAAGTCGAACCCGGTCGTGACGGCTGCGAGCCTCGAACGGATCAGGCTGAGCGATATCTGGGCCGACTCCTTCATCACGTCGCCGAGCTGGCCGGTCAGCGTCAGCTTCCCTTTGCCGGGCATGAACGTCCCCTCGATGAAGAGGATGTCGCCGCCGACCGGCGTCCAGGCGAGACCCGTCACGACGCCGGGCTGGTTCTCCTTCCGCGCCACGTCCGGCCGGACGGTCTCTCTGCCCAGGATCTCGGGGAGCATCTCCGCCGTCACGACGACCGGGAGGTCGACCGTTCCCGAGACGACCTTTGCGGAGACGAACCGGGCGATCCGTGCAAGCTGCTTCTTGAGCGTCCGGACACCTGCTTCCCGGGTGTAGCGGTCGATGATCGCCGAGACGGCCTCGTCCTCGACCTGGAGCATACCCGCATCGAGGCCGTGCTCCTCGAGCGTCTCCGGCAGGAGATGGTCTTTTGCGATCGCGAACTTCTCGTTCTTCGTGTAGCCAGAGATCTCGATCAGCTCCATCCGGTCGAGGAGCGGCGCCGGGATGGTTGCGAGGGAGTTCGCGGTCGCGATGAAGAGCACGTCCGAGAGATCGTAGGGCACCTCCAGGTAGTGGTCCGAGAACGTGCTATTCTGCTCGGGGTCGAGGACCTCGAGGAGGGCGCTTGCCGGATCTCCCGAATACGAGACGGCGAGCTTGTCGACCTCGTCGAGGATGAAGACCGGGTTCTTCGCCCCGGCCCGCTTCATCCCCTGGATGATCCGGCCGGGGAGAGACCCGACGTAGGTCCGCCGGTGCCCCCGGATCTCCGCCTCGTCCTTGACGCCGCCGAGGCTGATACGGACGTATTTTCTCCCCAACGCGTCGGCGATGCTTTTGCCCAGGCTCGTCTTCCCGGTTCCGGGCGGGCCGGCGAAGAGGAGGATCGAGCCCTGCTTCTCCTCCTTGAGTTTCATGACCGCAAGGTGCTGGACGATCCGCTCCTTGACCTTCTCCAGGCCGTTGTGGTTGCTCTCGAGGACGCGGCGGGCCTCCTCGATATCGATGCTCTTCTTCTCGACCGTCCAGGGCAGATCGAGCAGGAGGTCGAGGTAGTTCCTTATCCCCTGGCTCTCGTGGTGCTGGCTCCCGCCCGACTCGAGTTTCTTCAGTTCGGCAAGCGCCTTCTTCCTCACCTCATCAGGCATCGTCGAGCACTCGATCCGCTCCCGGTAGTTCTCCTCGCCGGAAGAGCCCTCGCACCCGTTGAGCTCCTCCTGGATCACCCGGAGCTGCTCGCGGAGCATCGCTTCCCGGTTCGCCTTCCCGACCTTCTCGGAAGCCTTCCTGGCCACCTCGATCCGGAGGTTGATGCTCTCGTTCAGGTTCACCAGGAGACGGAGGAACGCGGCGTGGCGCTCCCGGACGGAGACGGTCTCGAGGAGGGCCTGCTTCTCGGCAACACCGATCGGCAGGAAGGGCATGACGAACCCCATGATCTGGTCGACGGACTCCATCCTGTCGACGGGTCGGGTGAACTGCTCGGAGCCCTGGAAGTTGCCGCTGATCTCGTGGACGGCCGCTTTGACGTCCGCGAGCATCTTCGCCCGGGTATCTTCGTCGAGGTCCGGTACATCCGGGAGGGGTTCGCAGGCGGCGTGGAACAACCCGTCCTTCTCGGAGAGGGTTACGGCCTTCACCCGGGAGGTTGCGTGCGCAAAGACCAGGTAGCCGTCGTCCGCAGGCTGTACGTGCGCGATCAGGAGGAGATTTCCGGTCGAATAGAGCGCGTCGGTCGGATTCTCCGCCGACTCTGCGCCGCTCTTTGCGGTCAGACCGACCGCGGATGCCGACCCGTTGCTCTTCATGGCGGCGATCAGCGCTTCCCCGACGGCCGTCTCGACCTGGAGCTTCGTCCGGGTCTCGGGGTAGACCACGGTCTCGAAGAGCGGTATGACGATGTACTCTTTGCTGGTGTCTGGTTGTGGTGAGTGCATGGTGACTCCAATCATTTAGTTTGAATTTACCTAACTTTGATGCCGGCCAAAAAAATTATCCGACCTTTTTTAAGATCTCGATCAGGAGATCCACTTCGTTCTCGTCGAGCGTCCGCACCATCCTCTCGATCATCCGGTTCAGCGCGTTCCGCTCGGCGTTCGCCATCATCCGTCCTTTTTCGGTCAGGCGGATGTATACGATTCTCCCGTCATCGGGGGATTTCTGCCGGTAGGCGCACTCCATCCGGACGAACCTGTTGATCATCTCCGTGACGGTGGGCTTTGAGTTCCTGGTGATCTCGGCGAGCCTGCTGAACGTCACGTCGCCGTGCTCGTCGATCGTCTTCAGGTAGGCGACCTGTTTCACCGTCACGTCGGCAAGCCCGCATTCGGAGAAGATCTCGGAGGAGCATTCGTTCTTGATGGCGATCAGGCGATCAAATACCTCGAACAGATGCTCCTCTCTCGCCGGCATAGTTGATGCTGATTAGTTTTGCTTGACCTAACTATAAAGGTTGTGACGGCGACCGGTGCCGGGAGAGATGCCTGCAGGAGCCCGGCCGGTTATGGTCGGATCCGGGATGAGATGGGTCAGGATGCCCCGATGTGTAGACGATTGTGACAGAAATCGTTTATAGAAGAACGTTGACCTTTCCCGCAGGTTTCCAGGACACGGCAGCCGAACAGTGTCGAGAACGGTGCAGTATGTCACGTAAGATCGTCGCCTCTCTCCCCCGGAGCCGGTTCTCGCCGGCCATCCCCCCGCTCGTCGCGGTCGTCGCATGCGTGATCTGGGCGGGTACCGCGAGAACCGTCTCCGGGATCATCGGGCCGGCGCCACCGTTCGTCCTCCCTGTCTTCGTTCTCGTAATGGTCACCCTTGCGGTCGCGGGAGCCGCGACGCCGCTTCCGCTCATCTCGGGCGCCGTCCCGGTCCGGAGAGAGCGGCAGGCGATGCTCGTCGCCGTTGCAGCCTCGGTTCCGTTCGTCTTCGCCCTCCTGATAAACCCGGACCGGTGGCCGGGCGGGCCCGCCCCGCTCATCGCGGACAGCGTGCCGGTATTCGGGTGGCTCTTCGACGGGATCATGAGCGCCCTCCCGTTCGCCGCGGGCACCCCCGCGTATAACCTGCTCTTCTCCGCCTTCGGGGTCTTCGGGTTCTACCTCGAGTGCGTGCTGGCCGCAACCATACTCTACGCCGCTCTCCGCCTGACTGCCGCCCCCGCCCCGGGGTTGCGGGAAGAGGGGCACGCCGAGGAGGAGGGATAGGTACGGCGCCGGAGAGAACCTCGATCGCACTCACCCTCACCGCGGCCTACTTCCTCGCCGTTCCCGTGACCGGGATGTACGCCCGGTACGTCTACAACGGCCAGTTCGCGTACCGGATCGCAGACATCTCGCCGGTGCTCCTTCTCTTCTGCATCGCCTCCCTCGCAGGAGCGGTGCTCTTCGCCGTCGCCGTGCGGGAGGAAGGGGGCAGGTGGTGGGCGGCGATACCCCTCGCGGCAATCTTCCTCGCGCTCGCCGTCATCGGGCCGTCGCCCTGGTCACCCGGGTTCAGCCAGGTCGCGATCGCCCTCCTCGCCCCGGCGGTCCTCGCCCTCCTGCTCGGGGCACTCCCGCTCGAGAAGGGATCGACGGCATGGTTCGGGGCGATCGAGGCGGGGCTCATCAGCCTCCCCGGCCTGCTCTGGGCATACGGCCTCTTCCTCGCCCCACCGCTCCCGGAGAATATCATAACCGACTCGCCCTCGCTCTACGAGTTCGCCGGAGCGGCCTACATCTACGCCGGGCTCGGGCTCCTCGGCATCCTGCTCCTCGTCCTCGCCTGGAGGCAGAGCACGGCACACTGTGCATGAAATCCCACGCAAAGGCACCCTCCGCCGGCGATCTATTTAGAGAGTTATTTCAGAGCGGAGGCTCCATACTCCTCGAACAGCAATGGTCCCGTGGGAGCTCGTATTCGCCGTCATTCCCGGCCTGATCCTCTTCTTCTACGGGATAGAGAACTTCTCAAGGGAGATCCTCGCCGTCGCGAAAGGCAGTTTTGCGAAGATCCTGGGGCGGCTGACGTCGCGGCCGGTCGTCGGCGCACTCCTCGGCGCCGTCGTCACCGCCCTCGTCCAGTCGAGTGCGGCGACCACGATCATCACCATCGGGCTCGTCAACGCCGGAACGCTCTCGTTCCTCCAGAGCCTCGGGATCATCATCGGCTCGAACATCGGGACGACCGCCACCGCGCAGCTCGTCGCCTTCAATATGACGGCGTTTGGACAGGTGCTGATCCCGGTCGGGTTCCTCGTCGGGATATTCGGGCGGCGCTACCGGTTCCTGGGCAAGCCCCTCTTCTACTTCGGCCTGGTCCTCTTCAGCTTAAACCTCATCTCCACGGCGCTCGCACCGTTCCAGAACGATCCTGCGATCATCGGGCTTGTTGCGGAGTTTTCGGCGCTCCCGCTTGCCATCCTGATAGGGTTCCTCTTCACCACCATGGTGCAGTCGAGTTCCGTGACGACCGGCCTCGTCGTCGTCCTCGCCCAGCAGGGGCTGCTCACCCTCCCGCAGGCGATCCCGATCCTGCTCGGCGCAAACATCGGTTCGACCACGACGACCCTGATCGCCTCTGCCCGGATGAACCTCCACTCCCGGCGGGCGGCGGCGGCCCACTTCATCTTCAACCTCGGCGGCGTGCTCCTGATCCTGCCCTTCCTCGTGCCGTTCGCCGAACTCGTAACGGCGATCGGCGGAACCGAAGCGCAGATGGTGGCGAACGCCCACCTCATCTTCAACCTGATCGCGGCGGCGGTCTTCCTCCTCTTCATCGGGAGGTTCGGGCAGCTCGTGGAACGGGCGGTGCCCGGGAGCGAGCCCGAGATCCTGATGCGGACACGCCACCTCGAGGACGGCATCCCCGAAGACACGCAACTCGGGTTCGAACTGATCCAGAACGAGCTCAAGCACGCCCACGAGGTCACGCTCGACCTCTTCCGGGCGGCGATGACCTACCTCGCCACGTCGAGGGAGGCGGACTACCAGATGGTCGAGAAACTCAAGAGCCTGAACGGTTACCTTGACGGGAGGATCGAACAGGCGCTCCGGGCGATCTCCGGAAGGCAGCTCTCGGACCGGGAAGCGACCGAGGTGGTCTTCCTGGTGCGGATGTCAAACGAGATCGAGCGGCTCGGGGACCTCGGGGCGGATCTCGGGGAGTTCTTCCGCAGGTCGTCCCGGAACGGAAACGGTACACCCGCCGGCCTGGTACGGAAGACGGAAAGCGTCTACCGGATCCTCGACGGGAACATCGTCGGGCTCGGACTCCTCTTCCCGAGGATCCTGGAAGTGACCGTCTCGGAACTCCGCGCACGGGACGTCGAACTCCAGCGCGCCATCAACGAGCACTACCGCGAGCAGCTCGTCAGTCTCAAGAGGGAAGGCAATCTCGCGGACAGCCGCTACCTGGAGGTCCTCTCCATCATCGAGGCGGCGAACGCCAAGGTGCGGGACCTCCGTAAACTTTCCGAGCAGTACTCCGTCCAGAAGAGGTATGATGCGGCTTCAACCGTGGTGGACGACACGCTTTCGCTGCGCAATCCGGTAGCCGGAGATGACCTGCAGGGTGTCGCCGACCTCCCGGTCGAGCACCGGATCGCCGGAGTCGACGTAGAGGAGGGGTGTTGCGGCGAGCTTTGCCGGCGTGGCGATCACGATCAGGTTCCGTAACCCGGCCTTCCGGAGGACGCCCGGGCTGATCTGCTGGTTCCCCCGGCCGAGGACGAAGCCCTGCGCCCCGATGGGGCTGACGATAATCTTCGCCCGCGGGTATTCGTCGAGGAGGGCAAGAAGCGTCTTCTCATCGGCGTCGCGGGCGACGACCTCCCCGTTCCTGACGGCATCGACCCCGAGCAGCGTCGCCGGGAGGCCGAGCCGTTCCACGATCCGTGCCGTCGTGCTCCCGGCGCCGACGATATAGAGGGTATCCGGCAGCATGATCTCGCCGATGAACACGGCGATCTCGTCCTTCGCCCGCTCCTCGTCCTGCTGCTCGAAGACCTGCTTCCCGCCCTGCGTCCGCTCGGGGATGAAAGGAACGCATGCATACCCGTAGAGCCGGGCGGCAAGACGGCCCGAACGGTAGGCCTCCTCGTCGACGTCCATCACCTCGGAGTCCCGGCAGCCCGTTCGCCCGGCCTGCCGGATGAGGTCGGCCGCCGCCGCCGAGTTGACCGCAAAGACCGCCGAGTACATCTTCACCCCGGCGGGGATGCCGAGGATAGGCACCTCCCGGCCGACGGCATCAAAGACGTCCCGGGCCGTCCCGTCCCCGCCGCAGAAGACGACGAGATCGACCCCGGCATCGAGGAACGCCCGGCAGGCGGCCTTCGTATCGGCGGCAGCGGTCGGCTTTTCGGGCCGGTAGAGGACGGTGAAGCGGTCGATCCCCGCCAGCGCGAGGACGTCCCCCCCCATCGGCGCCGCACAGGTGCACCACGCGATGTCGTCGCTCTTGAGGAGGGAGAGGGCCTGCACCGCCCGGTCGCGGGCGTGCGGGACCGCGCCCCGGCGGAGAGCCTCCTCCGCCTGTCCGTCCGTCCCCTTCAGCCCCACGGCGCCGCCCATCCCGGCAACCGGGTTGAGCAAAAACCCGACGGTCTGCGTCATCCCTCTATTCTTGCCCGTCAGGGTATATGAGGTTCAGGATCGGGGAGTAAGCCCATCCCGCAACGCGGTGATCGCCGTCGCGAGCGCTTCGTGCATCCCGGTCTCATCGCTCGAGTGCTCCTCGATCAGCCGGACGAGGGCGCTCCCCACGATGACGCCGTTCGCACCGGTGGCTGTAACGGTCCGGACATGCTCCTGGCGCGAAATCCCGAACCCGACGGCGAGCGGGAGATCCGTCTTCTCCCGCACCGCGCCGACCAGCCCGACGATACCGGAGGGGAGCCGGTCGCGCTCGCCGGTAACCCCCTCGAGCGAGATCAGGTAGACAAAACCGGAGGCTTCGCGGAGGATCGCGTGCTGCCGTTCCGGCGAGGTCGTCGGGGCGATGAGGGCGATCCGGTCGATGCCGTGCCGGGCGGCGTACGGCGCGACCTCGCCCGACTCTTCGCTCGGAAGATCGACGACGAGGACGCCGTCCGCGCCGGCGGCGGCGGCCTCCGCAAAGAACCGGTCGGCTCCCCGGCGGTAGACGATGTTGTAATAGGTGAAGAGGACGAGGGGCAACGCCGGCGCATATTCCCTGACCCGCCGGACGAGGGCGAAGACGTCGTCCGGCGTGGTGCCCGCCCGGAGGGCACGGGCGTGCGCCCGCTCGATCACGGGGCCGTCCGCCACCGGGTCGGAGTAGGGGACGGCGATCTCGAGGAGATCGACCCCTGCGTCGATCATCGTCGTCGCCACCCCAAACGACGCCTCGATGCCGGGGTCTCCGGCGACGGTAAAGCCGATGAAGGCCGGATTTTCCCGGGCAAAGAGCCCCTCGATCCGGCTCATGCGACGCCCCCGTGAAGGCTCGCGACGTCCGCGACGTCTTTGTCACCCCTCCCCGAGAGGTTGATGACCAGGACTCCGTCCTTATCGAGGTCGTCCGCCGCCCGGAGAGCGTAGGCGACCGCGTGGGCGGACTCGAGCGCCGGGATGATCCCCTCGGTGCGGGAGAGGTAGCGGAAGGCATGGAGCGCCTCGGCGTCGGTGACCGCCTCGTAGCGGACCCTTCCCGAGTCCTTCAGCATGGCGTGCTCCGGCCCGACGGAGGGATGGTCGAGGCCCGCGGCGACGGAGTGCGTCTCGAGCGCCTGGCCGTCGCCGTCCTGGAGGAGGTAGGAGAGCGCCCCCTGGAAAACCCCGACCGAGCCTCCACAGAGTGAAGCCCCGTGACGGGGGGTATCGAGCCCATCGCCGCCCGCCTCCACGCCGACCAGCGCCACGTCGTCGCCGACGAAGGGGTAGAAGATGCCGATCGCGTTCGAACCCCCGCCGACGCAGGCGACGACGGTATCGGGGAGCCGCCCTTCCCTCTCGAGCACCTGCCGCCGTGCTTCCTCGCCGATGACCGACTGGAAGTCGCGGACGATCCGGGGGAAGGGGTGCGGGCCGACGCAGGAACCGAGCAGGTAGTGGGTCTCCCGGAGGTTCGCCACCCAGTCGCGCATCGCCGCGTTGATGGCGTCCTTCAAGGTCCGCGTCCCGGAAGCGACCGGGACGACCCGGGCGCCGAGAAGCTCCATCCGGAAGACGTTCAACGCCTGGCGCCGGGTATCCACCTCGCCCATGTAAACCTCTACGGGCAGATCGAGGGCCGCACCCGCGATCGCCGTCGCGACGCCGTGCTGCCCGGCACCGGTCTCGGCAATGAGCCGGCGCTTGCCCATGAACTTCGCCATGAGCGCCTGGCCGAGGGTGTTGTTCAGTTTGTGCGCACCGCCGTGGAGAAGGTCCTCTCTTTTTAAGTAGATGCGGCAGCCGAGGTCGCGGGAGAGATTCTCGCAGTAGGTGAGCGGTGTCTCCCGTCCGGCATACTCATGCAGGTACCAGTCGAGCCTGCGGGAGAACTCCGGGTCCTCGCGGACCCGGCCGTAGGTCTCCTCAAGATCGATCAGCGCGCTCATCAGGGTCTCGGGCACGTACTGCCCGCCGTATACTCCGTATCGTCCTGCTTTCATGGATCCGTCCTGCATATCTTTACGAACGCCCTCATGAGACGCTCGTCCTTGACCCCCGGCGCCGCCTCGACGCCTGAAGCGACGTCGACGGCGTAGGGCCGCACCGTCCGTATCGCCTCGCCCACGTTGCCGGGGGCGAGCCCGCCCGCGAGGATGACCGGCACCGGCGAGGATGCCACGCATTCCCGGGCATACCCGGGATCGAACGCCCTTCCGGTGCCGTGGCTGCCGTCGATGACTACCGCGTCGCAGTCGTCCCGCAGGGGATCGCCGGGCGAGAGCATCCGGAGGACCCGCACCCCCGCGTTGGGGGGCACGGCGAGGTCACCTGCCACCTGCACCGCATCCGGCCGCGAGAGGAGGATCGCCGCGAGGTCTTCGGGCCGGCCGGTCGAGGTGACGGCGACCGTGGTCACGAACGGCGGGACCGCCGCAAATATCTCCCGCGCCCGATCGGGCGTCACGGACCGCGGAGAGGGGCTCGCGAGCACCACGCCGATCGCGTCGGCTCCGGCCGCCGCGGCGAGAAGTGCGTCGCCGACGGTGGTGATCCCGCAGATCTTTACGCGAATACGAACCCCTCCAGTCGTTTCCGGCGGTCCCGGGCCGACATCAGGGCGGACCCGATCAGGAACGCATCGCAGTGCCTCCCGATGTTCCTGACGTCGTAGGGCCAGACGATGCCGCTCTCGGAGACCACGGTCCTCCCCTCGTCCCGGGCCGCCTCTGCAAGGCGGACGGTCGTCGAGAGATCGATCTTCAGCGTCTCGAGGTTGCGGTTGTTGATCCCGATGAGGTTTGCTTTCGTGTCGAGGGCACGATCCATCTCGCTTCGGTCGTGGACCTCGACGAGCGGCTCGAGATCGAGCATGCACGCCTCGTCGACGAACGCGGGGAGGCGGTTCCCGAGCACCCGGGCGATCAGGAGGACGGCGTCGGCGCCGAGCGCCCGGGTTTCGCTGAGCTGGCGTTCGTCGATGATGAAGTCTTTGCGGAGGATCGGGACCGTTACCGCACGCCGTACCCGGACGAGGAACTCGGTGCTCCCCCCAAAGTAGGTGGGCTCGGTGAGGACCGAGAGCCCGACGGCTCCGGCGGCGACAAACTCCCCCGCGATCGCTTCGGGGGTGCAGCCGTCGTGAATCCTGCCGCGGGACGGGGAGGCGTACTTCACCTCCGCGATGATCGCGTTCTTCTCCCGACAGGCCCGGATGGCCTTCTCAAGACTCCGGCGAGGTGGAACGCCGGGATCGACCGCCGGGAGAGGCCGGAAACTCTCGAGGCGCTCGCCGGTCGACCTGATGATCTCGTCGAGAATCATGCCCCGCCTCCGGTCGCCTCGATCAGGCGGCGGAGCCGGTCGAGCGCCGCCCCCGATTCGATTGACACCTCGGCACGGGCGATGCCCCCGGCGATGCTGCCGGCCTTCCCGCCGAGGTAGATCGCCGCCCCGGCGTTGAGGAGGACGATGTCCCGTGCGGGGCCGTCGTCTCCCTCGAGGATGGAGAGAAGGGTCCGGGCGTTCTCCCCGGGCCCGCCGCCGCGAAGGGCGGCGACGGACGAGCGCGGGATCCCGAACTCCGTGCAGTCGAGGGTGTAGGCCCGGACCTCCCCATCCCGGAGTTCCCCGACCGTCGTCGGCCCGGCCGTCGCGATCTCGTCGAGACCGGCGCCGTGAACCACCATCGCCCGCTCGACCCCGAGGTTCCCGAGCACCCGGGCGACCGGGACGGTCAGGCGGGGGTCGTAGACGCCGAGGAGGTGGGCCCCGGCACCTGCCGGGTTCGTGAGGGGACCGAGGAGGTTGAAGACCGTCCGGATCCCGATCTCCTGCCGGGCCGACCGGGCGTGCTGCATCGCCGGGTGGTAGGCCGGGGCGAAGAGGAAGGCGATCCCGGCGGTCGCGAGGACCTCCGCGACCCGGTCCGGCGGGATCGCGACGGAGACACCGAGCGCCTCGAGGACGTCGGCCGAGCCGCACCGGCTCGACACCCCCCGGTTCCCGTGCTTCACGATGGGGATCCCGGCCCCGGCCGCGACGAAGGCGGCCGCGGTGCTGATGTTGAACGTCCCCGCACCGTCGCCCCCGGTCCCGCAGGTATCCACCCGTGCCTGGGTCGGGAGGGAGACCGGGACGGCGGCCGCCCGCATCGCCCGGGCGAACGCCGCGATCTCCGCCTCGGTCTCCCCTTTCATCCGCAGCGCCGTGAGGAACCCGCCGATCTGGGCGGGTGTCGCCGCCCCCCGCATGATCTCCTCCATCACCCCCCCCGCCTCGGCCGGGGTGAGGTCCGTGCCCGAGGATACCCGGGCGATCGCCTCGCGGATCATGCCCCGCCCCCCGTGCCGAAGAGGAAGTTTTCCATCAGCCTGTCTCCCTCCGGGGTGAGGATGCTCTCCGGGTGGAACTGAACCCCCTCGATCGGGAACTCCCGGTGCCTGACGCCCATGACCGCCCCGTCGTCGTCGCTCCGGGCGGTCACTTCGAGGCAGTCCGGGACCGTGGCGGGATCGATGACGAGCGAGTGGTAGCGGGTCGCGACGAGAGGGTCGGGAACCCCCGCGTAGATTCCTGCACCGTCGTGCCGGATCACCGACCGCTTCCCGTGCATCAGCCGGTCGGCCCGGGCGATCCGGGCCCCGAAGGCGAGGCCGATCGCCTGGTGGCCGAGGCAGACCCCGAGCGTCGGGACGATACGGCTGATCGTGCTGAGGACCGCCCGGTAGAGGGCGGAGTCCCGGGGATGCCCCGGCCCGGGCGAGAGGACGACACGGTCGAAGGGCACGGACTGGATCCGCTTGAGGGGCGTGTCGCTCTTCACCACGACCGGTTCCGCCCCGAGCATTCCGATCTGCTGGCAGAGATTGAAGGTGAAACTGTCGTAACTGTCGATGACGAGCACCCGCATCATTCCGCCTCCGCACCAAGCGCCGCAAGCATCGCCCGCCCTTTGTTCTCGGTCTCGATCCACTCCCGGCCGGGGTCGGAGTCGGCCACGATCCCGGCCCCCACCTGGACGGAGGCGACGCCGTTCTCCACGATAACCGTCCGGATGGCTATCGCAAGGTCCATCGTGCCGGAAAAGCCGATGTAACCGACCGCTCCCGCATAGATCCCGCGCCGGAGCCCCTCCACCTCGCCGATGATCTGCATCGCCCGGATCTTCGGGGCTCCCGAGACGGTCCCGGCGGGGAAACAGGATCGGAGGGCGTCGAACCGGTCGCATCCCTCGCAGAGCGTGCCCGAGACGGTCGAGACGATGTGCTGGACGTGCGAGAACTTCTCGATGGTCATGAACCCCTCCACCGAGACGCTCCCGAAGGCGGAGACTGCCCCGACGTCGTTTCTCGCAAGGTCGACGAGCATGATGTGCTCGGCCCGCTCCTTCTCGTCCGCGAGGAGATCGGCCGCGAACATCTCGTCTTCCGCCGGGGTCGACCCCCGCGGTCGGGTACCGGCGATCGGGACGGTCGTCACCCGGCCGTTCTCCACCCGGACGAGCATCTCGGGGCTGCTCCCGGCGACCTGGCAGTCGCCGAAGTCCAGGTAGTACATGTAGGGGCTCGGGTTTCTCACCCGCAGCCGCCGGTAGACACCGAACGGGTCGCCCCCGATACGGCAGGTGAGCCGCCGGGAGAGGACCGCCTGGAAGATATCGCCTGCCACGATATGCTCCTTGATCCGCATGACCGCCCCCGAAAACTCCTCCGGGGTGCAGGACGATGCCACGACCCCGGAGGGGCCCGGATCGCCGGGGCGTGCCGGGGAGAGATCGCGTATCCGGGCGGCCCGTTCGGCAACCGCCGCACGGCCCCGGTAGTATTCCTCCTCTGCATCGGCCCCGTCGACAAGGAGCAGGTTCCCGATGACCGCAAGCCGCTCTCTGTGGTGGTCGAGGGCGAGGCAGTTTTGCGCCAGCATGAACCGGGCGACGGGCTCTTCGGGATCTTCCGCCGGTTCCGCCCGGAACGTCGGGTGGATAGAAGAGATGAGGTCGTAGGAGAAGTAGCCGGCAAGTCCTCCCGAGAACCGCGGGAGCGGCGAGGAGGCGACCCGGAACCGGCCCATGAACGAGCGGACGGCGTCGACGGCGTCGGCGGCCTCGATGCCGGTGACGATCTCACGGATGCGGGAGTCCCCGGAGACCGTCACCGTGCCGTCGGAGGTCACGGCGATGGTCGCGGCCGGGGCGGTGCAGATGAAGGAGTAGCGGGCGGTCTTCTCGCTCCCCTCGAGCGACTCCAGCAGGAACCCGGGCCCTTCGCGGAGAGAGGCGTAGAGGTCGGCCGGTGAAGACGCGGGAAGCGGGATCTCGGAAAATACCGGGACGATGAGAGGCCGGAGGCTCGCGTCTGCCGCGGCGACGACCTCTTCGCATCCCGGGTTTGTGTTCGGCTCTCTTAGAGCGCTGTCCAGTCCACCGGCATCACCCCGTCACCGGCAGCCGGGAGAGCGAATCTTTGATCAGCTCCACCGGGTATTCGTAGTCGACGAGCTGTCCTGCAAAGTAGGCTTCGTAGGAGGAGAAGTCGAAGTTGCCGTGGCCGGAGTTGTTGAAGAGGATCGTCTTTGCCTCACCGGTCTCACGGCACCGGAGGGCCTCGTCGATCGTGGCCTTCACGGCGTGGGCGGCCTCCGGCGCGACGACGATCCCCTCCGTCCGGGCGAAGGTCACCGCGGCTTCGAAGACCTCGTTCTGGCGGTAGGCGACAGGCCGGATCACCCCATCGTGGGCGAGACGGGAGACGAGCGGCGCCATCCCATGGTAGCGGAGACCCCCGGCATGGATCGCCGGCGGGACGAAGTCGTGGCCGAGGGTGAACATCCGCAGGAGCGGGGTCAGCCCCGCGATATCCCCGAAATCGTAGGTGTAGAGCCCCTTCGTCAGGGTCGGGCAGGCGGCCGGCTCCACCGCGATGATATCGGTATCGGGGTGTTTTCCGGTCATCTTCTCGCCGGCGAACGGGAAAGAGAGACCGGCGAAGTTGCTGCCGCCGCCGACGCACCCGATCACCACGTCGGGATAGGCGTCCTCCATCGCGATCTGCTGCTGTGCCTCCTGGCCGATGATCGTCTGGTGAAGACAGACGTGGTTGAGGACGGAGCCGAGCGAGTAGTTGGTGTTCTCGTGGGCGGCCGCGTCCTCGACCGCCTCCGATATGGCAATGCCGAGGGCTCCGGGTGTCTCGGGGTCGCGGGAGAGCACTGCCTGGCCCGACCGGGTCTTAAGCGACGGGCTCGGGATGCATTCGGCGCCGTAGACCTGCATCATGCTTTTGCGGTAGGGCTTCTGGTCGTAGGAGCTCCGGACCATGTAGACGGTGCACTCCATGTCGAAGAGGCTCGTTGCAAACGCAAGCGACGAGCCCCACTGTCCCGCCCCGGTCTCGGTCGCGAGCCGCTCGATCCCTTCCTCGCGGTTATAATAGGCCTGGGCGATGGCGGTGTTGGGCTTGTGCGAGCCCGGCGGGCTCACGCCCTCCCACTTGTAGTAGATCTTTGCCGGCGTCTTCAAGGCAGCCTCGAGCCTTCTCGCCCGGTAAAGAGGGCTCGGCCTCCAGAGAGTGAGGATATCGCGGACCTCTTCGGGGATATCGATGTAGCGTTCCGTGCTCATCTCCTGCCGGATCAGTTCCATCGGGAATATGTGGCGGAGGTCGTCGGGGACCGCGGGTTTCCCGGTCCCCGGGTGAAGGGGCGGATCCATGGGCGTCGGGAGGTCTGCCTGGATGTTGTACCACCGTTTCGGCATCTCCTCCTCGTCAAGGAGGATCTTCGTCTGCATACACCATGGTGTACCCTGCACACAGATATACATTGTGCACCAGAATTGATCAACACGGCACATCTTAGAACAAGGGGATCGGGGGACCGTTGCCCACTCTCGGGCCCGAAGGGACCCGGATGTGTCTCCGGGGAAAACTGGTATATGGTCGCCCTACCACAGGATAGCGATGTACCTCCTCGCCCATGCCATGGTCGGTGTCCTCATAGGAGCCGTGATCGCGGCGATCGCCGGCGACCGACGGGTTATCGCGCTCGCCGCGCTGGGCGCCGTGCTCCCCGACCTGATCGACAAGCCAGTCGGACACGTAATCCTCGCCGGGACCGTAGACTACGGCAGGATATACTTTCACGGTCTCACCGTCCTCTCCCTGATCCTCATCGCCGGTCTCCTCCTCTACCACCACCGCGAGAGCATCGGCCTCTTCGTGGTCGCCGCCGGCATGGCGAGCCATCAGTTCTTCGACGGGATGTGGCGGCACCCTGTCGAATGGTTCTGGCCGTTCCTCGGTCCTCTCCCCCGGCACGGTTACTCTGAAAACTACTTCTGGGACTCGGTCCTGCGGGAGCTCGCCCAGCCGAGCGAATGGCTCTTCCTCTTCCTGATCGCCGGCCTGTTCGCCTACCTCTACCGGCGGGAACTCGGGGCCCTCTTCGCCCGGGTTGTGAGTCCCACGGCCCGCAGGGCGCTCGTTGCCGCCCTCGGCCTCGTTATTCTCGTCGTGCTGGCCGTCGGCGGACGGCTTCTGCTGTGAGGTCGTCGCCTCCGCATCTCCCACCGGATCGCGGCGCAGGTCAAGAGACTGGCGAGGACAAACTTCTCCCCTCCAGACCTCGTTCCAGTCCGGGGTAGCAACATCCTCCATCAACCGATCGGCCACCCCGCTGACGTCAGCAGGTATGCCTCCGCCTCCGGAGAGGCATTCTGCGGTCGCCGGAAAACCCCAACCATTATATACGAGGCCGGAGAGTGGAATACCTGTGGTGAATGGTATGACTGGCGAATCGATGCTCCAGATAACCGTGGATCAACTTGCACGAACACTCTGCGCGAGCGCCGTTCTCGGTGCCCCGATCGAGGCCGGCGAGCGGGTTATCATACCGGTCGCCGAGTTCGGGCTCGGATTCGGCGGTGGCGAAGGCACGGGAGGGTTCAGGGAAGGCAGCCATCACGGCGGGGCCGGGACCGGCGGCGGAGGCGGCATATCGGCCGTCGCCCTGATCATCATCACCAGGGGTGTCCCCGGCCCCGAGGGCATCCAGGTGGTATCGCTCAAGAAGAAGAGCGAGATCGCCGAGGTGATCTCGACGATCGGGGAGGCTGTCGGCCCCCACGTCGAGAGGGTGCTCGAAAAGGGCTCCGAGATGATGCAGCAGCGCAAGGGCAAGATGCCCCGGGTATCGGAAGAGGGAAAGGAGATCCCGGTGAGCGGTGAAGAGGCATAAGGATCTCTTCCCCTCCATTCCATGGCCGCGACACTTCTCTTCTCCATCCTGCTCGTCGTCGCCGTCATCCTTCTGCTCGTTCTGCTTGCCCTGTACCTGGTCCCGGTGACCGTCTCGACGGTCGCCGACTGCAGGCGGGAGAGTGCCCGGGCGACGGCAACCGTAGCCTGGGGCATCGTGGGAGCGAGGGTCCGGGTCACCGACGGGGTGCAGGTGCTCGAGATTCTCCTCGCCGGCCGCCCGGTCATGACCCGGGATCTCCGCGAGATAGCGGCAGCAGAGCCGGAGGAAAAGAAGGTGAAGAAGGAGGAGAAGCCAAAACCGGCTCTTTCGGTGAGAGAGTATCTCGACGCCGCCGGCGACCTCTGGCCCCATCTCCAGAAGATCCTTGCTGCCTTCATCCGGTCCCTCTGCCTCGAGACGCTCCGGGGCGACGTCACCCTTGGCCTCGAGAGTCCCGCCGACACCGGCGTCGTCTACGGTTACTGCACCGCCGTCCGCTACGCCCTCTGGCCGGTTGAGGCGGTCGACTTCGTGATGACCCCGGTCTTCAATCAGAGGATCTTCGAAGGCACCTTCACGCTTAAGATGCGGATCCGCCGCCCGCTCCTGATCCTCATCCCGGTGGTGAGGGCTCTCCTGCAGAAACAGGTGCGGCAGCGGCTTCGCCGGGTATCGGGAAGAGGTGCTCCGGGTGCGTGAAGAGACCGACCTCGTCGTCGGCGGCGGCCGCAGGGTCGGCGACCGGTGCATCATCCCCATCGTCAGGACGTTCGCGATCTGCATGGAGGGAGCCGCCACGGTCAGCCTGACACCGGTTGCACTCCTCGTCACCGAGGGAGAACTTGAGTACCTCACCCTCCTTCCGGACGCACCCGCAAAAACCGGGGACACCATCGGCACGCTTCGCGACGCGATCGAGCGGGAAAAAAAGAAGTGTGCGGGGTAAGTCGTCACTCGTGGCGCAACGCCTGGATCGGGTTTAAGTTCGCCGCCTTCCAGGCCGGGTAGAGGCCGGAGGCCACGCTCGTGATGACGCCGAAGGCCATCCCGAAGATGATGTAGAGAAGACTCGTCGGGTCGAAGAGGTAATCCGCGTTCCCGACGAAGATTGCCGTCACAACGTAGCCAGCGCCGAAACTGAGCATTCCCCCGATGAGGGCACCCGCAAGGCCGAGGAAGAGGGCCTCGTAGATGAACATCCGCATCACCTCGCTCCGGCGGGTGCCGATGCTCCGCAGGACACCGATCTCCTTGATCCGCTCGGTCACCGACATCAGCATCACGTTTAGGATCGAGACGCCGGCGACGATGAGCGATACCGCACCGATGCCCATCAGAAAGACCGTGATCGACTCGGTGGCCTCAAAGATGCTCTCGAGGATCCCCCTGGTGTCCATGACGGTGACGACGTCCTCCCGCCGGTTCATCCTCTGCTCGATCGACTCCTTGACCGCGTCGATATCCTTGACGTCTCTGACCTTCACGATCACCTGGTCGTAATCGTCCTCGTCGTAGTGACTCGAGTACCAGGAGTAGGGCACGACGATGGCGTAGTCGGGGTTGATGTCGAACCCCATCCCCCGCTCTTCGAGCACGCCGACGACCCGGAGGGTTTCGCCGCCTATCCTGACCCGGGCACCGAGTTTCAGGCCGTTTTCCCTGCTGTTCGCGGCAAGCTGACTCCCGATCAGGCACCCGGCGCCCGTATCCCTCGGGTAGGCTCCCGACTCCACCTCGAGCAGAGAGGGGATATCCCCGGCAGGGATCGCGTAGAGCATCGCGCCGCCCTCCTTTTCGCCCACGGAGATCTTATCGGCGGTGCTCGAGAACGGTATGACCAGGTTGGAGCCGACCGCCCGTGTGATATCGGCAACCTGCCGTTCGGTGAGTTTTCCCCCGCCCACGCCCGTCGCCGGAGAGACGATGAGGGTGTCGCCGACGTCGGTGACCATGTCGCCGAACATGAGGCCGATGCTGTTGCCCATGATCCCGAGGGTGGCGATCGCGATCACCCCGATGACGATACCGATGACCGCAAGGACCGACCGGAGCCAGTGACGGCTGACGTTCCGGCGGGCAAGGTTGAAGAAAGTCATTCTGCCACCCTCCCGTCGACGAGCCGGATCGTCCGGTCGGCGTAGTCGGTCATGTGGGGGTCGTGGGTGACCATGACGACGGTCTTGCCCTCCTCGCGGTTCATCCGGTCCAGGAGGTCCATGATGGCGGTGCCGGTCTTCGAGTCCAGGTTCCCGGTCGGCTCGTCGCAGAGGAGGAAGTCGGGGTCGTTGACGAGTGCCCGGGCGATCGCGACCCGCTGCTGCTGCCCGCCGGAGAGTTCGCCCGGCTTGTGGGTGAAGTGCGTCTCCGCGATCCCGACCGCGGCGAGGACCTCCTGTGCCCGCTCGCGGGACCCGTCCTGCCGGCCTTTGAGGATGAGCGGATACTCGACGTTCTCGACCACCGAGAGCAGCGGGATCAGGTTGAACTGCTGGAAGACGAACCCGATGTGGTCCCGCCGTAGCAGGGTCAGGTCGTCGTCGTCCATCCCGCCGATCCGGTTGCCGGCGATGGTGACCTCGCCCGAGGTCGGGACGTCGAGCGACCCCATGATGTTTAAGAGCGTCGACTTCCCCGACCCCGACGGCCCCATGACCAGGACGAACTCGCCCTGCTCGATGGCGATATCGACCCCGTCGAGCGCCACGACGTCGCCGGCGGGGAGGGGGTAGACCTTGCTCACGTGCTCGAAACTGATGACCGGCATCGTCGTTACGTCCGCTTCCACGAGTAGTAGATTGCCCCGGCGATCCCGAGCGCGACCAGCACCACGACGACGATCCCGGCAACCGGGAACTCGCCGTCCCGCTCCTCGAGCGGCGCCGTGGTGCCGCCGAGCCCGACCATCGTCGTCGCGGCGTATCGGTTCCCGTCGTCGTCCCGGTACTCGACGACGACCGGGATCTCGGTCGTGGTCGCATCGGCCTTAAACGTCACCTCGAACGAGGAGATGTCGTCAGGGTCGAGGGTCCCGACGACGTAGACCCGGAAGGGATCGATGGGGGTCGCGGGCGCGCCGGCGGTGACGAGCACCGACCGGGCGGACTCGAGGCCCGCGTTCATGACGTCGCCCACGATCCGGTAGCCGCCGGCGACGGGCGCGACCTCGACGTTGGTGATGATGGGGTCCGCCTGCCGCTTGTCCTCGCCGAAGGCGACCGGCAGCACGAGATCGGCGGTGTGGGTGTTGATCCCGTTGCGCCAGACCACCTGGAACGTGACGGCCGTCTCCGTGGTCGGGGTCAGGTTGAAGACGACGGTCCCGGACGCGTCAGGGGCGAGAGCACCGATGAACCCGCCGGTCGGGGTGGCGGAAAAGCCGGTCCCCTGCGGGATCACCTGGACGCCGGAGGCGGCGTTCGGGCGGGGGTTGCCCACTCGGACGGTAATCTCGGCCGTCCGGCCTGCGGCGAAGGCGTCCGGCTTGCCGATCACCGACGCGCTGAGTGGGGTGTTCTCGACCTGGACCGGGACCGGGTAGCGGAGGCTGCCGGCACCGTCGCGGAAGTCAAGGACGAACTGCGGGTAGAACGTCCCCTCGCCCCCGTCCGCCCGGACGGTGAAGGTGAACGTCTTGCTGTTCCCGGCGCCGATCTCCCCGACCGAGGGGTAGGGCTCGCTCAGCGGCACGACCCCGCTGCCGTAGAGCCGGGCGCTCTTGATGGCCACGGTCTCGGCACCGTTGTTCTGGATCACGACTGTCAGCGTCCCGGTATCCCCTTTCATCAGGACCGGCGGGTCGAGCGACGAGGAGACGACGGTGATGTCTGCAGGAGCGGCGCTCACCGGTGCGGCGACCGCTATCACGGCGCAGAGGAGTGATATGATGACAAGATAGAGTGGTTTCATGTTACAGCCATCCGGCAAGTGTAATGAGCGTATAGAGGATGTAGAGACCTATGGGTATCCCGACGGTGAGGACCGCGTCCCGCGTGGAGAGGTTCCGTGCGTACTTCATGCCGAAGACCCATATGTTCGCGCTCCAGATCATGAAGAGGATGCTCACGAGCCCGGCGATCTGCGCCAGGGGATCGGTCGTCAGAATGCTCACCAGGCTCTCGGAGAACTCCGCGATCTGCTCGGGGCTTGTCATGGGCGGGACGGTCAGGCCCGAGAGAAGCTGATAGGTGAAGAACGTCCCGATGATGCCCCCGAATACCTGGGGCAGAAGCCCGTAGCCCGTGAACTCCAGTGTCCGCTTGAGGTCTCCTGAGCCCTTGAAGACCATCGAGACGAGGTAGAAGACGAAGCCGTAGATGACCCACACCAGGAGCCCCCCGATGAAGGCAATAGCGGCGGAGAAGATTGTTATGAGCACCCCGAGCCCCTGCATCTCATCGGGAAGCATGGCAATGGTGATATTCGCCATCAGCACGGCAGAGACCACGCCGATCAGTCCGATGACGAGCGCGATGAGCGCCGGTATCTTCAGGCTCGGCTCATCCTGCATGCGCGCCTCAAAGAAGCGCCCGGGGTTGAGCAGTACCCGGAGAAATCCTGTTTCCATGGTTAAGTACGCCTCGTGTATTCTTGGCCGATGGGAAGTGATAAACTTTTTTCAGGATCACGGTGGCGAATGATGGGGTATCTATCGGATTTCGGGGATCCTCCAGAGGAATTCAACCCGAACCGGGGAATAGAACCGGCCCTGCCGGGGCATCGACCGGGACTCACGGGAGGTTCGCCCGGGGACACCCGGTACCGCACGAGAGCCGCCGCAAGGAGCGCCGCGCCGATCGTCACCGGGATCGGGGAGATCACCTCTGTCCCGTCGATGAGGAACAGGAGGAGAAGTCCGGCAGCCCCGAGAACCGTTCCCGCTGCAATCTGTACCGCGTATCCCATTTTCATCGATTCACCTGTTATTTATATCTAACATGATGTTAGAAAAATATAACGTTTCCGATCCGGCAGTTCCGAAAATGAGTGCTCATACCGCTCCCGGAGGTCAAAGATGCCCGAGTTCTTTCAGGCTCACGTAGCCTTTCTTCGTGACGATGACGTGGTCGAGCACCCTGATGCCGAGGATCGATCCGGCCTCGACGAGTTGCCGGGTGATGCCGAGATCCTGGGTGGAAGGCTCGAGCGTGCCCGATGGGTGGTTGTGAACCAGGATCACCGAGGCGGCGCGGTCGGCGATCGCCTCGGCAAAGACCTCCCGGGGGTGGACGAGACTCTGGTTTAAGATCCCGACGGTGACGATATGGCGTTCGATCACCTCGCCGGCGCCGTTGAGGGTGATACAGAAGAAGTACTCCTGCTTCCTGTCCCGCCATTCCGCAACAAGCGGGAGGACGTCTTCGGGACAGGCGATCCGGTGCCCGGAGACGCCGTCGTTCCCGAGATACCGCCGCCCGAGTTCGAAGCAGGCCATGATCTCGCAGGCCTTCGCCGAGCCGATCCCGTCTATCTCAAGGAGTTCGTTATAGGATGGACTGTCTTTGACACTCTTCAGGTAGCGTTCGACGTCGCCGGCAACCTGCCGGACGTCCCGCGCCTTTGTGCCCCGCCCGAGGAGAAGAGCAATCAGTTCGGCATCGGTGAGCGCCTGCGGTCCCCGTTCTGCCAGTTTCTCGCGCGGACGATCGCGGTTCGGGGTATCGCGCATCCTCTTCATACTCATCCGGCCCGATCGGGCTACCCTGATTCCCGGTTTTGATCCCGGAGCATGTATACATTGCCAATCGATCCCACGCACCGGGCCGATCGGGTCCCGGGAAGGAAGCATTGCAGGGAAGGGTTTTCCTTCCAGGCGGAGACATTCCCGCGAACTCTATCGAAACCCTTTTTGCCCGAGGACCGCAATCACTCACAAAATGGAACTCCCCTGGAAGAGCGCCGAAACCTGGTGCGGGAAGGGACGGGCATACGCCGAGCAGGGGCAGTACGACCGGGCCGTCGAGTGCTACGACCGGGCGATCAGCCTGAACGCCAACGTCACCGCAGCCTGGTATCACAAAGGACTCGCCCTCAGAGACGCCCGGCGCTACCGGGAAGCGGCCGAATGTTTCGACCAGGGGATCAGGATCGACCCCACCTGCGCCCGGCTCTGGCACGCCCGGGGGCAGGTGCTGTACGATCTCCGGGAGTACCGGGAAGCGGCCGGCTCCTGCGGTCAGGCAGTGAAACTCGCGCCGGATTCCGCGAGTGGCTGGCTCATCCGGGGCCACGCCTTCCGAAAGATCGGGCGAGCCCCTGACGCGATCGCCTGCTACGACCGGGTCGTCGCGCTCGAACCGGGCTGGGTCGAGGCCTGGCTCGCCCGCGGAACGGCGCTCGCTGCCGAGCGCCGGTACGACGCGGCTATCGACTGTTACGATCGGGTCATCGCGCTCGATCCCGGGAACGCAAACGCCTGGTATGCCAGGGGAACGATCCAGATCCTCCTCTCCCGCTACGAGGACGCGCTCGCCTCCTATGATCGGGCCGTCGTCATCGACCCGAACCACGCCGACACCTGGTACACCCGGGGATGCACGCTTGCGGCGCTTCAGCGCTATGACGAGGCCGTGGGATGCTTCGACCGGGCGCTCGCTCTCCGTCCCGACGACGCCGGCGCCTGCTACAACCGGGGCAGGGCACTGCAGAACCTCGAACGCTACAAGGAGGCCCTCGAAGCCTATGACCGGGCGTTCCGGATCAACCCCGAGCATCCGGGGATCTGGTACCAGAAGGCCATAGTGCTGAAGAAACTGAAGCGTTACGACCTCTCGCTCGCCTGCTTCGACCGGGCGCTCAGGGAAAACGCCGTCGATGCGGAGATCTGGTACCAGAAGGGCCTTCTCTTCTTCGTCCTGAAGCGCTATGGGGAGGCGGTAGAGTGCTTCGACCAGGCGCTCAGGATCCGGGCCGACTACACGGACTCAGACTACTACCGGGGCGAGTGTTACTATGCCCTCGGAAACTGCGGGGCCGCGATTACCTGCTACCAGGCCGTGGTCCGGAAGGACCCCGGGAACGCCGTCGCCTGGAACAACTACGGCAACGCACTTTACCAGCTCGAACGCTACGAAGAGGCGCTCGTCTGCTACGAGCGGGCGCTCGAGGTCGACCCTGAGAACCGCGGGGTCTGGAACAACAAAGCGAGCGTCCTCTCCATTCTTTCGCACTACGACAAGGCACTCGTCTGCTACGACCAGGAACTCCTGGCCCACCCGGAGAACGCGGACGCCTGGTATAATAAAGGCCTTGCGCTCTTCATCCTCGGGCGGTACGGCGAAGCCGTCGCCTGCTACTCGCACGTGCTCGAGATCGACCCTTCGAAACACGAGGTCTGGAGCACGAAGGGGAACGCTCTCGTGCTCCTGGAACGCTACGAGGAGGCCCTCGACTGCTATGACCAGGCGCTCGCCTTCAGCCCCGACGACGCCGAAGCGCTCAACGGAAAGGCGATGGCGCTCGTCTATCTTGACCGCCCCACCGAGGCGGTCAAATACCACGAGAGGGCACAACGGCTGTCGAACCGAACCCGGGCTGCAAACCCGGAGCTGGGGAAAAGTAAGGGGTTCTAGACCCGGGCTGCAAACCCGGAGCTGGGGAAAAGTAAGGGGTTCTAGACCCGGGCGATCCGCCCGATCGCAGCCTTTAAGTTCTCCATCGAGGTCGCGTAGGAGGCGCGGAGCCAGCCGGGGGTGCCGAACGCGGTTCCCGGGGTGACCGCCACATGAGCGTCCCGGAGCCACGACCGGGCAATCGCCATATCGTCGCCGTCGACCTTCACGTAGGCGTAGAAGGCGCCGTCCGCCGGGGCGGTGACGTAGCCGAGGTCGCGGAGCGCCGGGATGACGTAGTCGCGCCGGCGTTCGAACTCGCGGCGCATCGCCTCCACGCAGTCCTGGCTGCCTCGAAGCGCAGCGACCGCGCCGAACATCGCAAACGTCGTCGGGTGCGATATGGTGTGCTGCTGCACCTTCTCCATCTGCCGGATGATCGGCCGGGGAGCGACCGCGTAGCCGATCCGCCACCCGGTCATCGCGTAGGCCTTCGAGAACCCGTTGACGGTGATCGTCCGCTCGGCCATGCCCTCGAGGGAGGCGAGGGAGACGTGCTCCTTCCCGTAGACCAGCTTCTCGTAAATCTCGTCGGAGAGAGCGTAGAGGTCGTGGTCACGGCAGATATCGGCGATGAGCCGGATTGAAGCCGCATCAAGCACCGCGCCGGAGGGGTTCGAGGGGGAGTTGACCACGACCATCTTCGTCCGGGGGCCGACGGCGTCAAGCAGAGTATCGTCGACCTGGAAGGTCGCGGGAGAGAGCGGGTGGTGCCGGACGCCGGCGCCCGCGAGACGGGCGCAGGGTTCGTAGGATACCCACGCCGGATCGAGGATGAGCACCTCGTCCCCGGGATTCAGGACGGCCTCCATCGCCTCGTAGATGGCGTCCTTCGCCCCGCAGGTGACGAGCACCTCGTCCTGCTGCACGGCAAAGCCGTTCTCCCGGGTGATCTTCTCCGCGATCGCGCCCGTCAGTGCAGGTATTCCGGCGCTCGGGGCGTAGTGGGTCTCCCCGCGGCAGAGGGCGTCGACGCAGGCGTCCTTGATGTGGGCCGGGGTATCGAAGTCCGGCTCCCCGATCGAGAGGCTGATGACGTCGACGCCCTCCGCGGCCATCCGCTTTGCGGCGTTCGAGATCTCGATCGTCGCGGAGGGAGCGATGGCCGCAATCTTCTCCGAGAGGCTCCTCATCCCAATCGCTGGACCATCTTCACGGCCGATTCGACGGCACGCTTCGCGTAGTCGATACGCTCGGTCGCTTCCATCCGGGTCATCCCCGGCCCGGAGATGCCGAGGGCGACGGGCTTGCCGAACTCGAGAGAGAGGTCGATGATCTTCCTCGCGGCATGCTGGACGACGATCTCATCGTGCTGGGTGGCGCCCTCGATGACGCACCCGATCGTGACGACCGCGTCGATATCCCCGCGTCCGAGCAACTTCTTGATCGCGAGCGGCATGTCGTAGGCGCCGGGGACATAGATCGTATCGGCAACTTCCGCGTCGAGGAAACCGGCGTGCTCCCGGGCCTCGATTTCCATCATATAGGTGATGTCGCGGTTGAACTCCGCGACGACGAATCCAAGTTTTACCGTCATTTTAATCCTTCCTGTGGTACTACTCGCACCGGTTATTGATAATCCTCACTTTTTGCGTCAGGGGCGTGCGGGCCCGACGTCCTCGAACCCCTGCCGCTGGCCGGTCCCGGCGAGCTTCTCGAGGTCTTTCGGGCGGAGCGCGAGCCGGACGGCGTTCACCGCGTGCTCTCTCGTTCGCTGCTCCATCAGCCAGGCAAGCTCCTTTGCGTCCTTCGCCTCGTCCTCGTGGACGAAGACCTCGATGATGTGCCGGTTGGTCAGGAGCTGGCAGAGGATGAGGCCCTGGGAGGCCTCGTGGGCGCAGACCCTGTCCTTCTCCGCCCCTCCGGGCATCCCGAGCGCCATCACGAGATCGCACCCCCGCTCTTCGATAAGTTTCTTGCACGCCACCGGGAGGTCCTTGATCCCGGGGACGACGTAGCGCTCCAGCCCCACGCTCGCGTGCTTCCGGATCTCATCGATGGCGATCCGGCCCATGTCTATTCGGGCAAACGTGGTGTCGGCGATCCCGATCTTCATCCGAGAAGCACCCCGGCGGCTGCCTCGACGCCGTCGCCGGCCTCAAACCCGGACTTTCTGAGGGTGTACTGGACGGCCGCGAGGGTGGCGAGGATCTCCTGCGCCCCGACACCACCCATGGTGCCTATCCGGAAGATCTTGCCCTTGAGGTGGTCCTGGCCGCCGGCGATCTCGATGCCGAACTGCTTGACGGTCCCACGGAGATCCTTATCGGTGACGCCATCGGGGATCCGCATGGCGGTGGCGGTGTTCGAGTAGGCATGGTGTGCGTCGAGCTTCGGGAAGAGGTCGACGCCCCATCCCTTCGCCGCGGCGCGGACGGCGTCGGCCATCCGGCGGTGGCGGGCGATCCGGGCACCGACGCCTTCCTCCTCGATCATCTTGCACGCCTCGCACAGCGCGAGGAAGAGCGGGACCGCCGGGGTGTAGGGGGTCTCCATCGGGGTGCCCCTGCCGCTCTTCCTGTAGGCGGCCATATCCAGGTAGAAGGGGCGCTTCTCCGATATCCGGTCCCAGGCACGCTCGCTGACGGCGATGGCGGCGAGACCCGCCGGGGCGGCGAGGCACTTCTGCGAGCCGACGACGGCGATATCCACGCCCCACTTATCCATCTGGACGTCGTCGCCGCCGATGGAGGTGACCCCGTCCATGAGGAAGAGCGCGTCGTGCTTCCGGGCAAGTCTGCCGACCTCGGGCGCGGGGTTCTTGATCCCGGCGCTCGTCTCGTTGTGGACCATGGTCACGACCTCGGCCCCGGCCTCGAGTTCGCGCTCGAGGGCACCGAGATCGAGCGGGGTTCCCCACCCGGACTCGATGGGTGTGACGGTGCCGTAACGCTCTCCGATCTTCGCGAAGCGGTCGCCGAACTTGCCGTTTATGAGCGAGACGATCAATTTGTCCCGCGCGAAGTTGGCGATCCCGGCCTCCATGCCGGCGCTTCCCGAGCCGCTGATGACGTAGAGTTCGTTTGCGGTGCCAAAAAGGGTCTTTAACGTCCGGACGCAGTCCGCATACGCGGCCCCGAACTCAGGACCGCGGTGGTTGATGGCCTGCCGCGTCATGGCGGCGCGTACCCGCTGCGGGACGGGTACAGGGCCCGGGATCATGAGGAGTGGTTCGTGTTCCATGAGAGATCAGTCCATATCGTCTCGTCGAGGACAGACGCTGTTCCTGCAAGGAACTTGGATGTGGATTCATATCAACCTCTCCACCATGCGATACCGGCAGAGAGAAGAAGAGGCGAAGGCATACCGAAGTTAGATATGGTTGACGTCGCGGTTATCTGCGGTTCCGCCTCGGACGGCCCCGTTGCGGAGAGGGTGTTTGCAGTCTTAAAGGAGCACGATGTATCCTACGACTACCGGGTGATCTCGGCGCACCGTGACCCCGACAAACTGGACGAGTACGTGAAAGGGAGCACTGCCCATGTCTTCATCGCGATCGCCGGACTCTCGGCGGCGCTCCCCGGAGTGGTCGCCTCGAAAACAGAGCGGCCGGTGATCGGGGTCCCGGTGAGCGGGAAACTTATGGGTCTCGACGCCCTCCTCTCCATCGTCCAGATGCCACGGGGGGTCCCCGTGGCCTGCGTCGGGGTGGATAACGGCGAGAACGCCGCCCTGCTCGCAGTCCGGATCCTCGGCGCGCACAGCGCCTGAAATACCTTTTTCACGATCCGGCCGGCAAGAGAGGGGCATGAAGCAGAGAGTGCTCTTCATCGGCACGAACAACGCTGCCCGGACCCAGATAGCGGAGGGTTACCTCCGCGCCCGCTACGGCGACCGCTACGAGGCCTGCTCCGCCGGAATTGCCCCCACCGCCCTTGATCCCCTCGCCGCAAGAGTGATGGATGAGATCGGGATCAGTATCTCAGAGCAACGGGCGAAGGATCTCACCCTCTTCGATGGAACCGAGATGGACTACGTGGTCGCGCTCTGTGCAGGTGGCGTCTGCCCGATGTTTCCCTGGACAAAGGAGACGCTCCACGTCGATTTCCCGGACCCGGGTCGGGCCACCGGAACCCCCGACAAGGTACTCGCCGCCTACCGGCGGAGCCGGGACGCGATAACCGTCTGGATCGATGGAAAATTTGGAAAATAAGGAGGATATTCAGCGGAACCCTTTCACGGCTCCATTCGCTCCTGTGGGGCCTTGAGGATATCCCGCACCATCTTTACGGCGCAGAGGTCGCCGCACATCGAGCAGGTCTCGATCTCCCCGTCCCGCTCGTGGATGCGCCGGGCCTCCTCCGGGACGAGCGCCGCCTCGAACTGTTTATCCCAGTCGAGCGCCCGGCGCGCCTCCGCCATCCGGATCTCGCGGTTCTTCGTCTTCGCCGCGGCGCGGGAGAGGCTCCCGACGTGCGCGGCGATCTTCGCCACCCTGGTCCCCTCAACGATGTCGCGGAGGTCCGGCAGCGCCAGGTGCTCGCTCGGGGAGACCATGCAGAGGAAGTCGGCGCCGTGCATACAGGCGATCGCGCCGCCGATCGCCCCCACGACGTGGTCGTAGCCCGGCGCCACGTCGGTCACGAGCGGACCGAGCAGGTAGAGCGGAGCACCGTCGGTCAGTTCCTTGAGCATCCGGACGTTGTAGCCGATCTGGTCGGCCGGGAGATGTCCCGGCCCCTCGATCATCCGCTGCACCCCGGCGGCGAGCGCCCTCTTCGCCAGGTGCCCGAGCGTCAGGTACTCGGTCGTCTTCGCGAGGCGGCCGGCATCCACGAGCGCACCCGGGCGCATCCCGTCGCCGAGGCTCACGACGACGTCGTGCTCGGCGAGGATCTCGAGCAGGTAGTCGTACTCGGCATAGAGCGGGTTCTCCTCATCGGTCGAGGCCATCATCGCCACATGGAACGCCCCGCCCCGGGAAACAACGCCCATCGTCCGGGGGTCGGCCTGGAGCGACGCGAGGGCATCGCGGTTCACGCCGCAGTGCAGGGTCAGGAAGTCCACGCCCTGCCGGCAATGCTCCCGGATCACCTTAAAGAGCAGATCGGCGTCGACGTCCGCGGCACTCCCCGCCCGCCGGACCGCTTCGTAAACCGGGACCGTGCCGACGGGCGCATCGAGTTCGAGGATCCGGCGCCGGATGCGGGCAAGATCTCCCCCGGTCGAGAGGTCCATCAGGGCGTCCGCCCCCTCCCGGAGGGCAGCCTTCGCCTTCTCGACCTCGAGGTCCTCGTCGCACCGGGCGCCCGACGTCCCGACGTTCACGTTGACCCGCACCCTGCAGCCCTCCCCGATGGCGCAGAGCCGGTGCGGCCGAACGGGGTTCGCTGGGATGACGATCCGCCCGCGGGTGACGGCCCGCGCGGCACGGTGCGGGACGAGGGCCTCCTCCCGGGCGATCGCCTCCACCTCCGGGGGAACCCCGCGCAGGCATGCAGAGATCAGGGTGTGCATAAGAACCATTTGTCCGGAAGCCATATTAGTCTGCATGCCAGTCCGGTGGATCTCGAGCGGCACGACTTACGCTAATTCGTTCGTTTACGGAAACGTCCTTGTGGACGCAGGCGTTCTCCCGATGGCAGTGGAGCCGTATGCCGAAGCGATCGAGACGATCGTCATCACCCATGCCCACTACGACCACATCGCCCACGTCAGGGAGATCGCCCGGCTTTGCGGCGATGCGGCCGTCTGCATCCACGAGGCGGACGCGCCCGGCCTTGCCGACGATACCCGGAGCCTCGCCATGCACTTTGGGGCCCGGTCGCCCGGGATCGTCCCCGAGACCATCCTTTCCGACGGCGACCGGGTCGGGAGCCTTCGCGTGATCCACACCCCCGGGCATACACCGGGCGGGATCTGCCTTTACGACGAAGCAGCGAAGGTGCTCTTCTCGGGGGACACCGTCTTTACCGGCGGGTCCTTCGGCCGCTACGACTTCCCGGGCGGGGACCGGAGGCTGCTCGCGGCATCCATCGAGCGACTTAGCGCGCTTGCGGTCGAGGGGCTCTACCCCGGGCACGGGGAGCCCGTCGCCCGCGGCGGCGGGAGGCATATCGCGGCCGCCCGGGAGGCGCTCCGGTTTTATGGATAAGGGAGTCTACGTCCTGATCCTCGAAAACCCACGGTGCGAGGTCCGCATCGGCGCCCTCGGGGCAAGGGAATTCGCGCCGGGCAGGCATGTCTACGTCGGTTCGGCGCAGGGAAGCGGTGGCCTCGCCCGTGCGGACCGGCACGTGAGGCTCGCCCTTCGCCGCGACCGCCCTCCCCGGTGGCACATCGACTACCTCCTCCTCGACCCGCACTTCGCCCCTGCCGTCGTCGTCACCGCCGCGACAGACCGGGACTGCGAGTGCGACCTCGCCCGCGCCGTAGGCGGGACACATGTCCCCGGATTCGGGTGCAGCGACTGTGCCTGCCCTTCCCACCTCTTCCACCGTTCCGGCGACCCGGTCCCGGAGCTCCTCGCCTGCTTCCGGGGTCTGGATCTGGATGCCCGGATCACAAGAATCAAGAACGCGGGGGGCGAGCATAGGGTATGAATGTTCTCGGTATCTCCGGAAGCATGCGGAAGAACGGCAACACCGCGCTGCTGGTCACTACCATCCTCGACCGGGTGCGGGAGGCGGGCATCGAGACCGAGTACCTCTCGCTTGCCGATATGGACATCCGGCCCTGCACAGGCTGCGAAGCCTGCAAGGATGCGAAGTGGTGCGTGACGGAGGATGACGACTGGTCCCACGTGGCGGAGAAGATGATCGGCTGCGAAGTGCTGGTCCTCGGCGCCCCGACCTACTACTACGACATCAACGGCCAGACGAAGAACCTGATCGACCGGACCTACTCCCTCTTCCACGACAGGAGGCTTTCGGGGAGGAGGGCCGTGGCCGTCGCCGTCTGCGCCGACCGGGGAGGGGAACGCTCCCTCGAGACCATGGAGGGGTTCTTGAACGCCCATGAGTTCTCGTATCTCGGCTACGTCTGCGGCAGGGGCTATGCGCCGGGAGACGTCCGGAAGGACGAGCAGGCGATGAAGAGGGCCGCAGGGGTCGCGGATACAATCGTCAGGTATCTCCGGCCGGAGGACTGAGAGCCGGCTCTCGCGGTACCGGAGGGGCACGCCCGCGGCTTTCTCATGTTCACGGGGGCGGGCGCGCCCACCAGGTGAGGCCGGGGCCCTTCAGGAAAAAGGATGCCGTCGTCGTTGCCGAAGACCCGGTATCCTCCGCCCGCCCGGATACCGGGCCCATGAGGGCCGTTCATCTGCCGATGGACCCGGCCGGCGGTCAGAGCAGCAGCGATATTATCGCGAGGACTATGAAGATGATGACCAGCCACTTCGCGATCGACATCGACATCCCTGCAATGCCCCGTGCCCCGAGTATGGCGAAGATAAGTGCCAGTACAAAGAAGAGGATTGCAAGGCCTACAAGACCATTTACCATCTTTTACTCCCCCCAATCGCCGGCGTCCGGCCGACGTTGAGGAGCCACAATCTATTTTGGGACATTTATAATTTTCCCAGAATACGGCGGGCGGACGAAGCGATCCGGCCATTCCCGGGGATCAGTCCGGAAGGAGGGCATAGGTCGTTGTCCGTCGCCGGAGCGTCCGCCCGAGGTCCGCGGCCATCCGCCGCATCTCGGCCGGATCCAGATAATCGGTATCCCGGGCGCCCGCCTCCCGCGAGATACTCTCCTCAAAAAGCGTTCCCCCGAGGTCGTCCGCACCCGAAAGAAGTGCTATCCCCGCCATCTTCGTCCCCAGTTTCACCCAGGAAGCCTGGATGTGATCGAAATTGTCGAGGAAGAGCCTTGATACCGCAAACATCAGGAGATCCTCCCTGCCGGTCGCCCCGGGACGCGCGAGCCCCGCCCGGTAGAGGGGGGTATTCTGGTGGATGAACGAGAGTGGGACGAACTCCGTGAACCCTCCGGTCCCGTCCTGGATCTCCCGGAGTACCGCGAGGTGCCGGGCGCGGTCCGCCTCGCTCTCGCAGTGGCCGTACATGATCGTCGCCGTCGAGCGGATGCCCAGATCGTGCGCCTCTTTGATGACCCGGACCCAGGTCGCCGTATCGATCTTGTCCGGGCAGATCGCCGCGCGGACGCTGTCCACCAGGATCTCGGCCGCCGTCCCGCAGAGCGTCCCGAGTCCCGCGGCCTGCATCTCCAGCAGCACCTCACGGGTGGAGAGACCGCTTCTCTTCGCGGCGTAGGCCACCTCCATCGGGTTGCTCGCGTGGATATGAACCCCGGGAGCCTCGTCCCGTATCCAGGAATAGATATCTGCGTAGGATTGGGCGTCGAACTCCGGGTGAAGGCCGCTCACCGTGCAGATTTCGGTCACGTTGCGCTCACGCGCCGTCCGGGCCTTCTCCCGCACAACGGCCTCGTCGTGGAAGAAGAGATCGGCGTCTCCCGGTTTCCGGGAGAACCCGCAGAACCCACAGGCGTTCACGCAGAGATTGGTCACGTTGATGTTCTGGTTCCGGACGTAAGTGACGACATCGCCGACCTTCCGCTCCCGGAGCTCGTCTGCGGCGGCGGCGATATCCCAGACGCCCCGGTCACGCGTTCTCATGAGGTCGATGGCCTCCTCCTCCGTGAGCCGGTGGCCGGCAAGCACGTCTCCAAGCATCTGTCGCAGTGGCGGCGTCATACCTCTCATCCTTCCCCGATGCGGTACGTTGATCTGGCACGGTCAGGGCAAGAACCTTCGGGTGCGCCCGGTGGTGGTGCATACACTTATCAGTTCCCGGGGTACCCCGGCAGCCATGGCTCAGCAGATCCTGTGTCACCAGCGGACGCGACTCAGCTACAAGGATGCATACGGATACGTCATCCCGGTCGGAAGCACCAGCCTGATGGCCTGGGTGACCGACGAGGGGATGATCGGGACGGACGGGTTCGATATCGAGGCGCTGGCAAACGCCGGGGTTCCCGCAGCGATCGTCGGTGCCTCGGAGTCCACCCTGGAAGACCTCGACGGCCTGATGGATGCCGAGGTGAAGGCGGCAAACCTCCCGGCGGTGCAGCGCCGCGTCGAGATCGGGATGCCCGGGAGGGAGGCCCTGAACAGGATGTGACGCGGTCTCAGTAGTTCACCGATTCCGGCGTCCGGCAACGACGGAGCGTCGCTGCTCGAAAACGCTGCGCGTTTTCTCGAGCTCCGGCTCGAAGGCCTTCGCCCTTCTCAAGCTCCTGCCGTTCCGGCAGTCGCACCCTTCGGCCCGCCACCAGTCGCAACTCGAAAACGCTGCGCGTTTTCTCATGCTCCGGCCCTTCGGCCCGTCGCACTTCACACCATCTCGTAGGTCGTCGTCCGCTGCCTGAGGATCCGGCCGAGGTCGCTTGCGATCCGCTGCATCTCGTCCGGATCCAGGTAGTCGGCGCCCTCGCCGCCGGCATCCGTGCTGACGTCGTCGCAGAACATCGTCCCGCCCAGGTCGTCGCCGCCCGCGAACAGCCCCAGCTGTGCCGTCTTCCTCCCGACCTTACCCCAGGAGATCTGGATGTGGTCGAAGTTGTCCAGGAAGAGACGCGCGACCGCAAAGAGCAGGAGATCCTCACGACCGGTGGCGCCCGCAGGCGCGAGGCCCCTCAGGTAGAGGTCGGTGTTCTCGTGGAGGTAGGAGAGCGGCACCAGTTCGGTAAACCCACCGGTCTCGTCCTGGATCTCCCGGAGGACCGCGAGGTGCCGGACCCGGTCCGCCTCGCTCTCGCAGGAGCCGTACATGATCGTCGCCGTCGAGCGGAGACCGAGACGGTGCGCCTCCTTGATGATCCGGACCCAGGTTGCCGTGTCGCACTTGTTCGGGCAGATCACCCGCCGGACGTCGTCGACCAGGATCTCGGCCGCCGTGCCCTGCAGGGTGCCGAGGCCCGCATCCCGCAGGCGATCGATCGCCTCCTTCGTCGAGAGACCGCTCCGTTTCGCCGCCCAGGCAATCTCGTCCGGGCTCGCCGTGTGGATGTCCACGCCGGGCGCCACCTCCCGGACACAGGAGATGAGGTCGATGTAGGAGTCGAGGGTGTAGTCCGGGTGGACGCCGGAGAGGAGGCATATCTCGGTGACGTTCCGGGCCGCGGCCTGGCGCGCCTTCTCCCGGATAGCGTCCCTCCCGTCGCAGAACGCATCCGGGTCGGTCGCCCGCCGCCCGAACCCGCAGAACCCGCAGAGGTTCTTGCAGATGTTGGTGACGTGGATGTTCTGGTTCCGGACGTAGGTGACGACGTCGCCGACCTTCCGCTCCCGGAGCTCGTCTGCGGCGGCGGCGATATCCCAGATGCCCCGGTCGCGCGTCGAAAGGAGGCGGACGGCCTCCTCCTCCGTGAGCCGGTGGCCGGCGAGCGTGTCGTCGAGGAGATTTTTCAGCGAATACGGCATCGTAAGCAACTCTCTTGTAATTCCGGATTTATTCCTCTTTCTCTTTGCGCCGCGCAAGGACGAAATCGTGGATGAGGATGATCAGGATGACGATGACGGCAAACTCGACGAGATGCAGGGGCAGGTAGCCGATGAGCGGCACCGCGAAGAGGGCTTTACCCACGATCCACTCCTTCTTCACCGGCTCGACCACCCCGACGCCGGATATCCGGAGGTTTCCCTGGTCGATGTAGGGGTTGTTGTCCCCCCGGGTGATGTAGCCGCCGTGCGGGTCTTCGTAGTACTGCCCGAGTCCCGACTCTTCCACGGCGGCGGTATCGACGTAGGTCATCGCCCGATGGATGATCGGGTGGACGGAGTCGGCGCCGTTCGGGCGGTAGACGATCACGTCGCCGTAGTCCCCGAAGGACGAGTGTCCGATCCTCTGCCCCTCGACCCACGTCGTGAGACCGCCGAACCGGTCCTCGTCGACGACGAGCACCAGGTCGCCGACGTTCATGTTCGGGACCATGCTCTCCGACTCGATCGTGACCACCGCCGGCCAGGTGCCGGCGAAGAGGTAGAGAAGAAGAGCAATGCCGCCCACGACCGCGACGACCCAGAGGAGATCCCGGGCGAGGGAGACGACCGGGCGGTCACTCTCCCGGAACGCCGCGAGGGCCGATGCTGCACGCTGCAGCCAGGTGGTATCCGACATCTGTTCTAAAGAGATTGCTATCCTTCATATACATAGGTTGTCCGGGGGTGAAGCGCGAAAAAGATAAACCCATATTGCCGGGGGGAGAATAACATGAAGTCCATGCTCGCCAACGCCGAGATCGTACGCCGGTTCCTTGAGCTGAAGCATCAGGTCCATCCTGATGTGGTGAGTTACATCCGGGAGCAGGACGACCCGACGCTCATCGACCGGATAGCAGCGGGGGTCCCCGGCGGCACCCTGGTCATCTCAGCGGAGCATATCCCGGGCCTCCGGAAGGTCCGTGACGGGACCCGGTTCCTCGTCGATCCGGAACTCGAGGTGATCATGGGGAACCCCGGAACCACGGGCAGCGTCAGCGGCCACGAGGACGCCGTCCACTACTTCCGGGACCGCTACAACAGCCTCTCCTCCATGATCCGGAGCCGGATGAACGTGATGCCGATCGAGGCGCTGGTCAAATCCCCCCACCGCTACCGGGACGAGGAGTGCAACGTCATCGGGATGGTGGCCGACGTGCGGACGACCGCCAAAGGGCACCGGCTCGTCGAGGTGGAGGATCCCACCGGGGCCATGCGGGTGCTCTTCAATAAAGGAAGGGACGACTCCTTCGCGGAGGCGGAGCGGATCCTCCCCGACGAGGTGATCGGGGTCAAGGGAAAACTCTCAAACGACGGGGGACTCTTCTTCGCCGAGCAACTCTCCCGCCCGGACGTTCCCATCAACAACGCCCCGTTCAGGAGCGACCGGCCGGGCAAGGCGGTCCTGATCTCCGACGTTCATGTCGGGAGCGACACGTTCCTCGAGGAGGGGTGGAACCGGTTCGCCGACTGGCTCCAGGACTCCGACGCCGGCTACCTCCTGATCGCGGGAGACCTCGTCGACGGCATCGGGATCTACCCCGGGCAGGAGAACGAACTGACGATCAAGAACATCTACGAGCAGTACGACGTCTTTGCAGAGATGCTCCGGGACCTGCCCTCCCGGATCCGGATCGTCGCCGCCCCGGGGAACCACGACGTCGTCAGGATGGCCGAGCCGCAGCCGGCGATCCCGCCGGAGTTCACCGGGAAGTTCCCGGCAAACTGCACCCTCGTCGAGAACCCCTGCCTGCTGAACCTCCAGGGCGTCCGGGTCCTGATGTACCACGGGCGGTCGATCGACGACATGATCGGGCTCATTCCGGGAGCGAGTTACGAGCGGCCCGGCGAGATCATGGAGGAGATGCTGAAACGTCGGCTGCTGGCCTCTCCCTACGGTATGCGGACCCCCATCGCAGCGATGAAGACCGACCGGCTCGTCATCGATCCGCTCCCGGAGATCCTCCTCACGGGGCACGTCCACATCTGCGGCATCACCCGCTACCGGGGCGTCCTCGGAGTGAACACCGGCACCTGGCAGTCCCAGACTGCGTTTCAGAAACAGATGAATATCCACCCTACGCCCGCGCGGGCGTTCGTCGTCGATCTCCAGACACTCCAGCCCGAAGTGCTGGATTTTAGCTGAATTTCCATCAGATCTCCCCGGATCTTTTCCACATATTTAAAAATGTTGAATCCCTTTGTATATGGTACTCAATCGGAGGAATGCAGAGAGATGGATCTGGTATATCTGGCACCCATTGGTGCCGTTCTTGCTCTCCTGTTCGCAGGATACTCGTATATGAGTATCAGGCGGGAGGGTACAGGTACCGACCTGATGCAGAAGATTGCTGCCGCCATTCATACGGGAGCAATGGTCTACCTGAACAGACAGTACCGCGCTATAGCAATATTCGTCGTCGTGCTTGCCGTCGTCCTCGCCGTCTGGATCAACCCGCTCACCGCCGCCTGCTTCGTGCTCGGTGCGGCGCTCTCGGCGACCGCCGGCTACATCGGCATGTTCACCGCCACGGCCGCAAACGTCCGGACCACGAACGCCGCAAGGAGAGGGATCGCAGATGCGTTCAAAGTCTCGTTTGCGAGCGGCTCGGTCATGGGCATGGCCGTGGTCGGGCTCGGGCTCCTCGGGCTCTCGATCGCGTACGTGGTCATCAGCACCGTAACCGGGCTTTCCCAGGCTGAAATCCTCACCATCGTGACCGGGTTCGGCCTCGGAGCAAGTTCGATCGCCCTCTTCGCCCGTGTCGGCGGCGGTATCTTCACCAAGGCCGCGGACGTCGGCGCCGACCTCGTCGGCAAGGTCGAGGCGGGCATCCCCGAGGACGACCCCCGGAACCCGGCCGTCATCGCCGACAACGTCGGTGACAACGTCGGCGACGTCGCCGGCATGGGTGCGGACCTCTACGAGTCCTACGTCGGCTCGATCATCGCAGCGATGGTCCTCGGCGTCGCCGTCGCGGCCACGCAGTTCCCGAACGCCATCACCATGAACGTGATCGTCCTCCCGCTGCTCATCGCCGCGGTCGGTATCGTCGCGTCCATCATCGGCTCGTTCTTCGTCAGGACCAACAAGACCGAGAGCAGTGCCATCCACATGGCCTTCAACAAGGGTCTGCTCTCCGCGCTCGTCCTGGTCGTCATCTCCGTCTATTTCCTCGTGACCTCGCTCCTCGGGGCGGAGTATATCGGGGTCTTTTACGCAACCGTCGCCGGTCTCGTAGCAGGGTTCGCTATCGGCCTGATCACCGAGTTCTACACCTCCTTTGACCGGAGCCCGACGCTTGCCATCGTCAAGTCCAGCGAAACCGGGGCTGCGACCACCATCATCACCGGGTTTGCGAAGGGGATGGAGAGCACCATCTGGCCGGTCCTGATCATCTCCGTCGCGATCTACGTCTCGTACCAGGTCGCCGGGCTTTACGGTATCGCGATCGCCGCCGTCGGCATGCTCTCGACGCTCGGCATCTCCCTCTCCGTCGACGCCTACGGCCCGGTTGCCGACAATGCCGGCGGTATCGCCGAGATGTCCCACCAGAAACCCGAAGTCCGCGAGATCACCGACACCCTGGACGCCGTCGGCAACACCACCGCTGCCATCGGCAAGGGGTTCGCCATCGGCTCTGCGGCGCTGACGGCGCTCGCCCTCTTCGCCGCCTACACCCAGGCGGTCGGCCTCTCGGTCATCGACATATCGGTCCCGAACGTCTTCATCGGCCTCCTGATCGGTGCGATGCTTCCGTTCCTCTTCTGCTCCATCACGATGATGGCGGTGGGGAAAGCTGCATACAGCATCGTCCACGAGGTCCGCCGCCAGTTCAAGGAGATCGCCGGCCTCATGGAGGGGACGGCCGAGCCCGACTACACCTCCTGCATCGCCATCTCCACGAACTCGGCGCTGCGCGAGATGATCCTGCCCGGCATCCTCGCCGTCGCCGCGCCTCTCGCCGTCGGGTTCGTCCTCGGCACCGAAGCGCTCGGCGGCCTGCTCGTAGGCTCGCTTGCGGCCGGGTTCCTCCTCGCCGTCACGATGGCGAACGCCGGTGGAGCCTGGGACAACGCAAAGAAGTACATCGAGCAGGGCCACCTCGGCGGAAAGGGTTCCCCGGCCCACAAGGCGGCCGTCGTCGGCGACACCGTGGGCGACCCCTTCAAGGACACGTCGGGACCCGCCATCAACATCCTCTTGAAACTGATGTCCATGGTCGCGCTGGTCTTTGCGCCGCTGATCCTGGTCATCTAACCTTTTTTTAAGCTCGATGCCTCCCGGGAGGCCATACCTTCTTCCCGCCGCGCAGATAATGTAATCCTGTGAGCCCGGGTTCAGGAGGTGAGAGACCGCATGATCCACATATACCGCACGGTTGAGGCAGCACCGGCTCTCCGGACGGAGGAGACCGGGCGGTTCGAGCCCGGTTCATGGGTCTGCATGATCAATCCGTCGGGGGAGGAGATCGAGGAGGTCGCGACAAGACTCTCCGTCCCGGGGGATTACCTCCGTGCGGCACTCGACGAGGAGGAGCGTCCGCGGACCGAGACCGAGGACGGCGTCACCCTGATCGTCATCGATATCCCGATGCCGTACCCCGAGCAGACGATCCTCTACACGACGATGCCGCTCGGGATCATCGTTACGCCCGATACCATCGTCACCGTCTGCCTCCGCGAGAACGCGATCGTCCAGGATTTCACGAACGGCCGGGTGAAACACTTCTACACCTTCAAAAAGACCCGGTTCGTACTGCAGATCCTTTTTTTAAACGCATCCTACTTCCTCCAGTACCTGCGCCAGATCGAGCGGGTATCCGACCGGATCGGGGCCGAACTGAACCAGTCGATGCGGAACCGGGAACTGATCCAGCTGATGAACCTCAAAAAAAGCCTGGTCTACTTCTCGACGTCGCTTCGAAGCAACCAGATCGTCCTCGATAAGACCCTGACGTTCCAGCCGCTCCGGATGTACGCGGACGATACCGACCTCCTCGAGGACGTCATCATCGAGAACAAGCAGGCGATCGAGATGGCGAACACCTACTCGACGATCCTCACCGAGACAATGGACGCCTTCGCCTCGATCATATCGAACAACTTCAACAACATCTTGAAACTCCTCACCTCGATAACCATCATCCTCGCTATCCCCACGATGATCGCAAGTTTCCTCGGGATGAACGTCCCCGTTCCCCTTGAGGATCACCCCTACGGATTCGTCATCATCATCATCCTCTCCCTGATCGTCTCCTCCCTCCTCGCGGTGGCCATCAACCGGAAAGGGTGGCTGTAACACTCTCCCGGGGCAAAACCCCGGCTCCGGCCTTCCGGCAGACCATAAGGTTTATCTCCAAATCCTACATTATTGATCATGTCAAATTATACATGATAGATCATGTATAATCTGGGGCGGCCACACGGGAGGAGGCGCCCGGAGAAACCACGCTCCCGGCGGGGGCCGGCACAGGTTGCCGGCGACCGCATGTACAGCAACACGACCACGGGCCGACCGATCGGAAAATGACGGACCCGAAATGAGCCGCTTTTGCACTGTGTCGAACCCGCACGGGAATCGACCGGGGCAATCCGGCATGATTAATCATGTAGAAGAGTGGGAAGATGGCAGAGACATTTGCCGTGAAACTGGAGGAGAAAAGCTACCTCCCCGACCCCCGGTGTAAGGCGACCGCCTGGACACCGGATTACACCCGGGCGTACCAGGAATTCGTGCGCGACCCGGAGGCCTTCTGGGACCGGATCGCCCGGGAACTGGTCTGGTTCAAGCCGTGGGATCGAGTCAGGGAATGGAACTACCCCTACGCGAAGTGGTTCGTCAATGCGCACCTGAACATCACTTACAACTGCCTGGACCGTCATGTCGCCGGCGACCGGAAGGATAAGCCGGCGATCGTCTGGCGCGGCGAGCAGGGAGAGGAGCGGGTCCTGTCCTACGACGGCCTCTACCGCGAGGTGATGCGGTTTGCAAACAGTCTCGCGAGCCTCGGTGTCGGGAAGGGCGACCGGGTCTGCATCTACATGCCGCTCGTCCCCGAGCAGGTCATCGCGATGCTCGCCTGTGCGCGGATCGGGGCAGTCCACTCGGTCGTCTTCGGTGGGTTCGGGCCCGATGCGCTTGCCATGCGGATCAACGACGCGGAGGCAAAAGTCCTCATCACCGCAGACGCCGGCTACCGTCGTGGAAAAGCCATCCCCCTCCTGGGGATCGCGAGGGAAGCGCTCACGCACGCCCCGTGCGTCGAGCGGGTCGTCGTCCTCCGGCGCGAAACCCCGGCCGTCGACCTCGATCCCGCCCGGGAGGTCGACTACGGCGACCTCATGGTCCACGCCGCCCCGGAATGCCCCGCGGAGACGATGGATGCCGAGGACCCGCTCTTCATCCTGTATACGAGCGGCTCGACCGGCGCACCGAAAGGCATCGTGCATACCTGCGGCGGCTACATGGTCGGGACCTACTACACCACCCGCCACGTCTTCGACATCAAGGAGAACGACGTCTACTGGTGCACCGCCGACACCGGCTGGATCACCGGCCACAGTTACATCGTCTACGGCCCGCTCGCGGTCGGCACGACCGTCGTCCTCGTCGAGGGGACGCCGGACTACCCGGACCCGGGCGCCTACTGGCAGCTGATCCGGGACCTCGGGGTGACGATCTTCTACACCGCCCCGACCGCCATCCGGATGTTCATGCGCTACGGCGACGGGTGGCCGGCGAAGTACGACCTCTCAACGCTCCGGGTGCTCGGCTCGGTCGGCGAACCGCTCAACCCCGAGGCATTCGAGTGGTACTACCGCGCGATCGGCGGCGGGCGGTGCCCGATCGTGGATACCTGGTGGCAGACCGAGACCGGGATGCAGATGGTGACGACGATGATCGGCGAGGCGATGAAGCCGGGGTTTGCCGGAAAGCCCATCCCCGGCGCCGTCGTGGACGTGGTCGACAGAGCGGGCAACCCGGTCCCGCCCGGCACCGGCGGGTTCCTGGTCATCAAGGAACCCTGGCCCGCGATGCTCCGGACGGTCCACGGCAACGACGAGCGCTACCGCGCCTACTGGAACACCATCCCGGGATGCTACACCGCAGGCGATCTCGCGGTGAAGGATCAGGACGGCTACATCATGGTCATCGGGCGGGCCGACGACCTGATCGTCGTCTCCGGGCACAACATCGGGACCGCGGAGGTCGAGAGTGCGCTCGTCTCCCACGACGCGGTGGCTGAGGCGGCCGTCATCGGGAAGCCCGATCCCCTGAAGGGGAACGTCATCAAGGCCTTCGTCACCCTCCGCATGGGTGCGGACCCCGGCGACGGCCTCTCCGACGAACTCGCCCGCCATGTCAGGAAAAGCCTCGGGCCCGTCGCGGTGCCGGCCGAGATCGAGTACATGGATAGGCTCCCGAAGACCCGGAGCGGCAAGATCATGCGCCGGGTCTTAAAGGCCCGGGAGCTCGGCATGGACCCGGGGGACATCTCCACTCTGGAGGAGTAACCCTCCTCTTCTTTCGTGAGGGAACATCATGTCCGACACACCGAAGGTCTTCGGCATGCCTGCCGAGAAGGGGCGCTGGGGGCTCGTCGCCCTCGGCCTCGTCATCAACCTCTGCCTCGGGAGCATCTACTCATGGAGCGTCTTCGTCGCGCCGCTTGCGGCGCACTTCACCGCGGCGCTCGGTCGGGAGGTGACGGCGGGAGAGGTCCTCCTCCCGTTCTCGGTCTTCCTCGCCTTCTTCGCGATAGCGATGCCGCTCGCCGGGAAGTATATCGAGCGCTACGGCCCGCGGAGGGTGACGATCGTCGGCGGGATCCTCACCGGCCTCGGGTGGCTCCTCGCCTCGACGGCGACGTCGGTCGAGGCCCTCTACGTCGTCTACGGCGTCATCGGCGGCCTCGGGGTCGGGATCGCCTACGGGGCGCCGGTCGCCGTGGCAGCCCGGTGGTTCCCGGACCGGCGGGGGCTCGCGGTGGGGCTCGCCCTCCTCGGGTTCGGCTTCTCGGCGTTTGTCACCGCAAACGCTGCAGGTGCCCTGATCGCCGCCTACGGGGTGATGACGACGTTTCAGGTCTTCGGGGTGACGCTCATCGCCGTGCTGGTCATCTCGGCCCTGCCGCTCCGGTTCCCGCCGCAGGGCTGGCGGCCGGCGGGATGGACGGCGCCCGCGCCCGGGGTCGGCACGACGCCGGTCTGCGAGTGCGACCGCAGTGCAATGCTCCGGACGGGGACGTTCTACGGCCTTTTCGCCTGCTACTTCGTCGGATGCCTCGCGGGGCTGATGGCGATATCGATCGCAAAACCGGTCGGGACCGAGCTCGCCGGAGTCGACGCGGGGCTCGCGACGCTCCTCGTCGGGTTCTTCGCCGTCTTCAACGGTGCAGGGAGGCCGGCGTTCGGCGGTCTCGCCGACCGGATATCCCCCCGCACCACGGCGATGCTGACGTTTGCGCTGATCGCGGCGGCATCGGTCCTGATGTGGCTCGCGCCGGGGGCACCGGCCTACATCCTCTCGTTCGCCGTCCTCTGGGGATGCCTCGGGGGCTGGCTCGCCATCGCTCCGGCGGCGACGGCGTCCTACTTCGGGACGTGCGACTACCCGCGGTGCTACGGGGTCGTCTTCCTCGCCTACGGCGCCGGCGCCATCGTCGGGCCGCAGCTCGCGGGATTCATCCGGACGGCGACCGGGACCTACCTCGGGGTCTTCCCGTGGGTCGCGGCCCTCGCCGCTGTGGGGTTCGTCGTCGCCTGGCTCCTGATGCGGCCGCCGGCGGGGGTTCCGGCGAGAGAGGCCGTGTCGGCGACGGCGACGGAGGAATGAAGGCGAGAACTTACCCCTTCTCCGTGAGCCCGAGCCGCCGGAGCACTCCCGCGGCCGCGGCCATCCCGCCGTCCAGGTAGACGGCGCCGACGAGCGCCTCCAGGCACTCGGCGAGGACCCGGCCGGAGGTCCAGACCCGCTGGGCGGCCTCCCCTTTTCCCCAGCGGACGTAGTCGGCGAGGTCGAGGTCTTCCGCGAGCCCTCTGAGCCGGGTCATATTCACCAGGTTCATCTTTCTGTTGGTTATCGCGCCCTTGTCGTGCGCTCCGCCCGCAACAACCGCTTCCACGACGACCACGTTGATGACCGCATCGCCGAGGGTGGCAAGAGCGTCCATGTGGGTCTCGGGGGGGAGACCCGCCTCCAGGGTGTACGCGAGGCGGGTGAGTGCCCGCGTAAGAAGTGCGCGGTCATTGAAGGTGTAGCCGATCCGCTCCTCGATCAAGCCCGGATTCTTGCGGCCGGCGCCGGCGTCGCTCATGGGTAGAGGGACGTTACTCCACGACTTCGGCCTTCTCGATCCGGACGGGGACCTTCGGCTTATCGGAAGAGCTCGTCTTCACCTTCGCGATCCTGTCGATGATGTCCATCCCCTCAACCACCTCGCCAAAGACCGGGTGGGCGCTCGGCGTCTTGGGGTTGTCCCAGTCGAGGAAGTCGTTGTTCACCAGATTGATGAAGAACTGGCTGCCGCCGCTGTTCGGGCGGCCGGTGTTCGCCATGGCGATCGTCCCGCGGGTGTTCGAATGACCCTTCACGAACTCGTCGGTGATGGTGTATCCCGGGCCGCCCGTCCCGGTGCCGGTCGGGTCGCCGCCCTGGATCATGAATCCCGCGATCACCCTATGAAAGATCGTGCCGTCGTAGAACCCGGATTTCGCCAGTTTTGCAAAGTTGCCCGCGGTCACCGGCATGTCGTCGTAGAGGCGAATCGTGATAGCTCCCATGGTCGTGTGGAGCACGACCTTTGTTCCGTTCTTCTGGTCTGTCATAAGAAAATCTCCGTAAGGTATTGTCCGCCGTTGCTACTTATATGATATGCGGGGGTATGCCCCCTCACGCACCGGTCTCCTCCCCCGGCGGCGCCGGTTCCGGTCCCCTCTCACGCGGGACGAGGTTCTGCAGGCCAAAGGGGCCTTCTCCCGGTCCATGGGGACCCCTGGCATCGGACCCCGCATGAGGGCTGCGGGCCCCGGACGCATCTAACCGGTAAACAATTTAACTTTAACAAAGCATTTGAGTAAAAGTGTTTTATACTCGCGGCCACAATGTATCCTCATGTACTCCGGAGTGAACGCCTCCCGTGATGAGCCGGTCTTCATCATCACCGGCGGGCAGGGCCAGTGCAAGACGACGTTTCTGCACCTGGTCCTCGGGCTCACCGTCGGGCTGCACGTCCGGGTCAGGGGCGTGCTCGCTCCCGGGCATATGCGGGACGGCCGCAGATCGGGGTTCACCCTCGTCGACCTTGCCACCGGCGGGCACGAGGAGCTCTCTTCGATCGATCCCGATCCCCGGTGCGAGGTCCACGGTCGATTCTACTTTCGGCCGGAAGGGCTCGCGTTCGGCCGCCGGGCGCTCGCGCCGCCGGATCCTTACAGGACCGATCTGATGGTCGTCGACGAGGTGGGAAGGTTCGAGCTCCAGGGCGCGGTCTGGGCGGAGCAACTCGACCGGCTGCTCACGCACCCGCACCCGCCGATGGTCTGGACCGTCCGGCGCCGGCTCCTCGATACGGTCGTCGAACGCTGGAAGATCACGAACCCGGTCGTTGTGGACGTCGGGACCGCGAGCGTGATGGCGACGGCAGGCGATGTGATGGACGCCGTCTGGGAGTGGCGGGAGGCGCAGGCAATCTCCACGACGCCAACGGTCCCGTTTATGGATTATATCGCCGGCGATCCCCCCCTGCTCGCGGGGGCGGCCGCCGGAGCACCCCCGGCAATCCTCAGACGATGCTACGGCCCGGAAGGGTGAGCCCGGATCGCCCCGCTGAGCCGCTCGATCTCATCGAAGCGCGGCTCCGCCACGCCTTCACTCCAGTTCAAGCGCTTTTGCGGCCGCCCGCCCGATCAGTTCCGGCGGGATAACTCTGTACTCCTCGCCGCTGTAGCGGAGCATCCGGCACTCCGTCTCCCCCCCGCAGTCTTCGCAGGATGTGCAGGAGCAGGACGCGGCGGTCACCTCGACCCCCTCGAGAAGGTCCTCGACCGGGACCCCGTTGAAGAGGAGGCTCTCCGATCCCGCGGGGGCATCATCGGGGAGGACGGTTTCCTCCATCCGCACGCCGACCCCCTCCATCTCGAGGAGCATGCTGATCTCTGCGAGGACCGCTTTGAGCGTCATCCCGGTCTCCTCAAACTCTTCGCGGGTCTTCTCGATCTCGCTTCCGATGTGTTTCCATTCGATGACGAGTTCCTTCTTCATGGTGTACCTCCTCCATTGGCACCGACGGGACATGTCACTGTCGCCTCCCCGCCATACCACCGGTCCCGCAGTCGGAGGGCAACGTTCACGAGCGATATCAGCACCGGCACTTCAAGGAGCGGGCCGATGACCGTGGCGAACGCCACACCCGAGCCGATCCCGAAGACCCCGATGGCGACGGCGATGGCGAGTTCGAAGTTGTTGCTTGCCGCAGTAAACGAGAGCGCGGTAGACCGGCCGTAGTCGACGCCGACCTTCCAGGACATCCAGAACGAGAAGAAGAACATCACAAGGAAGTAGATCGTGAGCGGAATGGCGATCCGGACGACATCTAAGGGGAGGGCGACGATGTTTGCCCCCTGGGTCGAGAACATCACGACGATCGTAAAGAGCAGGGCGACAAGGGTGATCGGCGATATCCTCGGGATGAACTGCTCCTGGTACCACGCCTTCGATCGTGCCCGGATGAGCGTAAACCGGGTCAGAAGCCCGGCGATGAACGGTATGCCGAGGTAGACGAAGACCGTCACGGCGACGCCCGCGATCGTGATCGGCACCGCCGTCCCGGCCCCGATCCCGAGGAGCGGCGGGAGGACGGTGATGAAGACGTAAGCGTAGAGGGCATAGAAGAGGACCTGGAAGACGGAGTTTAAGCCCACGATCGCGGCGCAGTACTCGCAATCGCCGCAGGCAAGGTCGTTCCAGACGATCACCATCGCGATGCACCGGGCGAGGCCCACGAGGATCAGGCCGTACATGAACTCAGGCCGGTCGAAGAGGAAGACTGCCGCGAGGAGGAACATCAGGACCGGGCCGACGACCCAGTTCTGGACGAGGGAGAGGCCGAGTACCCGGGTGTCCCGGAAGACCCGGCCAAGCTCCTCGTAGCGGACCTTCGCGAGCGGCGGGTACAGCATCAGGATCAGCCCGACCGCGATAGGGATCGATGTCGTCCCGACCGCGAAGCCGGTGATCGCTGCAGGCACCGCGGGGAAAAGATAGCCGACGGCGACGCCGGCGACCATGGCGAGGACGATCCAGGCTGTCAGGTAGCGGTCGAGGAACGAGAGCCGCGAGCCGGCGGCCTGTGAGTGGATCTGGTCGACGGTGCCCATCACCGGTCACCTCGAGCAGCCGCAGCCGCCGGGGCGCCGGTCGGCCCGAAACTCCCTCGCCGGCGCGGCGGCATACACCGCCCCGGCACCGGGTAGGATATACTTATGCTCGCGCGCCCGACGGACCTGCCGCAGGGCGTCCGCGGCACGGCAGAGTATGTTCGGATCCATTCTTTCACCTCATAACGTGGTCAGATCACGCTGAGCACCTGGAAGAGTATGCCGGCGAGGACGGCGACCGTGAGGATCGTCGCCACGAAGGCGGCGACCAGCCGCCGCTCGAAGATCGCCGAGAGAAGCGTCACCTCCGGGATGCTCGCCCCCGCGCCGCCGATGATCAGGGCCATCACGGCGCCGATCCCCATACCCTTCTCGAGGAGGACAGCGCTCACCGGGATGAGCGTCTCCGCCCGGATGTACATCGGCACCCCGATCACCGCCGCCACCGGGATGGCGAGCGGGTTATCCGGTCCCGCGAGGGAGACGATCAGGTCTTCGGGAATGAACCCGTAGATGAACGCCCCGATCCCCGCGCCGAGGAGAAGGTAGGGGAAGACCTGCCGAAAGAGGCTGACCGCGAAGGAGAACGCTCCCCGTATGCGGACTGTGTGGCCCGCGGCGCAGTCACAGGGCTCCGGCCGCCCTTCGACCATCACGTCCCTGACGTAGCGCTCGTAGCCGAGCCGGCCGAGGAGCCAGCCTATGACCACGGCGGCGGCAAACGTGACGGCGGCATATATCGCGGTCGGGACGACCCCGACGAGCGCGACGAGGAGGGCGAGGATCACCGGGTTCAAGAGCGGCGACGCAAACAGAAACGACATGCAGACCCCGAACGGTATCCCGATATCGAGGAGGCCGAGGAGGATGGGAATGGTCGAGCAGGAGCAGAAGGGGGTGAGCGCCCCGAACCCGGCAGAAAGGACATTCCCGACACCCTCCCGCCTCCCGGCAAGCACGCGGCGTATCCGCTCTTCAGGGATGTAGGCCTGGAGCAGCCCGACGAGGAACGTGATCCCGACAAAGAGGAGGATCAGTTCGGCGGTTATCACGACGAAGAACTGCCCGGCGGTGATGAGCGTCGAGAGAACATCCATGGGGCCCGCTCCCGGATAGGTGCGTTACTCCTCCTTCGTCTCGGGCTCTTCCTTCTTCGCCTTCGGGACGATCTTCGTCCCACAACAGCCGCCGCCACCGCAGCCACAGCCGGAAGAGAAGAGGTTCTTTATCCGTGATCCGATCTTTGCTTCGCCTTTTTTCTCATTCTCGCCTGTCATGGTCTTCACGTCCGCCCCGGCGGGTTCGCCGGAGTGTTTCAACCTGGTTTGAACTACTGTTGGTCGTATAGGTTATGAATATTTCTGTTTCAATAAAAGTTGAATCTATACGGCATGGCAGATGGGCGCCGCCGGGAGCGACTCGCACCCGGTAGCATCCGGCCTCACGCGAGCAGCATTGCCGCAAGAAGGTATATCCCGATCCCGATAAAGAGCACCCCCACAATGCGTCGCATCCAGTACTCGAACCTCTCCGCCGCCTTCATCGCGCTCCCCACCTTCGCGATCCCGGTCACCATGATCAGCGAGAACGCGATCACCGGCAGAGCGGTCGCGACGGCAAAGACCGCCGGCACCCCGAGCGGGTCAGAGGTCCGGAGCGCCAGCGGGACCAGCATCGCAAAGAAGAGCACCGCCGAGAACGGGCAGAAAGTCAGTGCGAAGAGCACGCCGAGGATGAAACTTCCCGCGAGCCCCTGATCGGCGACCCGCTCCTTGAACGCGGCAAATCGCCTGCTGCCGCCCTGAAAGGAGGGAAGCGGGACGAGATCGAGTATCACGACCCCGATCACGATCAGCAACGGGCCGACGAGCACCTCGCTCCAGGTCTGGAGGAAGAGCGAGATCCCCTGGACGGAGAGCCCGAGGGTCACAATCGCTGCGGCGATGCCGACGTAGACGACCACCCTTCCCGCGCTGTAGAGCACCCCGGCGAGGAGGGTCTGCCCCGGGCTGCCGATCCGGCGGGAGAGGTAGCCGATCGCGGCGATGTTCGTCGCGAGCGGGCAGGGCGAGAGGGCCATCATCAACCCGATGAAGGACGCGGCGACGAGGGGAACACTGCTCGTCCCCATCGTCTCCATGAACCCCATCAGGCTCATTGCGAGAAGTCCCCGGCGAGACGCATCCCGATCAGCGTCTTGAGATACTGCATGTAGCCGGGTTTGTCGTTGAGTTTGTACCAGACCCGGGTATCCTCTTCTTTGTAGAATCCGCCCTGGTCGTCGTAGGTGCCGATCCAGAGCGACGAGCCGGTCGCGCCGTAGCGCTCGACGATCTCCTTCTTCTCCGGGTCGGCGACGTCGACGTGATCGAAGATCACCTTCCCGGAGCCGAGTTCACCGGGGAAGTGTGTCTTCACCGTCTCTTCGGCGTAGTCGCCGAGCACCACGCAGGAATAACACTGGTTCGGTGCGGTGAAGTGGATGACTTCGACGTTCGTGACGGTGCCGTTGAGCGGCGAGACGGTGGCGGCATCCGCTCCGCCGGGTTCTGTCATGCATCCTGCAAAGAGGGTGGCAAAGGCCAGGAGAACCGACAGCGCAACTAACGGCAGGACCTTTCGTCCGGTTATGCTGCAGGCAAGCCCCCGGCGCACGCGCGGGGCCTCAGGACTGCATGGTTGTTTTGTTTTCATCAGGGACGCTCCTGTCGCTGGATTGACTGTTGCAATTTAGTTTGAAATGATTCTGTGTTCTTGTACAGGTTGATATATACGCTTTCTCCAGTGATGCTTCATCACTGCATTCCCCTGCCGAAGATATCGACGTCTCTCCACTGCGTGTCGGGGACAAAACGCGGTTCACCGCCGGATCGCCTCCAGCACGGCGGCTGAAAGGCGCTCGATCTCATCGAACCGGGGTTCGGCCATCCCGTTCTTCTCGATGCCGCAGTCAGTTGCGACAAGGTGCAGGTGCGGCTCGACCCCGAGCGCCTGGAGCTTCTTCTGCCCGCAACAGTCGGCGCACCCGTCCAGCACCAGGACACGATCCGCGTGCCGGACCGCAGCCTCCAGCGACGCCGTCGGTCGGGTGGCCGCGATACAGGCCTCGACCGCCCCGCAGGAGCAGTGGAGGAGCATCGCCCCGGTCTGGGCCGTCAGTTTCCCGGTGTTCGATATCCCCGAACAGGCGATGACGGTGAATGCCGTTCAGACCCCCCCGAACGTCGCATCAATCCAGCCCGTAATCTCGTCGCGGATGCGCCGGACGCCCGCCATGATCTCCTCGTCGGTGCCGGTGAGTCTCGACGGGTCGGGGAACTCCTGATGGATCTCCTCCTTCGCCCAGGGGAAGAAGGGGCAGAGCCCTCCTTCGCAGACGGCGACGAGAAGGTCCATCTCCTGCTCGTCGAACTCACCGAGATCCTTTGAGCGGTGGCCGGAGATGTCGATCCCGATCTCGGCCATCGCGCGGATGGCATGGGGGTTCAGGGTTCCCGGCGCGGTGCCGGCGGAGAAAGCCTGGTAGCGGTCGCCGTAGCGGGTGTTCAGGTAGCCTTCCGCCATCTGCGAGCGGGCGGAATTATGGGTGCAGACGAAGAGCACTCTCTTCTTCATGGTATCACTCCAGCCCGAGTGCCCTGAGTGCCGCCCGGGCGATCAGCTCCGGCGGGATCGACTCGTAACGCTCGCCGTTATACTCGACCGCACGGCACGCTGCATCGTCCTGCCCGGTGATGCAGGCGCAGGAAGCGCAGGGCGTGGTGGTCACCTCCATCCCTTCGATCAGGTCCTCGAGCGGCACGCCGTTGAAGAGGATGCTGTTCGACTCTCCGATCTCCTCGTTCGTGAGAATCGTCTCGACGACCCGGACCGCGACGCCCCCTTCCTCGAGGATGGGGCGTATCTCTTCGATGACGTCCATCACCGCCCGTCCGGTCTCGCCGCACCGCTCGCAGGTGTTCTCGACGTCTCTTCCGATATGCCGCCATTCAACGACGAGGGTGTCCGTCGATCCCCCGCAACCGCAATCGGTACCGCAGCCGCATCCACCGGAGACCTCAGCCCTCTGCTCCTGCTTCTCTCTCCCCCGTCCCTCCCAGGCGGCGGAGACGACCGTCTCGATGTCCTCTTCGGAGAGGTCGAGGCTCCCGCCTTTCTCGATCCCGAGGTCCGTGACCACGATCTCCTGGTCGGGCGTGATGCCGGCCTTCTCAGCGATCTGGCGGGCGCAGCCGACCGGGCAGCCGTCGATGACGATCACCTTGTCCGCTGCCTCGACCTTCTTCTTGATCGAGGGTGTAGAGACGGCGAGGGAGGCCGTGCAGGCGATATTCCCGTATCCTTCCTTCGTTAACTGAACAGCGGCCTCATTCGAGAGCTGTCCGGCCTTCGATGCGCCGGCGCAGGCGAAGATGATCCGTTTCGTGCCGCCTTCCGTCTCTATCCCGGATTCACAGGCGCACCGGGGTATGTTCTGTTCCGTCATGGTTTACTTCTCTCCCAGCAGTATCTGTTTGATATCCTCGACACAGGGGACGTGGCCGACGACCTTGGCCTCGCCGTCGACGTAGAGCGCCGGCGTCAGCATCACCCCCCGATCGATCATCGCATCGAGATCTTCGATCTTGTGGACGTCCGCATCGATCTTGAGGTCTCTGACCGCGATCTCGACATTCTTCAGCATCCGCCTGCACTTGACGCAGCCGGTCCCGAATACCTCTATCAGCACCATTTTTCCTCCACGGGGGCGAAAGGCATCTCACCCCTGCAGGATCTCCTTGATCTCTTTCACGTCCGCCACCCGGCCGGAGACTTTGAGTTCCCCGTCGACGGCGAGCGCCGGCGTCAGCATCACGCCGCGGTCCATGATCTCGGTGATGTCGTCGACCTTGACGAGTTCGGCCTCGATGCCGAGGTCTTTGATCGCTGCCTCCACGTTCTTCGTGAGCCGCTTGCACTTGGCGCAGCCGGTTCCGAGCACTTCAACCTTCATCGTTTCTTCACCTCGTTCTGATACGCTAAAAGGAGCGCCTCCCGGTAGAGCGGTTCCGCCTCCTTCGGGATGTAGTTGTAGATCTTCACCTGTCTCACCAGTTCATCGCCGATAGCGGTTTCCCCGGCAAGACCGCGATCGATGACGTCGTCCAGGACGTCGTCGAGCATCGCGAGCCCGACGACGACACCCCCGACCTCGATCCGGCGGATGCGTCGCAGGGCTTCGGCGGCGCAGCAGGGCTTCTCTCTCTTCTCCGTCTTCATAGACCCTCTCCTAGATAAGCAGCATCCCGTTCCCGTAGACGAACCCGGCAACGGTCGCGAAAACGACCACCAGTGCCACGTAGGCCGCCGTCTTCTTCGCCCCGACGATCCGGTAAATGACGAGGACCGAGGGGAGGCTGACCGTCGGGCCGGCGAGCAGGAGGGCGAGCGCCGGTCCTGCAGCCATGTGCCCGGTGGTGTAGCCGAAGGTCGTGCCGATGATCGGGACCTCGAGCAGCGTCGGCATGTAGAGAATCATCCCGACGACTGCCGCAAGGAAGTTCGCCGCGAGCGAGTTGTCCCCGAAGTAGGGCTGGAAGGTCTCCGGCGGGAGGAAGAAGGCGATGATCCCGACGAGAAACGTCCCCCCGATCAGGATGGGAAAGATCTTCTTCGTCAGGTCCCAGGTCTCGAGCCCCCAGTCGGTCACCTCGTCGCGGTCGTAATAGTAGATGAGCAGGACGGCGATGGCGAGGGTCAGGACGTAGACGATGCCGAGCCGGAGCGTCCAGTCGAGCGGCGAGGCGCCGAAGACCAGCACCCCTACGAGGAGGGCGAAGAAGGCGGGCGTAACCCAGCGCGGCTTCTCCTCCTCGCACGCCCCGGCGACGCTCGGCGCCATCGCCTTCTTCTTGAGCGTCTCGACGTCGGTGGACCGGAAGATCAGCGCCATGGCAAGCCCGATGACGATGGCGAGCACAACCGCAGAGACCGCCCGTGCTATCCCGAGGTCGAACCCGAGGACCCACGCGGTGTAGATGACCGCGAGGATGTTGATGGCGGGCCCTGCGAAGAGAAACGTCGTTGCCGGACCGATCCCGCTCCCTTTCTTGAGGATGCCCGCGAATATCGGGAGGATGGTGCAGCTGCAGACCGCAAGGATCGTCCCCGAGACCGATGCGATCCCGTAGGAGATCGGCTTCGGCGTGTCCGGGCTGAAGTATCTCAGGATAGCGTCTTTTTTGACGAAGGCCGTGATGGCGCCGGCGATGAAGAACGCCGGGACCAGGCAGGTGAGGACGTGCGCCGAGAGGTAGTCGAGCACGGAGGCAAGCCCCGATGAGAGGGCGCTGATGAGTATGTCGATCATGAGTCTACCTCGCAGAGGGTCCGGGATCTGCAAATTCAAATTATTTTGAAGTAATGTGTGCGGGGTCGGGCATAAAGGTTATGAAACCCGGTGCCGGGTGCGGCAGGACAACCCTGCCGAGCTCTCTGCTTGACTCATCGGGGGCGATTTGTGACCGTACTGCTTCCGGTTCCCGCGCGAGAGGACATGTGTCCGGGGTGGAATGCGCGGGTGATAAAGGACATGACAGCCCGGAAAAGGTATATGTCGCCTCGTTTCATACCAGTGTGAAAAGGACGGGAATATCGTGGAAGAGAAGAGAGAGTGCCGGGAAGAGACGCTGCCCCTCCCCCCGGAGGTCGAGGAGTCGCTCTGCCGGTGCGGGGGCATCGCGGGGCTGACGGGGAGGCTGCCGGGAGACGAACACCTCAAAAGAGAGAGCGCTCTTTTTCGCGCACTCGCCGACCCCCTCCGTCTCAAGATCCTCGCGATGCTTGCCGTCCAGCCGCTCTGCGTCTGCGTCATCAAGGCGGTGCTCGGGATAGCGGACTCGAAGCTCTCCTACCACCTCTCCGTCCTGAAGAAGGCGGGACTGATCGCCGGCGAGGCGCAGGGAAACTGGATCATCTACCGGCTGACCGCCGATGGCACTGCCTGGACAAGACAGGTGACAGGCGACGCCGGGAGTCGTAAAAAAGGGTGAATCCCGGGTCCTATACCCCGAGACCCTCTAAGAACATCCGGTGCAGGCGCAGGTCTCCTCCAAGCTCCGGGTGGAAGGCGAACGCCATGTGCCGGCCGCTCCTGACCGCCACGATCCCTTCCGGGATGCGGGCGAGCACCTCAACGCCGGGTCCGACCTCGGTCGCCACCGGGGCCCGGATGAAGATCGCCCGGAAAGGGTCCGCGAGGCCCGCGACATTGAGAAACGCCTCGCGGGAGTCGACCTGGCGCCCGAAGGCGTTCCTCGCCACGTGCATCGGGATGAGGGAGAGGGGCCGCACCCGGGCATCGTCCACCCGGTCCGCCGCGAGGACCATCCCCGCGCAGGTGGCGAATACTCCGCCCGCGAACTCCGCGAGCGGCTCATGGAGCCCGTTTTTCCCGATCAGCCGGGAGATGGTGGTGGACTCACCGCCCGGTATCGCGAGGGCATCGAGCCCCGCGAGGTCGCGCGCCTGCCGGACCGGGACGACCGAGGAGCCCGGCCTGTCCGCGAGAGCACCGCGGAACGCCGCGATGTGTTCGGCAACGTCGCCCTGGAGCGCGAGAACACCGACCTTAACGCCCACGGGTCTGCAACACCTCTTCTTCCCGAAGAAGATGGACATCGAGGCCCTTCATCGCCTCGCCGAGACCCTTGCTCACCTCGGCGATGACCTTCGGCTCATCGTAGTGGTTCACCGCCTCCACGATCGCCCGGGCGGTCTCCTCGGGATTTGAGGACTTGAAGATCCCCGACCCGACGAAGACCCCGTCGGCCCCGAGCTGCATCATCAGCGCCGCGTCGGCGGGCGTCGCGATGCCGCCGGCGGAGAAGTTCACGACGGGAAGGCGGCCGAGGTTTGCGCACTCGATGACGAGTTCCACGGGCGCCTCGATCTCGCGGGCCCGGTCGACGAGCTCCTGGCTGTCCATCCCTTTCAGCGCCCGGATCCCGCCCATGATCGCCCGCATGTGGCGGACCGCCTCCACGACGTTGCCGGTGCCGGCCTCGCCCTTCGTCCGGATCATCGCCGCCCCCTCGTTCACCCGGCGCAGCGCCTCCCCGAGGTTCCGGGCGCCGCAGACGAACGGGACACCAAACCTGGTCTTATCGATATGGAACTGCTCGTCCGCCGGGGTCAGCACCTCGCTCTCGTCGACCATGTCCACGCCGAGCGCTTCCAGGATCTGCGCCTCGACGAAGTGGCCGATCCGGGCCTTCCCCATCACCGGGATGGAGACCGCATCGATGATCTCGACGATCTTCTGCGGGTCGGCCATACGGGCCACGCCTCCGGCCGCTCTGATATCGGCAGGGACCCTCTCAAGCGCCATGACGGCGACGGCACCGGCCTCCTCGGCGAGCTGCGCCTGCTCTGCGTTGACCACGTCCATGATGACGCCGCCCTTCTGCATCGACGCAAAGCCGCGCTTGATCAGCTCGGTGCCAAATCTCAGTTCCTCGAGTTTCATTATTCTTATGTATAGCTCATGAACCCCAATAAAAATAGTGCGGCGATCTCGGCGAGGGCGAAGATGATCGTCGCCGCCCGGACCGCATGGACGATCCCGGCGCCCGCCTCGGCAAGCGTCCGTTCAGGGTCCCCGATCGTGTAGAAACCGGGCTTCTCGAGCCGGATCCCGACGCCGCCGGCGATGACGGCCATCGGGATCCCGCCGTTGAACCCCGGGCGCTTCTTTCTATCCCGGCGGAGCACCGCCCAGGCCGGGGCGAACCGGCCCTTCGCCGCAAAGTAGGCGAGGAGGATGAAGCCGGTGAGCCGGGCCGGGATGAAGTTTGCGACGTCGTCGGCGCGTGCCGGGAACCAGCCGATCCGGAGCCGCTCGTCCCGGTAGCCGAGCATCGCGTCCAGGGTGTTGACCGCCCGGAAGACCGCGGCCCCGGCGAGGCCGAAGACCCCGAAGTAGAAGAGCGGGGAGACGATGCTGTCCACCAGGTTCTCGGTCATCGACTCGTAGGCGGCCGAGAGGACGTGCTCGCGCTCGAGGCGCGCCGTATCCCTGCTCACCATCATCCCGACCGCTGAGCGGCCCGCATCGATGCCGCCGTCCTCGAGCGCCCGGACCACGGCGGCGGCATGCTCCTCGAGCGCCCGCCAGGCGAGACAGGTCTTGAGCAGGAATGGCGCGAGGAGGAGGTAGAGGTACCAGGGGGCCGCGAACTGGACGAGAACGAAGGGGACGGCAAAGAGCGATGCGGTCAGAACGGTTCCGGCGACTCCGGCCGCCCGCTGGATGCGGACCGGGTAGCGGCCCGGAACCCCCCACCATCCGATGAACCTGCCGAGGACCGCCACCGGGTGATACCGTGAGTGCGGGTCGCCGATCAGCCGGTCCACCAGCAGCGACGCGGCGACTACGACCGCTGCCGCAGCCATGCGAGGATGACCCCGATGAGCAACGCCCCAAACGCAGCGGCGTTTAAGAGATCAACCCGGTAGGCCAGCCACAGCCCGTAGAGCACCAGGGCGGCGGCGACGAGGGCGAGGGCCGGGATGGAAGACTGCCACCGGAACGAGGCCCGGTGGGCGGCCGTTTTCGGAGGGACCTCGACCGGCCCGGGCTCCGGTGCCGCCCGCTCCCTGACGACGACCCGGAACTCCGCCTTTTTAGCGCCGTATCCGGCGATGACCTCGACGTTGAAGACCCCCGGGTAGGCATTCTCCCGGATGGGGATCCGGAACTCCTCGATTCTGTTCACGTAGAGGTTCTCGTGGAAAAAGTCGGTGAAGGTCGAGGAGTTCGGTGAGGCGAGGGTGATGTGGAGCGGCGAGCCGTGGTTAACGATATGGAGGGCAAGGTCGCTCCCCGGCGTCGCCTCGACCTCGTCCGGAACCTCGATGGAGTTAATCCCCCGGCGGTTGAGAAATATCTCCGACATCGGCCAGCTCAGTCCTCACAGGCGGTCTGCGGGAGGAGATTCGGGATGCCCTCGCTGATAGGGTAGTCGACGCTGCACGCCGCGCACCGGAGGGTGCCTTCCAGCACCTCCTCACCGCTCTCTTCGGTCACGGTCAGCGAAAGTTCGCCCTTGCAGACCGGGCAGCAGAGTATCTCCATCAGGTTCCTTCTCATCGTTCTCCCCGCAGATCGATGATCTGGGACATCTCGGGACCCGTCGAGATCAGGGTGACGGGTTTGCCGATGTCTCTTTCGGCCTGTGCGATGAAGTCCTTCGCCTTCCGGGTCAGCCGGTCGTAGTCTGTCGCGCCGAAACAGGCCGGGTCGATCCGGTCGATGCCGGTGATCGCCGCCTGGGTGCATCCGTTGATCATCGCCGAGTAACGGGCCATCTTCCCGTCCCAGGTGCCGATGCGGCGCTGGCGATGGGTGACGGTGCCGAACTCTTCGATCCCGAGTTCGTGCGACCGCTCCGCCGACATCTCGGTGGAGAAGGGACCCTCGCCGACCCGGGTCGGGTAGGCCTTGAAGACGACGATGACATCGTCGATCCGGGTCGGGCCGACGCCGTTGTCGGCGGCGATCTGCGAGGCGGAGGTATCTTTGCTCGTCACGAACGGATAGGTCCCGAAGTAGAGCGAGATCCCGAAGCCCTGGGTCCCCTCGAGGAGGACCACCTCATCCCGGTCCAGGGCGCCATTGACGTCCTGCGCCACGTCGGTGATGAACCCCGCAAGCTCCGGGACGTCTTTCGCCTGCCGGGACGTCCGGAGGACGCGATCCGCGTTGGCCGGGCCGCACCCGGTTCCGGTGCTCCCGATCTTATCCCTGAGGTGCTCGCTCGCCCTGTCCCGGGCGATATGATCCTCTTCGATGATGCCGCACCGCCCGTCGACAAAGATCCTGCCCCGGACGCCGAGCAGGTCGACTTCCCGCAGGAAGACCCTGGGGTCGACGAGCACGCCGCTCCCGACCATGAGGGCCGCTTCCGGGTAGACGAACCCCGAGGGGACCATCCTGACACCGTACTCTTTCTCTCCGATACAGACGGTATGCCCGGCGTTCGGGCCGACGCCGCCCCGGGAGATGATGGATGGTCTGTCCTGGTGAGCGATGTGGGCTACGATCTTTCCTTTTCCCTCGTCACCAAAGAACCCGCCGACGATAATAGTACAACTCATTGTTCTATCAAGTAGGATAGAGCGATACTGGGTGATAAACGTTACAATGTGATGCCGGGAGAGCAGTCACCCCGCTTAAAGGCAACAGGGTTCCGGCAGCCCCCGCACCGCTCGCTCAACGCCGTTTTGCGCCCGCAGGAGGGAGCGCTGGCGGGATCGCCCGGGGCGCGGGCAACAGAGGGCATCCCGCGTGGTCGGCCACATCTCCCGGCAGGCGCGGACTCCCGGGCAGGTGTCTCCGGGGTTGCACTTCGATATTCCCGTCTATTCCACGTTTTCGCGGACAGCGGTCATCATATATCAATCCTGGTATCCGCGGATCATCCCCCGGCACGGTTGACATCGGGATCTGGACCCCTTTGTTTCCAGTGGAATTTTCATTTCATGGGTATTCCAGACCATCGCTTGGAGTTTTTCCCTCCGGAGCGGCATGGCGATCTGTAATCAGATCGTTTGCCGGAGCGCGGATGCGAACCCGAAGATCTGCCCGGGGTTTGGAGGACAGGATACGTATGCCCGATACGAGCGCGACGGGATCCCGGGCACCCAAAATCCCTGAATAAATCCACATCTCCAGTGGAAATAAAGGGGTTGTCCGCCCGTCATTCTCCTGTCGGACATCAAACTATCAGTTGCCCGGGCAGGGATATTCCATAAAAGAGTTTCGATTTTCTTTTGAAGATATTTATGGAGTTATTTTTATTTTATCGATTCCAGGAAGGCCCCCATCCGGGAGAGTGCCTCCTTGAGATCGTCCCGCGAGACCGCGTAGGCGCACCGTACGTGCCCGGTACCGGAAGATCCGAGGACGCTCCCGGGGACGACGGCCACATGCTGCTCGCGGAGGAGCGCTTCTGCAAACTCGACGTCGGTCATGCCGGTGCTCTCCACCGAGGGGAAGGCATAGAACGCACCCTTCGGGACGTGGCAGGCGAGACCGAGTTTGTTCAGCCCGTCGACGAAGAGGTTCCGCCGGAGCCGGTACTCCCTGACCATGGCGTCCTTCTCGGCTTCTCCGATCCTGAGCGCCTCGTAGGCCGCGATCTGTCCCATGACGGGGGCGCAGAGCGCGACGTACTGGTGGATCTTCAAGGCCGCCGCGGCGATTGCCGGCGGGGCACAGAGGTAGCCGATCCGCCACCCGGTCATGGCGAAGGCCTTCGAGAACCCGTTCAAGGTGATCGTCCGCTCAAAGAGCCCGGGGATCGTCGCCGGCGAGAAGTGGTCGCCGGCGTAGGTGAGTTCGGCGTAGACCTCGTCGCTGATGAGGAGAAGGTCGTGGTCGACCAGGAGATCGGCGATCCCGCGCCAGTCCGCCTCCTGCATCACCCCGCCGGTAGGGTTGTTCGGGAAGTTTGCGATCAGAACCTTCGTCCGCGGGGTGATGCGTTCCGCGAGCGCGTCGGCCGTCAGCCGGAACTCGTCCTCCGCCCGGCAGGGGACGGGCACCGGGATACCGCCGGCGAGGGAGACGCAGGGGGTGTAGGAGACGTAGCTCGGCTCCGCCACCAGCACCTCGTCGCCCGGGTCGACGACGGCCCGGATGGCGATATCGGCGGCTTCCGAGACGCCGCAGGTCACGATGATCTCCGCTTCAGGGTCGTAGCGGGTGTTAAACCGCGTGTCGAGGTAGCGGCTGATGGCGCCCCGGAGCTGGGGCGTCCCCTTGTTCGAGGTGTAGGCGGTCGACCCCTGCTCGATGGAGTAGATGGATGCCTCGCAGACGCACCAGGGGGTCACGAAGTCCGGTTCGCCGACACCCAGGGATATGACGTCCTCCATCGTCTGGGCGATGTCGAAGAACCGCCTGATGCCCGAAGGGGGTATGGCACGGGCCCGTTCCGAGACGAAGTCCCTCATCGCACCTCACCTCAGAACGAGTAGGGGAGACGCTCGACCTCTTCGCGCTCGGCGAAGGTGGTGCCGTTCTCCTTGTAGGTCTTCATGATAATGTGCGTCGCCGTCTCACGGATCCGGTCCATCGGGGCGATCTGCTCGGCTACGAACCGCGCGATCTCGTGCATGCTCGGCCCGGTGACCAGGAGCTGGAGATCGTAGGTCCCGGTCATGAGCCGGAGCGACCGGACCTGCGGGAACCGGGAGATCCGTTCCGCGATCCGGTCGTAGCCGAAGTCCCGCTCAGGCGAGACCTTCAGCTCGATCACCGCGGCGACATTCCCGTTGCCGGCCTGCTCCCAGTCGACGACCGCTCCGTAACGGCGGATGGCGCCGGACGCTTCCAGCCGGCCGATCCGGTCCTTTGCATCCTGCTCGCTCACCTCGGCCAGCACCGCGAGCTCGCTTAACGGGGTGCGGCAGTTCTCCTCCAGGAGATGGAGGAGGATACGGTCCTTTTCATTCATGGCTTCACCTGAACATTGCTCTTAAGCGGTTGATGTCGAGCTTTTTAAGTCTCTCATCGTCGAGCCTCGGGTCGCGCGTAACGACCTCTTCGATCTTACTCGTCGTTGCGTCGAACCACATCTCCTTCGTCCGGCCGTAGCGGCCCCGCGAGATGACCCGGGTGTTGATGACGCCGAGCATGTTGAGCTCGGAGATGAGGTCCGTGATCCGGCGGTGCGTCAGGACGTCGAGATCGATGATCCGGGCGATCTCGCGGTAGACCACCGTGACCTCGCCGCTCGTGAAGATCCGTTTGCCCATCTGCTCGAGGATCAGCATCGCGTAGAGGACCGCCTTGCTCTGGGTCGGGAGGGTGGAGATGCACTCCACCATGCTGTCGGTCTCGATCTTCTCCTGGGCCATCCGGACGTGCTTCTCATCCACGCCCGTGGCGTTCTCGCGGTCCGCGAGTTCGCCCGAGACCCGGAGGAGGTCGAGCGCCCGCCGGGCGTCGCCGTGCTCCTGCGCCGCGAGTGCCGCACAGAGCGGGATGACCGTCTCGCCGAGCGCGCCCTCGACGAACGCCAGCTCGGCCCTCTGCTGGAGGATGTCGCAGAGTTGCGGGGCGTTGTAGGGGGGGAAGACGATCTCCTCCTCGGAAAGGGAAGAGAGGACGCGGGGGTCCAGGAAGTCGGTGAACCGGAGGTCGTTCGAGATCCCGATGATGCTGACCTTCGCGAACTTGAGGTCGGAGTTGATCCGGGTGAGGTTGTAGAGGGTGTCGTCGCCGCTCTTCTTGACGAGTTTGTCGATCTCGTCGAGGATGATGACCATGACCCCGCCGCTGCTCTCGAGCTGGTTCTTCAGCTCCATGTAGACCTGGTCGGTCGGCCACCCGGTCATGGGGATGTGGTTCCTCGTGCTGTCGCTCGGGTGCTCGTCGGCATCGTCGAGGCCGTTCGCGATCTGGGCGAGGACCCGGTACTGGGTGTCGATCACTTCGCAGTTGAGGTGGACGATCCTGCACTTCGTCCCGGCGAGTGCGCTGGCGTTCTCGAGCTCCGTTCCCACATACCGGGCCGACGCAGTCTTCCCGGTCCCGGTCTTACCGTAGATGAGGATATTTGAAGGGGTCTCGTTCGTGAGGGCAGGGGCAAGGATGGAGGCGAGTTCGTCGATCTGCGGTTTCCGGTGAGGAAGAATCTGGGGACGATAACTGTGTCGGAGCACTTCCCTGTTCTTAAATATACGTCTATTGGTCAGGTATTTCTTGAATAGTCCCATTGGGTTTGTTTTATCGTCCGACATAATGTCACCGGAGGGGGTTGCCAGGACAGGAAATTTTCGTGTCGAGGACTCTTAATATGATTGTTTTCGAGACTGATAACCCCTTCGTTTCCAGTGGAACGAGGCGCCGTTGACTGCCGGCGGAATAGCGATGAACTGCTCAGGATGAGAATGGTATCGGGGAGCAGATCAGGATGATGATACGGGATCACCCCCACCCCTTTGTTTCGACTGGAGGGTGATGATGATACGGGAGGGTGTATCATCTAATCAAAGGTGATGATGATAGTCATGTGTACCTCTGCAATTCATGATATAAAGTTTTATGGTAAGTGTACAGGATAGGAGGAGAAGAGTAAGAGGAAAGCGAAGAAGAGCGCAAAGGGGGAAGGGGAGAGTATGGAGTGAGCAAAGAAGGGTGCAGAGCGGGAAGGAAAGGGTGCAACGTGGGAAGGAGAGGATGCAGAATGAGGAAGGAGAAAGGATAGATCGGGATCTTTTATCGCCGGATCGATCGGCCATCAGGTGAGATCCGGTTATTATTCTGGCCGGATCGGATCATCACCCCTCCCTGAATCGGACTTTTGTCCCGGAAGATCGGATCGTCACTTCACCCTGAACCGGACCCCTGTCCCGGTGGATCGGATCGTCTCTCCCGCGTGAACCGGACTTTTGTCCCGGAAGATCGGATCGTCACTCCTCCCGGAACCGGACTTCTGTCCTGGTGGATCGGATCGTCTCTCCCGCGTGAACCGGACTTCTGTCCTGGTGGGTCGGATCGTCGGTACCCATGGATCGCAACCACCTCCCTTCCGGGATGCGGTCGACAATCCCCGGTTGGACGGTTCTTCTGCCGGCCCGGCTCCTGTCAACTACCTCTCATGAACCTGATCTGCCCGCCGGGGATCCGGGAATTCCCTCCCTCCTCCTGCATCGACCACATCCCCGGACCCGGGCGCCCCCTCATAGTTCCAGTCGAAACAAAGGGGTCGGGGATTGAACCCCTCCAATCAGGGGATAGAAAGAAGTAAAATACGCGGTACAGGGGTACTGGAAGATCTTATGGAGAGTAACCATCTTAAACCTCTCATCGTGACCGGTGCCGTCATCACAGTCTCCTCGACCCGGAAACCGGAGACCGATACCAGCGGAAAGACACTCATCGACCTCCTCTCCGCCGCGGAGATCGAGGTGACCCACTACGCCGTGATCCCCGACGATCTGGAGCGAATCCGCTCCGAGGTCTCTACGGCGCTTTCGCGTGCAACCTGCGTCATCATCACCGGGGGCACCGGGCTCACCCCCGACGACGTGACCATCGAGGCGGTCGCGCCGCTGCTCGCAAAGACGATCGACGGGTTCGGGGAACTCTTCCGCCTGAAGAGCTACGAGGAGATCGGGACCGCCGCGATCCTCTCGCGGGCGATCGCGGGCGTCGTCGACGGCCGGGCGGTCTTCTGCATCCCGGGATCCACGAAGGCCGTGACGCTCGCCGCCCGGGAGATCATCATTCCCGAGATCCGGCACATCCTCACCCACGCCTCGGCGGGTCAGCGGTAGACGTCGAGGAGCGCCACTCGCTCGAGGACCAGTTCCCGGAACCGGTCCTCCCCGACCACCGAAACCTCTTCTGGAGTGATGCCGAAGAGCTCCGCGAGGCGCGCCCGCTTCGCGGGATCGATCCTCTCCTCCCGGTCAGTGTCGACGAACGTCACGAGGTCGGCAAGGCGGTCCCGGACGCCTGCTGCCGCCGGGCAGACGGCGATGTAGGAACGGTTCTCTCCCGGATGAATCCCGAAGGACGCGGCCGTCTGGCACTGCCGGGTCCCCGCGGCGTAGAGGAGCGCTTCCATCTCAAGCGAGTTCGCTATCGGCTCGCCGCCGGTCCACGACCGCCAGGCGTGCCGGAGCGCCGCCTCGACGTGATCCCGTCCTGCCAGGCGGTCGGCGTCGAAGAGGATGATGTGGGTCCCGTACTCGTCGGCTACCTTGCGGACCTTGCTTAAGAATCCGGCATTTTCATCGACCGTAAAGACCGCCCGGTAGATCTCGCATGTTATCTCCGTCATTCCTTTCACCCGAACCGGGAGAGGGTCGATTGCTCTTCGCCGACCTCCCCGATCTCGTCGCGCGTCCCCTCGAGCTGCTCGAATATCTGGGCGGCGATCCCCTGGCCGAGAACCTTCCCGACCTTCTCCGGCCCCGCTGCGCGGAGCGCCTCGAGCGACCCGATGCCGCTGTTGAAGAGCCGGCGCGCCCGGACCCGGCCGATCCCGCGGAGCCTGATGAGGGGCAGGAGTTCCTTCCTGATACCGTGCTTGGTCCGGAGCTCCATCTCCTCGATGGGGGCCTTGAGGTGCGGGGCAAAGAGTCCCGCGAGGTGCCGGCTCGCGTGGACCAGCCAGGCAACGCTCTCCACCATCCCGTAGACGTCGCCCGGACCAACGTTGTAGCGCTCGCAGATCACGTCTTCGCCCACTTCGTCGGCCCAGTCGCCGAGGAGGAGCGCGGTCTTGAGACTCCGGTCGAACCCCTCGCCTGCGTCCCAGGGGATCTCCATCCAGAGGTCGTCCCGGTGGTCGGCGAGGAACCGGTCGAGGGCGTACATGTCGTCTCTCCTGACATAGAGCGTCGGCATATCCGGGGTTGAGCAGAGGAGATGCAGGAGCCCGATATCGGTGTACTCCTTCCGCCCGACCATCGCCGTCACGATTGTCTCGGCGCTCCTGGGATCGATGTAGAGCCGGGAGACGAGCGAGCCGTACTCGGTGGCCTCGAGCCACTCCCCCACCTCGGTGATCATCTCGCTCTCGCGCAGGAACTCGAGCACCCGGTTGACCGCCCGCGAGAGCGCGAGCGGGCTCTCGCCCTGGTGGGCGTAGAACGTCTTGTCCATGAACCCCAGCACCTCATCGCGCTCGCGGGCGAACCCCGTCGCGATGAGCGAGAGGATGTGGGTACAGAGGACCGCTTCGTTCGCGCACCGGCTCCGGACGTCCTCGGCGGGCGCCCCGATGTAGTAGTCAAAGAGCTCCTCGACCATCTCCTCGGACTTCGCGATCAGGACGGCCTCGCCGTAGGGGTCGAGGTGCGGCCGCCCGGCCCGCCCGGCCATCTGCCGGTACTCCCGGACCGGGATCGGGACCATCCCCTCCCCCGCGTTGAACCTGAGGTAGTCGCGGACGATCACCCGCCGGGCGGGCAGGTTCAGTCCGGCCGCGAGCGTCGGGGTCGAGGCGATCGCCTTGATATGTCCCTCCCGGAACCCTGCCTCAACGATCTGCCGCTCCTCCCGCGCGAGCCCGGCGTGGTGGAAAGCCGCTCCCTGCGCGACGCAGGCCGCGAGCGTCCTCCCCATATCGGTCCCTGCGTTCGAGCGCAGCTTATCGGCGTAGCCGGCGAGGACCGGGTTTGCGAGTTTCAGCCCTGAAGCGGCCCGCTTTGCAAACGCCTCGGCGTTTTTGCGTGAACTGACGAAGACCAGGCACTGCCCTCCCTCCGCGACCGTGTCGAGGACGAGGTCCAGGTCCTCGTACTTGCTCCGGCGCCCGACCTCCCGGGTGGTGTCGGCAAACCGGATGCCATCCTGGAAGAAGACCCCCTCCCGGAGGTCGACCGGCCGCCAGTCGCTCTCGACGAGTTCGGCATCCAGCCACCCGGCGAGGTCCTCGGGGTTGCCGATTGTGGCGGAGAGGGCGATGATCTGCATCTCCGGGTTTTTGTGCCGGAGTTTTGCAATCACCATCTCGAGCGTCGCCCCCCTTGAGGGGTCGTCGATCAGGTGAGCCTCGTCGACGACGAGCAGGGTGATCTCGGCGAGCCACGGCGTCCGGTTCCGGAGGAGCGAGTCCACCTTCTCGCTCGTCGCCACGATGATGTCGTTTCTCCCCAGGTAGTCGTCCCGCCGGTCGAAGTCGCCGGTGGCGATCCCGACCCGGAGGCCCTTCCCCGAGAACTCCTCGAACTTCTCGCTCGCGAGCGCCCGCAGAGGAACGATATAGAGGCACTTGCCCCCCCGCCCGACCTGATGATGCATCGCCATCTCGGCGACCAGGGTCTTGCCGCTCGCGGTCGGGATGGAGATCAGGAGGTTATTCCCCGAAAAAAGGCCTGCTTCGACGCAGGCGGCCTGCGGCGGGTAGAGTTCCGTGATCCCGCACCGAGCGTAGCCGGCGGCGAGATCCGGCGGGACGGGGAGGTCGGCTATCTCCATGTATACCCCTTCATTTCCACTGCAAACCGCATATTCCACGTATCGTCATGGCCATGGGCGGGGTCGGTCCTCCTTCCCGCCCGTATCACGAATAGTACTCCAGCATCGTCTGCTTGGCTTCTTTCTTCTTCCGGTCGAGGAACCCGTAGACGTGCTCGTGGGGCACGCCCTGGATCAGCATCTCCACCGCCTTCCTCGCGGTCTCGGCCTGGTCCGGGAGACCGATGATCGCGACGGTCTTCCCGTGGACCGAGATCTCCGTGCTGGTCATATCCTCGATCTGGGCGCGGGACGTCCCCGCCTTCCCGATGATCCGGCCCCGGAGCCGTTCGAGCTGCCGGGTCGTCCCCGAGAGGTCGGCGAGGTCGAGGACGTCGAGCATCATGTCCTCGTCCTCGAGAAGCCGGAACGCACGCTCCGGCGAGAACCCCCGGTTGATTGCGGAGACGACGTTTGTCGCCGTCATGACGCCGACGGGGTCCTCGCCCTCGATCGTCACCATCCCCTCCTCGCTGTCGATCCGGAGGGTTATCCCGGTCTTCTCCTCAATCTCGCGTTTCGTGGACCCGCTCTTGCCGATGAGTACACCGATCCTCGCCGTTGAAACTTTTATCTCCTGTGTGGTCATGGTTGCATCCCTTCTCCGGTGTTCAGGGTTCCCGGTGTCCGGTGCCGACGATCGTTCTGATGATCTCCTGCTCGTCGGGCACATCGCAGTAGCGTGAGAAATATCTGTTGAGGTTCTTTATATCCCGGATCAGAAACACGGGCGCTCGCGGGTGATCCGGGGTGACCGCCTGTCCCATATCGATCAGGTATGGTTTCTCGTGGTAGAGGATATTGTATTCGGAGAGGTCGGCATGGATCAGGCGCGCCTCCCGGTAGAGTCGTTCCACGTAGCCGAGGATCTGCCGGTATACCGCTCCGTAATCCTCGACTTCGGCGTTCCTGAGTTGCGGATACGGCACCTCATCTTCGCCGAGGAACGTCATCAGGAGGATGTTCCGGTCGAACGCCAGAGGCTCGGGGACCGGGATCCCCGCATCGTGCGCCCGGGCAAGGTTGCTGAACTCCTTTTTGGTCCAGGCGAAGATGAGGCCCTTGCGCGTTCCCCGGACGCTCGAGAACCGGCGGTCTCCCGCCATGTACTCGGTCATCGCCTTGAAGTTCGCGGTCTGGATACGGTAGATCTTGATGGCGATCCCCTGCCCGTCGCGCTCGCCGTAAAAGACGTTCGCCTCTTTCCCGGTGCTGATCGGCCCCCCGATGACCGTGATCAGTTTTTTGTGGACGAGCTTGTAGAGGGCCATGAGGGTGACCTCGTCGAAGACATCGTCCCGTACCTTCACCGTATCGGCGTCTTTTATCCTGACGCCCATCGCCTCGATCTTGCGGTCGAACCGCTCGTGCTCATCTTCAAGGCTCACGGCCGGATCACCTGCTGCAGACGTAATCGTGTACGGGGGCGAGGATATCGATGAGGTGAGCGGCGGCCGCCGATTTCAGGTCGAGCGGGTGTACCTCGCCGGCGGCATAGGCCCGCTCGAGGTCTTCGTAGACGGCAAACTCCCGGTCCCCGCCGAACTTCGCGGGCCGGCGGATGACGACCGCCCCGGCCCGGGGGAAGACATGGTACCGCAGGATCTGGAGCACCGGGTTGTTCTCGACCTCTGGCGGGCAGAACGCCTTCTTCATCTTCTGCCTGATATCCTCCTCGGAGTCGGCGACCGATATGACGTTTCCGGCCGACGACGACATCTTCTTTCCGTCGAGGCCGTTGATGATCGGCGTATGGATGCAGACCGGCGCCGGATACCCGATCGAGGGGAGGTGTTCCCGCGCGAGCATGTGAATCTTTCGCTGGTCGATCCCCCCGACGGCGGCGTCCACCTCGAGGGTCGCGATATCGACCATCTGCATGATCGGGTAGATCATCTGGGAGACCGTGGGGTTCTCCATCTGCCGCCCGACCTCGTCCATGCTCCTCTTCGCCCGGTTGAGGGTGATCGCCTGGGAGAGTTCGAGGACACGGAGTTCGTACTCCGGCGTGAGCTGCACGTCCGACCCGAGGACGTAGTTTGCGCCGACCAGACCGAGCCCCTCGAAGCAGCGGCGGTTGTATTCGGCCGTCTCCCGGATCTCCTCCATGGTCCCTTTGCGGTTTAAGAACGCGTGGAGGTCGGCGATGAGCACGGTCACCTCGAACCCTGCCTGCTGCAGGTCCATCAGCTTGTTCACCGTCACCATGTGGCCGAGGTGGATCTCCCCGCTCGGCTCGTAGCCGGTGTAGACCCGCCTGACCGGACGGTCGATGAGCGCGCGCAGTTCCTCGTCGGTGACGACCTCTACGGTATTCCGCGTCACCAGTTCGTACGGATCCATTGAAAAGAGTGGGTTTGCCGGGGAGTTAATGCTTCTTCCTCCCCTGGTCCCGCCGTTCACCCGATGGCGACGAGGCCGAGCGCTTTGTTGGTCATCCGGATGGACTCCTGCGGATCCTTCACGGTTCCCATCAGGGCGCGGATGCAGTCGATGTTCTCGGGGATGACATCGGCCTCCTGGTGAATGGCCTGGAAGCAGTAGAACTCCTTCCCGTTCAGCACCGAGACGGACTCCTCGAAGACGCCGTTCTCCCAGAGGTCCGTCCTCGGCCGGCCGAGGTCCTGGGTGTACTCCCGGAGCTCGGCGTTGCTCTTGATGCCGGTGGCCTTGCGGACGAGGCCGATGCGGCTGTGGTCCTCAAAGACCTTCAGCACCTCCTCGCGGGTGGTCTCCTTCTTCAAGTCCATCTGGATCGTGTGCATGTGCATAAACGTCGTCGGGACGATCATCGCGAGGGTGACGATGTCGATCTGCGGGAGGACGGTCTTGACGTCGGGACCGTGGTGGCTCGGGATGGTCGCCGGGTTGAGGACGATGGCGTCGATCGGTCCCCGCTTGATGTCGTCGGGGTCCGCTCCGCGCCGGACCATCACCGCCCGGACCCGCGCGACGCCGAAGGCCTGGTCCATGGCGTGGATGATCCGGACGAGCCCGGTGGAGTTGCACGAGACGACCCGGGCGAACTGCTTTCCGGCAGCCTCGTTGTAGTTCGCGTGGGCGTTGAAGGAGAACCCGGCGACCTCGTGATCCTCGCCGCCCTGGAAGATTGCCTTCTTCCCGAGCTTCTCATAGATCGGGCGGTTCTTCTCCCCGACGCCGCCGGGGGTGGCGTCCACGACGATGTCGGCGGCTTTCAGCATCGCATCGACGTCGCCGGCGACCTCAAGGCCGGCCTTCTCGAACGCCGGCTTTTTACTGAGATCTGCGATGTAAAGGGGGTATCCGCGTTCTTTTGCGATGTACGCCTCGGCGGAGACGCTTGTCTTTGAGACCCCTATCACTTCCATGTCGGGCTGTGCGGCGACCGCATCGGCGACTCGTTTACCGATGGTGCCGTACCCGTTGATCGCGACTTTGATCATGCATGATGGAATACAGAACAAAAATTTATAAAGGTTGCTGGTTTGCAAATAACAGTGATATAAGGCACTCTTAGCCCTAACGGGGACCTCTGAGTGCCCATAATGTCTATTCTGGAGTGCAATCCCGGCAAAAGGGAACGCAGGATATAAACCCGGATTGTTTCCATCCGGGCCGCGAACAGGGGAGAGAGGCTCCTGCCGGAGGTCTTCGGGTCGTCCCCTCCTTCGGTCCGGGCTGCGGTGCGGCAGGATTTATATCAGGCCGGTGCTATGAGCATATATCCATGGAGAAACAGCCCATCCTCGCAACCCGCCGCCTCCTCCTGCGGGCGTTCGATCCCGGGGACGCCCGGGAGGTTCAGCGGCTTTGCGGAGACTACGCTGTTGCCGCGACGACTCTCCTCCCCTACCCCTACCCGGACGGCCTCGCCGAGGTATGGATCGCCTCCCTCCGCGAGGGCATCGAGCGCGGCGACGCCGCGGCCTTCGCCGTCACGCTCGCCGGGGAAGGGGGGCTTATCGGCGGCGTCCGCCTGCGGATCGACACCGATCACGCCCGCGGCGAGCTGGGGTTCTGGGTCGCGAGGCGCTGCTGGGGCCGGGGGTATGCGACCGAGGCTGTCCGTGCGGTGATCGAGTACGGGTTCTCGACCCTCGGGCTGCACCGCGTCCATGCCCACCACTTCTCCCGGAACCCGGCATCGGGAAGAGTGATGGAGAAGTGCGGGATGGTATACGAAGGCCGACTCCGGCACCATGTCAGGAAATGGGGAGTCTACGAGGACGTTGATCTCTGGGGGATCGTCCGGGAGCCGCCCCCTCATGGGGAGGCGCAGATCCCCTCACCGCTGCGAAGAACGCCTGTATGACGCAACAGCCCGTCCTCGTGACCGACCGCCTGCTCCTGCGGCCCTTCACCCTCGCGGATGCCCCGGAGGTGCAGCGGCTCGCCGGCGATTATGAGGTCGCGTCCAGCACGCTCGAGATACCCTACCCCTACCCCGACGGAGCGGCTGAGAACTGGGTTGCCACCCACCGTCCCGGGTTCGAAAATGGAGTGCACGTCGTCTACGCCGTCACCCGGGCCCGGATCGGGGATCTCGTGGGCGCGGTCGGGCTCGTGGAGATCAACCGCCGTCACGGGCGGGCGGAGCTCGGCTACTGGGTCGCGAGACCCTGCTGGTGCCGGGGGTATGCGACCGAGGCCGCCCGGGCGGCGATCGAGTACGGGTTCTCCGTCCTCGGGTTGCACCGGATTTATGCCATGCATTTCTCCAGAAATCCGGCGTCGGGCAGGGTGATGGAGAAGTGCGGGATGGCACATGAGGCGCACCTCCGGGAGCATGACCGGAAGTGGGGTGTCTTTGAGGACGTCGACGTCCGGGGGGTCCTCCACGACGAGTGGCGGGAGCGGCGGACGGTCCCGGCGATCCGGGAGTGCCGGGTATGTTGAACCGGCCGGTTCAACCCTCGAGCTCACGGCACCCGGGGAATATATTACTCCTCCACGCGACGAAGTAATGGGGAATGTGGACGGGGTTCGCCCCACCACTCTGTTATCGCCCCCGCCGAAGGCATCCGCCTGTGCTGAATTAGCCCTCCACCGGACAGACAGCCGGGCGGCTGCCTGTGCGGCGTCAGGAACCTTATCTTCCGGCAAAGACGGCGCAGCCCCGGCACCCGCCCTCCCCCCACCACCCACAAAGCATTTCTCATCACGGCACCCTTTCCGGTGCCGGTGTCTACTCGTGACCTGCAGAATGAACACCCCGGTTACCGGTGAATCAAAAAATCCAGGATTCTCCGCTCTCCTCTCGCTCGTCTTCGTCGGGCTCGGCCAGGCGTATAACGGGCAGTTTTTGCGAGGCGTGCTGATCCTCGTCGGGACGCTGCTCTGGGGTATCTACTTTGCTCCCGCCGGTGCGGCCGTCTGGCTCTATGGCGCCTGCGACGCCTATGCCACCGCGCGGAGGATGAACGGCGGCACGGTGCCGTACCGGGAGAGCAGCATTGCGGCCGTCCTCCTCTTCCTTGCGGTCTGGCTGATCGGTCTTCTCCTCCTGCCGGCCGTATCGACCGTTACGGCGGGGCTGTCGTGGTGGTAAGCGTCTCAGCCCTGCGCCCTGTGCTCCGCCCAGTAGGCCTCGGCCTTCTCCTCCATCCCCTCGAGCCGGTCGTAGTAGTCCGGAAACTCGTTCAAATGCGCAAGCGCAATCTTTGCCGTCAGATAGAGGTCGTCGTCGGTGACGTTCGTCGCCGGGTCATGGAGGCCGTGTTCGAGTTCCACGACCATGCCGCGCCGGAATTGTTCGACGTCGAACTCCTTCCAGGTGATACCGAGTTGCGCGCCCATCGCCTTTGCCTCTTCGTAAGTTACGTCTCTTCGTGCCATGCGGATCTCCTCAACGAAGGATGGCTTCTTGAGGTTATGAGCCTGACGGAGCTCCGGTGCGGATGAGCCGGAACCTCTTTCCTTCCCCGGAGAGCAGTACACATACGGAAACCATGACGGAACCGGTTGAACTCTTTGGAGCGGGCACCAGGGGGGCTGGAGATGGTGGCCCGGTGCGGGAGGAGAAGAACCCGGTGTTTGCGGCGGGACTCTCCCTCCTCTTCCCGGGGCTCGGTCAGGTCTGCAACGGAGAGACGGGTAAGGGTATCCTGGTGCTCTTCGGGGTGCTCGCGGGGCTTCTCGTGATGCTCATTCCCGGGGTGGCCGTCTGGATCTTCGGGATCTACGACGCCTGGGCAACGGCGCGGCGGATGAACGCGGGAATCGTCCCGTTCCGGGAGGTGCGCCTCGCCGCGGTCGTCCTCTTCATGGTCGTCTGGACGGTCGGGGCGTTCGCACTTCTCACGCTCGCGGCGCTCGCAACGTTCGCGGCCTTCACCGTGGCGCTATAGATCTCCCGACCGATCGCCGCCGACCGTTGAGCCCCATCCCCCACAACTCTTATCCCTCACAACCCCTCTACTTCCGCCCATGCAACGCCAGACCGTCGAGTCCACCAACATCAAATCCATCGGCTACGACCCGGAAGACGAGGTCCTGGAGGTCGAGTTCCACAGCGGCGGTGTCTACCACTACGTCGGCGTGCCGCCCGCGGTCTACGAAGGAATGCTCGCGGCCCGGTCGAAGGGCCGCTACTTCGGGGAGTTCATCCGGCTGCGCTACCCCTACGAGAAGGTCCGGTGAGGCTTCCGGCGGTACCCGCCGCAACCGCTATCATCCCCGCCGACCACACCCGGTTCGCATGTCTCAACAGTCAGCCGGACGCGCAGGCGTCAGGTCCGTCGGCTATGATCCGACAACGAAGGCGCTTCTCGTCATCTGCTCGACCGGGGACGCCTACCGCTATGCCGGCGTCACAAAAGAGGTCTACAACGGTCTCCTCGCGGCCGCATCGAGGGAACAGTTCGTCCGCGATTCCATAGAGGGCAGGTATCCCCGGGAGAAGTATCCCTGCCTGGCGGTGGGGGAGGACGTCTGATCCGGGAATGGGGAGAAGGGTAGGTTTATCCCGCTGGTCCGCGCAATTCGAGAAGAGAAGCACCTGCCATCGAAAGGAGTGACCCATATGACCACCGTGATTGCCGTTGACCTCGGCGGGACCAACCTCCGCGCTGCCCTGGTAGATTCCGACGCGACCGTACTCGCCCACGACGCCGTCCCGACGCCGGCCACGGGGCCTTCCGGGGAGGTGATCACCGCGGCGATCGTCGCCCGGATCGAGGCCCTCCTCGCGTCGCCGCAAGGACGGGAGGCCGCGGCCATCGGCGTCGCGTCGGCCGGACCCCTGGATCTCGGCCGCGGGTGGGTCGTCGACTCACCGAACATCGCTTTCCCGGTCGTGGAGGTCGTCGAGCCGCTCCGGGAGCGGTTCGGCCTTGAGGTCGCCCTGATCAACGACGCCCGGGCGGGCGTTCTCGGCGAGCGGTGGGCGGGCGCCGCCCGCGGCTCCGATAACGTCGTCTATGTCACCCTCTCGACCGGCATCGGCGGCGGAGCGGTGGTGAACGGCCGCCTGCTGCTCGGAGTGAACGGGAATGCCGGGGAGATCGGGCACATCCCCGTCGATACCCGTTACAACCTCGTCTGCGGATGCGGGTTTGCCGGCCACTGGGAGGCCTACGCCTCTGCAAAGAACGTCCCCCGCTTCTTCGCGGCGTGGCGGGAGGCGGCCGACGTCCGGCAGGTAGCGTTCGACGCCGGCTCCACCAGGGCGATCTTCGAGGCGGCCCGGGCGGAGGACCCGGTCGCCCTCGCCTTCATGGGGACGCTCGGGGAAGTGAACGCCCGGGGGGTCTCGGCGGTCATCGTCGCCTACAACCCCGAGGTGATCGTGCTCGACGGGCCGCTCGCCCTCTACTACGGAGATGTCGTGATCCGGCACATGGAGCCCTGCATCGACCGCTACCTCGCCCTCCCCCGGCTTGTCGTCTCCGACCTTGCAGGACAGGCGCCGCTCCTCGGGGCGGCGGCGTACGCGCTCGAGACACGGTGAAACGGGACGGGAAGCATGATCGAGATCTACCAGAACCTGTATATCGGGACGCAGGAGGACTACGAGGTCGCGGTAGAGGCCCACGAGACCTGGTGCGTGGTGCACGCCTGCCGGAACCCCTACCACTGCCTGGCGGTTACCTACTCGCCCCTCGGCACGGTGCCCCCGGATCACCCCGAGCATCTGGTCGCCCGGCGGGGGAACCGGCTGATGCTCAACCTGGTCGACTCGAGGGATCCCGCCGATGTCCCGAAAGAGGCGATCGATGCCGCCCTGCGCTTCATCCACCGGTGTCTTTCGGAGGGCCGGCCGGTGCTGGTCCACTGCGGCTTCGGGGTCTCCCGGTCGGCGGCGATCGGGCTCCTCTACCTTGCGGCCTACACCGACGTCCTGCCGACGGAGAGCCTTGCCGACGCCGAGGCGGCCTACCGCCGGATATACCCGCCGTACAGGCCGGGCCGGGGGATCCGGGGCTTCATCGAGGCGCACTGGGACGAGTACGCGAGGAAGCGGGTCACGGCGTGACCGCAGAGCCTCTCGGGACCGCGAGGCGGCTACCCGGTGACGAGAACCTGCTGCCGGGCGGCCGGCCTCGCCCCCGGCAGGATCGCCGCGACGGGCGCGAAGGTGGAGGCCCGGGCGAGGACCGCCCGGAGTGCCGCCGCCGGTACCGTGTAACGCTCCCCGGTGAGGAACTCGAAGACGATCGCCGCCCCCGTTCGGGACCGCTCCGCGTGGCCGACCGTATCGCCGAGGACCGGCCCCCGGTCCCGGCGGAGCGGCCCGACCCGGGCGGGGCGCCGCCCGTCGAGCGCCTGCAGGAGTTCGCCGACCCGGACTCCGAACCGCCGGCCGTCGAGTGCGACCTCGACGATCCGGCAGGCTCTCCCCTCCTCGTCGACTGCGGCGGACCTGCACCTCTCGAGGTAGCCGGCTCTTCGTAGCATACTCCCTGGGTCTCCCGCAATGCTCTTGAAGCTGCGCCGTGCGGGGGGTGAAAGTGAGAGGTGCAGCGGGGGTTTAATATCCCGGCATCTCCCACGCCTGCCACTTCGCCCGGCCGCGGGAAAGAAGGAACGCCGCCGGCGCGATGAGGAGGAGGCTCAAGGCTGCGTACCAGGGGTCGAGGATCGACGCGAAGATCAGGAGAAGGAGCGCCGGGCTTATCGCGAGCAGGTAGCGGAGGAAGACCCCGGCGGAGTACAGCATCACGTTCGGGTGGAGGCCGGTGAGGTAGACCGTCACCGCGAGGGTGTAGACCGAGACCGAGAGGAACGCGGCAAGGGCCGGGATGAACGTCCCCGCCCCGCCGGCGGTCGCTGCCGCAAGCGCGAGCACCGTGGCCGGGAGGAGGTTTGCGAGGCCGTAACTCTTCAGTTTTGCGTCGATCACCTCCGAGACCCTTACCGGCAGGAAGGCGTAGGACGTAAAGGAGTCGAACTCGGTCAGCCAGTTGTAGATGGTGGCCGATATCACCCCGAGGAGGACCGCAAAGACCACGAGGGGATCGATCCCCGGGATGAACCGGATCAGGACCCGGAGACAGACCCAGATGAGGCCGAGGGGGAAGAGGAACGAGAAGATCACCTTCCCCGCGCCTCCTTCGCTGCGCAGGAGGTCGAGGGCGTCCTTGGCGATGAAGTGCGCGCTCCCGAGGGCGCGGACCCTCTCCGCGAGGGGATCGAGGCTGTTTTTAAACCGCTTCGTCCGATCCGGGTATTCGACGGTGACGAAGAGCACCGAGACGGCTGCCGGGACCAGGATGAGGAGGAGCGAGAGCGCGAACGGTTCCGGTGCCGGGTCGAGGAAGAAGGCATACGGGGGAAGGACGGCGAGGCCGGAGCGTGAAGCCGCGACCCCGGCGACTGCGAGCACAATTACGGTTCCGGCGAGGAGCGCAACAGAGCGTGCGTAGAGGGTCGAGAGAAAGCAGACGACGGAGAGTCCGAGGAGGAAGGCGAGCGCGAGAGAGACGAACGCGAGGAGCCCCAGACCCGGATCGAGGCCGATGAACGGCGTCGCCGCGGCAAATCCGGCCGCGAAGGGGAGGACGTAGAGCAGGATATAGTAGACCGTGTCCTTCACGAGAAACGCCGCAAATATTCGCCGCTCCGAGACCGGGAGGCTCCTGGAGGCGTAAGCGACGAGGCTCGCCTGCCCGAACCGGCGGTTCATGAACTCCCGCCCCATGAGACCGAACGACCCCACCATCACGCCCATGAGCAGGAAGAGGGCGTGCGCGAGGAGCGCGACCGCGGCGTACGGGAGCACGTCAGCAAAGAGCGGGAGGGTGAGCGACCCGAGAAGGGCAAAGACCGCGACGACCGCCGGGAAGAGGGCGAACCCGAGGCTCCCGAAGATCGTCGAGTGGATCCGCCACTCCTCCTTCATCATCGCGAGGAAGAGGTCAGGCACCGGCATCACCCTTGACCAGGTCGAGGAAGAAGGGCTCAAGGTGCCTGTCCGACCCGACGAGGTCTTCGACCCGACCGGCGTGAAGGAGCCTGCCGTTGTGGATGATCCCGATCCGGTCGCAGATCTCTTCGGCGATCTCGAGGATATGGGTGGAGAAGAAGACGGTCCCGCCGTCACGGACGTATTCCTGCAGGAAGTCCTTCACTGTCCGCTGCATGATGGGGTCCAGGTTGATCAGCGGCTCGTCGATGAGGGCGAGCTCTGGTTCGTGGAGGAACGCCTGCGCAAACATCAGTTTCTGCCGGGTGCCCCGCGAGAGGTCCTTGCAGAGGACGTCCTTTTTGTCCCCGAACTCCAGCAGGTCGAACCAGCGGTCGCACCGCTCGTCCACCGAATCGAGGTTGCGGATGCTGGCCACGAAGCGGAGGTACTCCTCCGCGGTGAGGAAACTCGGCGGCGTCTCCTGTTCGGGGATGATCCCGACGAGTCCACGGACCCCGATGGGGTCTTTCGCCGCATCGAGCCCCATCACCCGGGCCGACCCGGAGGTCGGCCGGACCTGCCCGGTCAGCATCCGGATCATCGTCGTCTTGCCCGAGCCGTTCGGCCCGAGCAGGCCGAAAAGTTCCCCTTCCGCGACGGAGAACGATACCCTGTTCACCGCAGTAACATTACCGTAGTCTTTCGTGAGGTCGTTCGCCTCGATCATCTGCCGCACTCGAATACACGCTCCTCCGGGTTATAATGAAGGAACATCGGCAAAAGGTGCATATAATACCTTTCCATTCCTTTCGGCCATCTTGCGGCAGAATGCGTCGAAACTGTCTCTTCAATCCCCCTGTTATCCCGGCAGGGGCCCGCACGCCGCGCAGGTCTTGCCGGTGCCGGGCAGCGATACCCTTCACTCTCGCGATACCCCCGGGAAAACCATGAGGAACGGCATAGGCAGGTATAAACGTCAGGGTTCGTAACCGGAATATATGGACGAACAGAACAGTTATGCTCGTGCGAAGAGGCGGGTCGAGGAGATCCGGGGGTTCTACATGCACCTTGCGGTCTACATCGCCGTCAACCTCCTCCTCTTCACGATCAACATGGTTTCCAGCCCCGGGGCGCTCTGGTTCTACTGGGTAACCATCTTCTGGGGGGTGGGCGTGTTCTTCCACGCGCTCCAGGTCTTCGGCAGGGACCGGTTCCTCGGGAGAGACTGGGAGGAGAAAAAGATCCGGGAGTACATGGAGCGTGAAGAGCGGCGGTGAGCCGATCCCTGCCCGCCCGCCCCTCCTGACAGAAGCACTTATCTTGTGAGGCAGATAATGCCCGTCGCGATGAAGACGGAGATACCCTACGACCGGTTCGCCCACGTCCCGGAACGGATCTTCGGGCTGGTCGACCTCGCGTACAACCTCTGGTGGAGCTGGCACTCCTCGGCGAGCGTGCTCTTCAAGATGCTGAACCGGGCGGAGTGGAAGATGAGCCGCCATAACCCGGTCAGGATGCTTCTCGATACCCCGCCCCGGTTCTTCGAGCGGGCGGCAGCGAATCCGGAGTACCTCCGCCGTTACGATATCATCATGCACCGGTTCAAGGAGTATATGGTGCCGGGGACGAGCTGGTTTGCGCAGCACTATCCCGGACGGGCGCCGCTGACGATCGCCTACCTCTCAAGCGAGTTCGGGCTGCACCACTCGCTCCCGCTCTACGCGGGGGGGCTCGGGATCCTCGCGGGCGACCACGTCAAGTCGTCGAGCGACCTCGGCGTGCCGACGGTCGCCGTCGGGTTCATGTACGCCGAAGGCTATCTCCACCAGCATATCGAGGGGGACGGGTGGCAGAAGAACGTCGCGGAGATCCTGGATCGCGACGCCGCCCCGGTTCTCCGGGTGATCGGCGACGACGGGAAGCAGCTTGTGGTGCAGGTCCCCCTGATCGAGCCGCCCATCTATGTCGCGGTCTGGAAGGTGCAGGTGGGACGGGTCCCCCTCTACCTCCTCGACACCCATATCGACGAGAACCTCCCCGAGAACCGGAGCATCTCCCATCGCCTTTACTTAAAGGAGCTCGAGTGCCGGCTCCGGCAGGAACTGGTGCTCGGTATCGGCGGGAGGAAGGTCCTCCATGCCCTGGGCGTGGACTACTCGGCGATGCACTTGAACGAGGGCCATTCTGCGTTTGCCATCCTCGAGCGGCTTCGTGAGCGGCTCGCGTCCGGAATGCCGCGTGAAGAGGCGCTCGAGCGGGTCAGGGGCACCTCGGTCTTCACCACCCATACTCCCGTTCCGGCCGCCCACGACGTCTTCCCAGAAGACCTGATGGCGAAGTATTTCCGCAATTACTGCTCGTCGCTCGGGCTTACCTGGGACGAGTTCATGGCGCTCGGAGATGACCCGCATAACCCGGGCGCCGGGTTCAACATGACCGCCTTTGCGCTCAGGATGAGCCGTTTCCACAACGGAGTCTCCCAGAAGCACGGCGAGGTCGCCCGGGAGATGTGGCAGCCCCTCTGGCCCGACCTCACTCCCCGGGAGGTGCCGATCGACGCCATCACGAACGGCGTTCACGTGCCGACCTGGCTGAACCACCGGATCGAGGGGCTTTTCGACCGGTACATGGACCCGGTCCACCCGAACTGGCGGGAGGACTACGATAACCCGATCCTCTGGGAGGTGGTCGACGAGATCCCGGACGAAGAACTCTGGCGCGAGCATCAGTGGCTGAAGATGAAACTCTTTGCCCGGATCCGGGATCGAAAACGCCGCAAATGGGCGAATCTGCGCGAAGAGCCCGCGAATCTCGCGGCCGAAGGGCTCATGCTCGATACCTCGGCGCTGACGATCGGGTTTGCCCGGCGGTTCGCCGAGTACAAGCGGGCGGACCTCATCTTCGAGGACCTGGACCGGCTTGACCGGATCGTGAACAACCGCTGGAGGCCGGTGCAGTTCATCTTCGCCGGGAAGGCCCACCCGGCCGACGAGCCGGGCAAGCGTATCCTGCAGAAGATCTACCAGTACTGCCAGGACCCCCGGTTCGGGGGCCGGATCGCATTTGTCGAGGATTACGGCGAGCAAATTGCACGCTACATGGTACATGGGGTGGATGTCTGGATGAACACCCCTGTCCCGCTCATGGAGGCGAGCGGCACGAGCGGTATGAAGGCGGGGATGAACGGGGTACTGAACCTCTCGGTTCTCGACGGGTGGTGGATCGAGGGTTACAACGGAAGGAACGGCTGGGGCTTCGAGGGCCGCGCACCCTATGCGGGAGAGAACCGGGCGGACGCAGAGGTGCTCTACGATCTCATCGAGAACGAGATCTCGCCGCTTTACTACTCGCGGACGATGGACGACGTCCCGCACAGGTGGGTCCGGATGATGAAGGAGTCGATGAAGAGCATCACCCCGCAGTACTGCTCCCACCGGATGCTCAAGGAATATGTCACCAGGTATTATCCTTCGGTCTGCATGTATGCGGCCGGGCCGGCAAGGCAGCTGGCCGGCGTCGAGGGCGTCTGCCCCACAGGCCCCGAGCCTGGAGTGAGGTGATCCGGAACCGGTCCGGCAGGTTCAAGGAGTACCGGGGGTTACGTACGGTACATGGCGCCCCATCCGGTAGCGATCCGGCCTGAAGCGAGAGAGGATTACCCGGCGGTCCATGACCTGATCCGGCGTGCGTTCGGGCGTGAAGGCGAGGCCCGGCTGGTCGAAGCCCTCCGGAAGTCACCAGGATTCATTCCCGATCTCTCCCTGGTCGCGGAGACGGACGGCCGGGTCGTCGGCCATATCCTCTTCTCCCCCGTGAGAACGATCGAAGACGGCACGGTGCTCGCTCTCGCCCCGGTGGCGGTGGATCCGTCCTTTCAGCGGCAGGGGATCGGTTCCGCGCTCGTCTTCCAGGGACTCGCCGAATGCCGGCGGCTCGGCTACGGCGTCGTCATAGTCGTCGGGCACCCCGGTTACTACCCCCGATTCGGGTTCGTCCCGGCACGCGAGAAAGGCTTTGCAGCGCCCTTCCCGGTCCCGGACGAGGCGTTCATGATGCTCGAACTCCGGCCCGGGGCCGCCGAGACCGTCGGGGGACTCGTCCTCTATCCGCCTGTGTTCGAGCTCTGCGACGAGAACTGAAGATGACGAAAGCCCGAATCGTCCGGAAAGCACTGCTCTCCACCGTTATCGCGGCGATGCTCTGGGCGGCGTTCGCCCTCGTCCCCCCGGCGTTACCGTCGGTGATGCCGGCGGCCGCCCTCCTCCTCTTTGCGGTCGGCATCGTCGCCGGGGTCTTCGGCCTCTACTTCCTCTACGCCGTGTTCCGGTTCATCGCCGCGTTCTTTGGTGTCCGGGCATCGTAAGCGACTGGGGATCGACGTATTTTTAGCGGGAGGTCGCCCATACCTACTTACCGATACGCGGAGGGACCCCGGAGATGGAATGGAAGGATATTGTCCCGGTTCTCGCGGGCGGGCTCGTGATCCTGGTCGTCGCCCTCGTAGTGAAACCCGCGCTCCTCGGGGAGCCGATCGGCCTCGCCTCTCCCGGACCGGCTTCTATCCCGAAACCGGCCGTATACGTCCCGCCCACACCGGTAACGACGGCGACTCCCTTCCCGGAGGGCGGCGCGGCTTACACCCGGGCGTTCCGCTGGACGGCGATCGACGGCGGCGTCCAGACGACGCAGGTCCGAATCCCGGAGGCGCTCTTCCTTGCACACCGGGAGACACCGCGCTTTGCCGACTCGCTCGCCTGGGGGAGGTATGCTCTCGCCGATGCCGACCGGCCGATCCTCGAGGATCTCGCCCGCCGGATTGCTCCCCCCGCCGGCAACCCGGAGGAGGAATACTTCCGGATGATGAACCTCATCTTCTTCGTCCAGCAGATCCCGTATGAGCCCGACAGCAGCACGGACTCCTACACCGAAGGAGCCCTCCCCCGCTATGCCCGGCCTGTAAAGGACGGCGTTGAGTATCCCAAATACCCCGTCGAGATGCTCGTCGACGGGAAAGGGGACTGCGAGGATGCGGCCATCCTGATGGGAGGTCTTCTCGACGCTCTCGGGTATGACACGGTGCTGCTCTTATACTCGGATCACATGGCCCTCGGCATCCGGATGAATGAGTTCAACCCCTACTATGCGAAGTACACGCCGAGATACTTCGAGTACGGGGGAAAGCACTACTACTACGTCGAGGGGACGAATTACACCACGATCTCAACGGGAAACTCGACGTTTTGGGGAAAACCGTTCCCTATCGGAGATACCCAGGACGGCCCGATCGGGAGCGTGAGATCGGAGACGCCACGGATCGTCCCCCTCCGTTATATCCCCACCCCGGTTGAATATCACATCCGCCCGGTCGCGCTGCCGGCAGGAGGAGCGTAAAAAGCATGAACCTCGAGATCCCGAACCTCCCGAACCTCCCGAAGGTTACCATCGGCCGGAAGAAGACGCTCGTCTCCGTCGCTGTGGCGGTTGCCGCGATAGCGATTGCTTTCCTCGGGTGGACGCTTCTTCTCAACTACACCGGAGATCAGCAGGTTGCGGCGTTCGGGAGCCATGTGGCTGCATCGGAGGCCGACCTCCTCCTGGTCGAAGAGCTGGTCTCCGCCCACATACGCTCTTCCACGGCCGACCTCTCGGTCGCCGGATGCGATGCCTGCATGCGGGAGTTTGCGGCCGTCGCCGAGTACGGCAGGGCTGTTTCGGCCTACCACCGGCAGGTCGTCGGGACCGACAGGGTCCCGGAAGCGTATGCGGGGGCGCAATCGGCCTACGTCCGGGCGCTCGACCACCTGAACCGTGCGTTCTCCCTCTGGTCGTCGGCTGCGGCCGCCTATGACGTGCGGGCATACACCACAGCGAAAGAGAACCTTGCCGCGGCGGATCAGGCCTGGAAGGAGTACGTCACCGCGACAGGAGATTACGCCCGCGAGCTCCGCGCCGCAGAAGAGGGAGGAGACGCCCCCCCTGCTTAGACGAGGTACTTCTCCGGAACCTTGATGGTGATGGTGAGCGACTTCAGCGACTCCGAGCGAATGACGAAGTAAAAGTCGTCGTACCCCTCCCGGATGGTGAATGTCTCCTCTTTTTGTGTGGCCGCTTTTGTTGAACTATTACTGGAATGTGAACTGTTACCGGAATATAGTATGTCGGACCTGGAATACCGGATCTCCTTGACCACCCGGTTTGGATCCTCCGGGTCCCGGACCTCTATCACGAGCCAGGGATAGTCGTTCATCGGCGTCGCGCTCACGTTCAGATCCCAGTACGGGTAAGGAATATGGTAGACCCCGGTGGCAAGAACCCGGGCAGGGTAGTCGATGGTTGCCGTTGAGTATTCTACCATCTCCCCGGAGACCTGAAGATCGTTTGGCAGTTTCGTCATCGTTGTCGTGGGCGTCGGGGTCGCGATGTGGTAGGTCGCAGGGTCGACGAACTCCACGCTCTGCGGCGTCTTATCCCCCCGGGCGGGTGCGGCCGGAGTTGGGGCCGGCTGGCCTGCTCCTACCCCCTGCGCCTCTGTAGGGGTGGGGGAGACCGGTTGCGCCTCCCCGGCATCCCCGGTGGCGGTGCAGCCCCCGGCAACGGCAGCCGCCGCCAGAAGGATAAGGAGCAGGATATGGGGCCCTTGCATAATAATCTCTTTTTGAGGGGCTCTATTTGTAATTACCTATCTGTCCTGCCCCCCGGTCAACCAAAAAAGGATTTGAGTTTGTTCCCGGGCAGGGACACTTACGTCCCCTCGTAGGCCTCCATGGCAAGGCCCGCGAACCCCTCGCCCGACTGCTCGAACACCTTCCGAACCTCGGCGATGCCGGCAGGATCGCCCAGTTTCAGCAGGGCCGCGGCGGTCAGGGCCCGGCAGCATTCGGACCGGCTGGTCCGGAGGGTGCCGACCAGCGGGTCGACCGCACGGTGGTCGCCGATCTCTGCGAGCGCCCAGATCGCCGGATTTTTGATCTCGTCGTCCGCAACGAGCACGACCCCGACGAGCGGCTCCACCGCTTCAGCCCCGGCCCGGGCGAGTGCCATCGCCACGGTCCAGCGTGCGTCACTGTCGACGCTGAGCAGGGCCTGCACCAGCGGCCCGACCGCCGGCGCTCCGATGGTCCCGAGGGCGCTGACAGCCTGCAGGCTGGTGTAGGTGTCGGCGTTGAGCATGGCGTGCATCAGCTCCCGGACCTGTGCCGTATCTTCCCCCTCTCCTTCCTTCCTCTCGATTGTCTTCTGCATCTCCTCACCTCCTGTACGGATGTGGGGTGTCCCGGGACTACAATAAGCCTTTACGAACCGGAACTGCCGGGCGGTGCCGTGGAGCGGCTCTGCCTGGCATAGGTTTTTATACTCGGAAGCGGGCGCCGGTGCTCAAGTTACTCTGCCCTTCGGCCCGTTGCATTCCGTTGGAACCTCGCCACTCGCACCTGACGGTGCTCAGACTCGGTTCCTCGAAACCCATCGGGTTTCTCGAACTCCGTCCCTTCGGGACGTCGTTCTGCGGAACCTCGCCACTCGAAAACGCTTCGCGTTTTTCAAGTTACTGCCCTACTGGGCAGTAACTGCCGCCATCATGCCGAGCACCCTGCCGTCGTGGCTGACGATCGGTGTTCCGAGGAGATCCGCCCGGAACGTCGCACCATCACTCTGGATGCCGGTCTGCTCGCCGTGCCAGGACCCGCCGTCGATGACTGCGCGGACGATACCCTGGATCTCGTCGGGCTGCGCCCAGAACCGGGAGAAGTGCGACCCCTGCACCTCATCTGCGGTCGTGTAACCCCAGAGGGCGAGGTAGGCGGCGTTCGCGTAGGTCACCATCCCGTCCGGGCTGAGGAGTGCAACCGCCCGGCGGGTGCAGGCGATCGCCCGGTCCTTCAAGAGGAGTTCCTGCTCCCGCCGCCGCAGATCGGCGATATCCGCGACGAGGAGGTGGTAGGCCCGCGTCTCTTCGGTGATATCCTCGCAGGTCGAGTACTCTGTCCCGTCGCAGAGTGTTACGAAGCGGGAAAGAACCATCTTCCTCGATCCGTCCCGGCACCGGACAGTAAACGTCCGGGGCCTGACCTGGCCCGGGACCGAACGCTCGAGGTCCGATCGCCAGGCACCGAGGGCCTCCTGCCAGACCTCTTCGTCCGGGAAGATCAGCCGGGTCCACTCCGTGACTGTGGGTGCCTCGTCCGGCCCGTAGCCGAAGATCTCCACGAACCTCCGATTGACGTAGACGAACCGCCTCTCGCGGTCGATGAGCGCGACCCCGAAGGGGGACGAATCGACCATGTTCCGGAACCGGGCCTCGCTCCGCCGGAGCTGCCCGGCGGTCTGCCGCCGGGCGAGGGCGATGGATACCTGCCGGATGAACGACTCCACCGTCTCCCGGTTCTCAACCTCCCTCCCGGGAGGAAGGAAGATGCCCGCAATGCCGTAGAGGCGATCACGCCAGATCAGTCCCGTGATGCATATCTTTGTGATATCGAACCGTTCGAGGATCGCCTCGCAGACCTCCTCCGGGATCGCCTCAAAGCAGAGGTCGTAGAACGACCACGAGGATGGTTCGGGACGTAGGACGAACTCCTGGAGGCCGCGCAGCGAAAGCGGGGTCTGGTGATAGGGAGCGTCGAAGATCCGGTTGATCGGGAAGACCATGCCGACGGGATCCCGCCCCAGGATTTCCGTGAGCCTCTCCTGGAATTTCTCACCCGCGATCGCCCGGATGACGAACTGCCGGTCGACCTCATCGTAGGAGAAGATGTAGGCATACGCTCCCGGCACGAGTTCCAGCATCCGGTTGGCGGTGTAGCCGTAGATGTCGTCCACCGGCGGCAGGTCGACGAGGTCGATCGCCGTCCGGGCGAGGAGCATCGTATTCCGGATATACTGTTTCCGCTCGGTGGTATCCTCGAGCACGATCGTGCATCCCTTCTCCCCATCCTCGAACGTCGTCGGGATCGCCTGCATCTGGTAGAAGGACTCGCTGCCGTCGTCCCGCCGGTGAGAGATATCGGTGATCACCTGCTCCCGCTCGAGCCCCTCGACGACGGCGAGGGCTTCGGGGGAAGAGACGACGGGAAGATCGGCATCGCGGATATTCCGGTCTACGATCTCCTCTTTTGCGCGTCCGAACCGCCTGAGACACTGGTCATTGGCCTGGACGATCGTGAGGTCGGCGTCGAGGATCAGGATCAGGTTCTTCGTGAAACAGAGGAACGCCGAGAGGGGTACGCGCTGTGCGACCGAGTAGACCTTGGCGTTGCCGACGAGCCGCGACTCGACATGGCCTGCCGCCTGCATCACCTCAAGATGCTTCGAGACCGAGTTCCGGTTTACGCCGAGGGCTTTTGCAATCTCGGTGATCGTCATGCCCTTCGGCCGGAACCTGAGGGTCCGCAGGACTCTTTCCGGGATGTCCTGCTCCAGCTGCATACAACCACTGGTGTTTAACTTCGGCGTACGATATATATGTCTTTCCCGTCGTGTCGGGATCGCACCCCCGATGGACCGGGCGCCCCTCCGGCGATGAACGGGGCGGCCGTTGGCCTGCCGGCAGAGCAGAGCGGTGCGCAGGGCTTTAAGAAGGGGAGGCGTATCCTGTACGATAGGCCTGGAGGACCACCGATCATGGAGATCAACGAACTCGTCAGCATATCGCAGGGAGCGCTCGCGATCATGAACCCCACGACGCCTGAGAAGGTGCTCGCCGCCGGGCGGGCTGCGGGGCTCCGGGGGGGTTCCCGCGTCGTGGAGGCCGGGTGCGGGAACGGGACGATCCTCGCCCTCTGGGGGCGCGAGTACGGTATATCCGGCCTCGGCATCGAGGCCCGGGAGGATGCCTGCAGCCGGGCGGAGGAGACGTTCCGGGCCGCGGGGCTCGGTGACCGGCTTGCCGTCCGGTGCATGGACGCCCGGGAGTACGTCCCCGACGAACCGTGCGACTGCGCCGCCTCGATCGGGGCGTCCCATATCTGGGGCGGGTTTGCGGCGACGCTCGACGCCCTCCTCGGCATGGTCTCTGACGAGGGGGCCGTCGTCATCGGCGACCGCTGCTGGCGATCCGACCGCACCCCGCCCGAGTTCGCCCGGGAATGGCCCGACGTCCTGACCGAGTACGAGATCCTCGGTGCCGTGCGGGAGGCCGGGCTCGACGTTGCCGCCGTCCTCCGGTCCGCCGGGGACGACTGGGACCGCTATGAGTCGGGGATCTGGCAGTCGGTCCTCTCCTGGCTCGCCGAAAACCCCGGCCACCCCGAACGCGACTTCGTGATCGACTACCTCCACCGCATCCAGGACGAGTACTTCGGCTACGGCCGAGAGCACATGGGCTGGGCGATCTACGTCCTGATGCCCGGGTTCTGGTGAACGGCTGAAAAAAAATTGTAGTGCCCGCCGTGCCGGGTTCACAGGGGGGGGCCGGGCCCGGGGGTTAGCCCCGTCCCGGCAATCGTTGCCCGGATGCTCTCAAGCGTATACGCCTGAGCCGACGAACCACTCCCCGTCCACCGGGGCCACATAACAGAGTTTCAGCCCGTCAAGCCCGGTATCCGGGTTATAGTAGGTGACGTACACGAACCCGCCCCCGGCCTCTGCGGCGGCGATCTCGAGCATGATCACCCGGACGCCGTACCGGTCCTCGAGACTGAGACGTTTCGTCCCGATGAATTCGGACTGGTAGGGCAGGGCAAGCGTCGTCCCGTCCGTTCCGTAGGCGAAGATATATGCTCCACCGTCGGCGAAGTCCCCGGAGAGATCGTTGAACGCGGCGCATGCCGCCTCTTTTCCGTGTACCTGTGCGTAGTCTCTTGCGGACTTCACCCGCTGTACGAGGGTCTCCCTGGCCTGTGTGTTAAACTCGGTCCCGACCTCCGGGACGTAAATCCCCGAACCGACGAACCATGTCCCGTCCACGGGGAGAACATACCCGAGTTTGAGTTCTTCGGCATACCCCCTCGCCGGGTTCGGGTAGACGTAGTAAACGCTGCCGCCCCCTTCCGCCGCCGCCCTGCTCATGCTGTGGATGTACGCCACGCCGCTCGAGTCATGCACGCCGCTGCGGTCCGTGCCGATGAGAGCCTGCTGGAAGGGAAGGGCAAGGACGGTGCCGTTCATATCATAGGCGAAGATGTAGAGCTCGCCCCTGACGAATTCCCCGTCCGGGTTGTTGAACGCGGCAAGCGCTTCGTCACGTCCGTGCTCCCGGGCATATGCGGCCGCCCCGGCAACGAAGGCCTTCATCTCGTCGGCGGCATCCTTTGCAGGCGGCCTCTCGCTTATTGCGCCCTGCTGCTCTCCCGCATCAGTACTCCGCGTGACGACGACGCGCCACTCGGCTCCGTCGATGCCGGCGGTATCCCATTTCGCCTCCTTCGTCACCATCCGCTCCCAGTTCCGGTCCCAGAACGAGTACTCGACAGTTCCGGACGGTTCGGCAACGATACGGCCAAACGCCTCCTGGAGTCCCGGGGACTGGTATCCCGGGTCCGAGAAGAGGTTCTTCCCGATCTCCTCGGGAGTCGTGTCGTAGATCACCCGTCCGTCGGTCTGCGTCACCCAGACGTCGTACGGGGTGCCGTTCGTCAGGGGCGCGATCACCCGCTCGATGAGGGCGTCGGACCGGTATGCGATACTCACGAATCCAAGGTATTCCTCCCCGAAGACGGGATAACTCTGGGTGGCCCCGTAGAATCCTTCCTCCAGGTAAAAGACTTCGCTGACCACCGGTGCCTGCTCCCGGACTGCCCGCTCCGCCTGCGGTTGGCCCGAGAGATCGCTGTTCACCAGGTCGGCGTAATTCTCGGGCACGGCCATAACCACGATGCCGTCGCTCGAGATCACCAGCGCCGACTCCGCCCAGGGGTGGTTCAGCATCGTCTGCCGCACGGCCTCCTTCCCGGCGGCACTCGTGAGCCCGGTCTCCCCGAGCACCCGGGCGTCCTCCGCTGTCGAGGCCCGGACCGACTCCAGTTCGTCGTTTATCCCGGAGACGGCATCCTGGAGGACCGAATCCCCGGTTCCCTGCAGGGGGGGCTGACTCTCTTCCGTGCAGCCTGCCCCGAGCACCGCGACGGCGATGAGAAGGGCGACAATTATTGCGGTTATTCGCATAATCGAAGTTACCCGGTCGTATTATTAAATATGCTGAAATTTCACAGGATTGTTTTTGAGAAAAGACACAATAACAGGCGGATTAACACGTTCTCCGCCTGGGTGCCCGGGTTCCGGCAGGCGGCCGAAAGAATTGTATTGCCTGCCCGCCGAAAGGTCCCGGCATGGAGGTCCGTGTCGGCACGAGCGGGTGGGCGTATGCATGGAACCGGGGAGGCAGCCTCGCGTGGTTCGTCGAGCACTCCGGCCTGAACGCTATCGAACTAAACGCGAGTTTTTACGGGTTCCCATCGGAGAAATCCGTCAGTTCATGGGCCGGTGCGGGGTCGGGGCTGCGGTGGAGCGTCAAGGTGAACCGGTCGGTCACCCACCGGCACCGGTTCAACGAGAAGGCGATCGGTGTCTGGGAGCGGTTCCGCGAGAGGTTCCTCCCGCTTGACGATCTCGTGGATTTCTACCTCTTCCAGGCACCCCCGGCGCTCGCGGACGTCGATCGCATCATCGCTTTTCTCGAGGCGATCGACCTCGGCCGGCGGTGTGCCGTGGAGGTCAGGAACCCCGCTGTGCTCGGTGACGACGAGGCGTGCCGGAGGCTGCAGGAAGCAACCCTTCTGGTCTCGGTCGACTCTCCCGACTTTCGGGAACGGGTATTTCCCGGCGATACCGTCTACCTCAGGATGCACGGGCGGGAGGGCTGGTACCGGCACGACTATACCGACGGTGAACTTGCGGGAATCAGGGATGGGATAGCCGCCATCGGCCCGGAGCGGGCGTATGTCTTCTTCAATAACGATCACGCAATGCTCGAGGACGCGAGGACGATGATGCGCCTCTTCCGCGAGGTGCCGCCTGTCTGACGGCGGGAAAGAATTATCTTCCCTTTGTGGCGTCAATTTCTCGTTTTTTTCAGTTCAAGAGCAACGACACTGCAACTATTCGGGAAAACGCCGGACCCTTCAATAGTTTTTCGGCGAATTGGGGCGAAAATGGGGGTTGATGGGTGATACCAAATAGAATCGTATAAATATCGCATGCGTCATCTAATAGTTTGGGGAACTATTACCCCGGTGACATGAGAGAACTGTAGACGCGAGTGGGAGACTTCCCCGTGGGGAAGTGTCCGCACTCACTCGTCGCGTGCGGCATTCAGCACGTTTGGGCGGTCGGGTGGGCATCCACCCCCTGCACCCCTTCCAGCGCTGGTATGCTCTCTTTTCCGCTCCGATAAGCGCAACCTGACCGCATCGTCCACGAACCGGAGAGGAATGCCCTGTTCCCGTGCGATTGCCGAGAGGTCGTCGTACTCGGGTTTCTCTGCGATCAGACGACCGTTGACGGTCGAGGTCTTCACCCGGACCGGGTACACCCTCCCGCCGAGACTGACCGGCACCGCCTCCCTCTCCCTGGCGGCCACCACCTTCCGGAACTCGTGCACCCGCACCCCGAGGGTCCCCGTCTCCTCCATGAGGACCCGGATCAGGTGGTCCTCGTCTCCCGACGCCGCCATCACCGATACTATACTGACCGGCCGGTTCTTCTTCCCGAGCGCCGGGGTGACGAAGACGTCCACCGCTCCCTCCGCAAAGAGGCGCTCGACCGCGTAGCCGACCACCTCCCCGGAGACGTCGTCGAGGTTCGTCTCGAGGATAACGACCCGGTCCTCTCCCGGGGGGAGGCGTTCCCCTTCCACCACCCGGAGCAGGTCGGGCCGTCCCGGAACCTCCCGGGTGCCGGTACCGTAGCCGACCCGGACGGGGACCATGGCCGGGTAGGGATTTACCGCGCGTTCCGCGAGGCCGGCAAGCAGGGCCGCCCCTGTCGGCGTGGTCAGCTCGACGTCGACGGGCACGGAGGCGTACGGGAACCGGTGCCGGGCGAGGATATCGAGCGTCGCCGGCGCGGGTCCCGGGATCTCGCCGTACTCCGTCCGGATGGTCCCGCCGCCGAGAGCCGGGGGTGTCGCGACGATCGTCCCCTCCAGGAACCCGGCCCGGTCGAGGAGCAGCATCGTGCCGACGATATCAAAGATCGTGTCCACCGAGGCGATCGCGTGTCGCGAAAACCCGGCCCGGTGGAGGTGCGCCTCGGCGGCGGCGAGGTCGCCCGTGACCGCAAGCGCCCGGGAGCATGCGCCCGGCGAGAGGCCTGCAGCACCTGCGGCCGCGGCGGTCCCCTCCATGAGATCGCCCGCGTCCCTCGCGCTCCCCTCCTCGATCTCGATCGCGAGCCGGGTCGCCGCGATGCCGCCTGTATCCACGGCTTTTGCCTCGTAATTGAACTCCCGGCAGAGATCGAGTCTGCGGATCGCGTCAGCAAGCGGATCGAGTGCGCGGGGCTCGCCGATGAGGTCGATGAGGGACGCAAGGAGCATATCCCCCGCGATACCTGCGCAGGCCGGGTCGATGACGAGGACTTTCATGCTCCCCGCCGTTTCCTCACTCCGCTCCCCCGGACGGCTCGCTGAGGCTTGCGTACACCGTCTGCGCAAGTTCCGCCACCCGTTGCGCCGCCTCCCGGCCGCCGGCAATGGCGTTCGTCAGGCGTGCACCCTTCGCCGCCTGCTTCGCCGCTTCTATCGGGTCGGTCCCGAGGGCGGCTGCGACCGCTGCCGGTACGGTGACGTTGAGGATGGTGTGCCCGCTGTACTGCATCTCCTGGGTAAGGACGGCGCCGACGAAGATGGCGGTCCCCATATCGGGGTCGTCCCGGCCCTTCCCCTCGAGGGCGTACTCCGGGACCACCCGGGCGGTGAGGTTCTCGATGTGGTAGTCCTTCCCGTCGATGGCGACATCGTAGGAGATCTTTGCGTCGAATCCCCAGAACTTCGCGGTGAACGGGTCGGTCCTCCGCGCATGAGGTGCGATCTCAGTGAAGTGGAACGCGATCTCTTTCCCCGTGAATCCCGAGAGGGCCGCGGAGCCCCGCTCTTCGACGGTGGCCTTCTTCTCCTCGTCGAGAGTCGCGGCCGCCTCCTCGAGCGACTTCCCCGCCTTGAGCATCTCGTAGACTTTCGCCGCCCGCCGGTAGATCGCCCGGTCCCGCACCGGCTCGCTCGCCCGGATGCAGGCTTCCGTCACCGAGCCCCGGTTCACGACCTCCGCCTTCCGGACGATGGTGTTCAGGCCGCAGAGGGCGAGTTCCGGGTCGATGAAGGACTGCATCTTGTAGTCCCGGATCGCCGTTGCGGTTGCCTCGACATCGCCGCCGTTTGCAAGAAGCAGCCGGAGCGCCGGCAGGATGTCGCCGGCGAGGTGGCCGAGCGGGACGTTCACCGGCCCGCCGGAGAACCCGGCCCCGATGATGGCGGACTCCTGGAACCCGGCGAAGAGCTCGTTTGTCACCATCGACCCGATCACCGACGGTCCGCCGATGTCCTTTAAGATCAGCCCGAAGTCGCCGACGATCCGGGCGGTGTCGTACTCCTCCCCGGTCCCCCGCATGTGGATCTTCTCCGGGAGTTTTGCCGCCTCGACGGCCCCCTTCCCGGCGAGGTAGGCGGAATCGACCTGCCCGAACTTCCCGAACTCCTCCCCGAGGAGGGCGTCCGGGTGGACGAGCTCCATCGTCACCGCCGCCGCGATCAGGGCCGGCCAGAGGGGGTAGGGTGTCGTCCCGGCGCCCTCCATGCTCCGCATCATCGCCTCTGTCCCGACCTTCGCGGCGTTTCTGGCAAGTTCGGGGATGTTGTAGTCCTCGCCGAGTGCGGCGTGGCCCATGACGCCCCCGCCGGCGACGAAGGGCGGCAGGACCGCGCCGTCGAGGCGGGTCAGCCGCTTCTCCATCAGCGCCTCGTAGATCGCGAGGTACGCGGGGAACGCCGGGACGCGGTGGGTGAACTTGTTCGTCGTCAGGGCGATGGCGCTCGTCCTGTCGCCGCCGGCGTGCATCCGGGCGATGGCGCCGAGCTTCCGGTTCCCGAGCGGCACGCCGGCGCGGGCGCAGCTCCCCGAGAAGTAGGCGAGCGTGGCGACGATCAGGGCCGCGTTCGCCGCCTCCGCCCCGCCCCGTTTTGCCTCGCCCACCGCCTTCCCGATGATTGTATCGAGCGGCAGGTGGGGGGCCGAGGCATCGACCACCGTCATGTTCATCAGGCTCATCTCCGGGGCGCCGATGCTGCAGAAGATATCTTCCGCGAGCGAGTTCGCCGCGGCAAACGCGGGGATGACGAGCGCCCCGTGCCCGCGGGTCGCCGCCTCCAGTTTGTCGACGGTCATGTAGTCGGGCTTGAACGTCACGGCGTGGGCCGCCGCGAGGAGCACCCTCTCTCGTTCGGTATCCATGATCCGGTAACCTCCGATCCTCGGACGCGGACTGGAGGCTCCCGGCATAAAAACGTGCCGCCCGGGGAGGTGCCGACGGTTCCGGTTACATCCCGGGGCTTTCAGGCTGCAACGACAGACGCCTGGCTTTCATCACCGGGACTCATACCCTCTTCGCGAGGTTGCGTTACCATCCATACGCCACGTGAGACTCCATCGCACTGTATCCCCCGGTCAACCCGGAGTGCATCACATATACAGTGCCTGGAGGGCGACGACCTCGGCACTGTCCTTTGCCCGCGAATAGTCCTCGAGGGGGTCGGCGTTCACCTCAAAAAAGCGCAGCCCCCACCCGAACGGGGCAAGGATCTCCCGGGCCTGCTCCCTCTCCCCGAGGATGTAGAGCGCCGCGGCCATCGCCTCCACCGAGGTCAGCCGGAACGGCCGGCCGAAGTTCACGGGGTTTGCAGCCACCAGGAACGGGAGCGCCCGGCGGTTGCGCCAGGAGGCGACGGCCCCGGTATCGAGCACCTCCCAGGAGCAGTCGAGCGCCGTTATCGAGGGGAGGTGCCGGTCGGCGGGAGAGACCGCCTGCTCGGCGGTCGGATCGAGGAGGAGGGTCGAGCGGGGGATCTTCGCGATGCTCGTGACGATCCGGAGAAGCCCGCGCCGGGCCAGTTTCTTCACCGTGCATTTCCGGGGGTCGCAGGTGTCGTCCCGGTAGGCGTAGAGCGGTATCATCTGCTTTGTTATGGTACGCCGTCCAGGTACTATCAATGTACGTGCTCGTCGCTCCCTGCATCGAAAACCCCGCGTGCCGCGCCCGCGGGATTACAACCGATGAGGACCTCCGCCACTTCCGCCGGGCCATTGAGCGCTGCCGGCGCTTCTCAGTCGAGATGGTCCCGCTCCCCTGCCCGGAGACGATCTACCTCGGCGCCGACCGGGAACCGGGCTCGTTCCTTGATAGGCTCGCGACCGACGAGTTTGCCGCGCTCCTCGACCGACTCGAATCAGAGGTCCGTGCCGTCGTCCGCGAACGCGGGGAGCCGCCGCTCGCGATCGTCGGGGTGGACTCCTCTCCCACCTGCGGGGTGAACGCCACCTACTACTCGTCCATAAAACAGCCCGGACGCGGGGCGTTTCTTTCCCGGTTCCCGGATATCCCGGCAATCGACGTGAAGGAGTTCGCCCGCTACCGGGTCTACCTCGCCGCCCCGCTCTTCTCCGAGGCGGAGAGGGCCTACAACCTCACGCTCCGCGACCTCCTCGAAGCGCACCTCTTCGACGTCTACCTCCCCCAGGAGGTGGGGGACACGAGCCACACCCGGTGCCGGGAGGAGCACCGGGCCATCTTCGCGCAGCACGCCGCGGCGCTCCAGGATGCCGATACCGTCGTCGCGGTCATCGACGGGGCGGACGCCGATTCCGGGACCTCGTGGGAGATGGGGTACGCGTACGCTCTCGGTAGAAGGATTGTCGCGCTCCGCACCGACTTCCGGGTCGTCGGGCACCACGAGCGGGTCAACCTGATGCTCGAGGAGTCCGCGACCGTGGTCACGAAAAAAGAAGATCTGCCCCGGGTGCTCGGGTCGCTCATCAAGGCGTCAGGATGATGCCGGCCGCTTCTTTTCCATCGAGAGGACGTTCTTACCGCCTTCGCGAGTGTAGGTCACGCTGTCCGTCACCGTCCGGATGAAGTGGACCCCGAGCCCCCCGATCGGCCGTTCTTCCGCGGGGATGTCGAGAAGCGGCGACGGGGCGGTGAGCGGGTCGAAGGGAACTCCGTCGTCGGCGATCGTCACGCGGACGGCGTCGGCGTCGGCGGTGCAGGTGACCGTGATCGTCCCGGGTTCCCCGTCGGGAAACCCGTAGAGGATGGTGTTGCTGCAGGCCTCGTCCACGGCGAGCTGGATCGCAAAGATCAGGTCGTCGCCGCACCCGGCGAGCGCCTCGGTAAGGAAGTCGGCGATCGTCGCGAGTGCCGATAGATCCGCCCGCACGATAAGTTCCGCCATCAGACCACCCGGAGAACCATTATGGTCAGGTCGTCGAACTGCGGCTCGTCGCCCGAGAACTTCACAACCGCGTCGCGAACCTTCTCGACGATCCCGGCGGGAGAGAGGTCGCGGCAGCCCGCGATTGTCTCGATCAGCCGTTTCTCCCCGAACTGCTCTTCGTCGGGGTTGATCGCCTCGGTGATGCCGTCGGTGTAGAGCAGGACGATGTCCCCGCTCTCGAGGTTGACGGTCTCCTCACCGTAATCGGCATCCGGCATGACCCCGAGTATGATCCCGGTTCCCTTCAGTTCCAGCGGCCGGCCCCCGTCCGACCGGAAGAGGAGAGGCGGATTATGTCCCGCGTTGACGTAGGTGAGCGTCTTTTTGGCCGGGTCGGCAACCGCGTAGAAGAGCGTGACGAACATCCCTGACTTCGCGTCCTCGGCGATCAGCATGTTGGCCTCGCTGACGGCCTCGCGGGCGCTCCGGGGAACCAGCGAGTTCGCCCGCAGCACCGTCCGGGAGAGCGCCATGAAAAGCGCCGCAGGGACGCCTTTCCCCGAGACGTCGGCGATGACAAGGGCGGTCCTCCCGCCGGGGAGGGGGAAGGCGTCGTAGAAGTCCCCGCCGACCTCCTTTGCCGGGAGCGAGAGGGCGGCGAGCTCGATGCCCGGAACCTCAGGCAGCCGTTCGGGGAGGAAACTCATCTGGATGTCGTGCGCGATCCGGAGTTCGGCCTTCTTCCGCTCGAGTTCCGAGAGGTAGGTGTCCCGTTCCGCCTTCGTCTGCCGCTCGGTGATCAGGTTCCCGATGATGAACGCGAAGATGAAGACCCCGGTGGCGTTGGCGATGATCATCGGGAAGGCCACATCCTCGACGACCTCGAGCGCCTGCTCAAACGGCCGGCAGAGGAGGAGGGTGAGCCCCATGTGGAACGTCTCCATACCGACGGCGAAGAGGACCGCACCATGCATCCCGATGAACTTCCGCCCGGCGGCGAGGAAGATCAGCCCCCCGAAGAGGCCCGCGAGGATGGTTGCGGTCGCGCATGGGACGGCGGTGAATCCCCCGAGGGAGAAGCGGTACGCCGCGCCGATCAGGCCGGCGCCGAGTCCCACCACCGGGCCGCAGGCGAGCCCCCCCACCATGGGGCCGAGGTCGCGGACGTTCGCGGTGGCGCCGAGGATGGTGATGCCGCTCTCGGTGCCGTAGATGGAGAGCGCCCCGAAGAGGAGGGTGAGAACCGCCTGGCTCTTCCAGGTGAATATGCCGTCGAGCACCCGGGTGAACGACGCCGTCCGGGTGATCAGGTAGGCGACCACCATGATGACGCAGATCATCTGCAGGAGCACGAAGAACATATCGCCGTAGCCGGAGAACGCCATGCTGGTCTACCGCCCCGGATGCCGCTCAGGGCCCCGCCGCAAACCCGGCAAGCGCCGCCGCCTCGTCGGGGGAGAGAGAGAAGATCCGGTGAAATCCTGCCATGGTGAAGACTTCGAGGATCTGCGGTTGTGCGCAGGCTATCCGGAGCGCCCCGCCGTCCTTCTTCAGCCGCTTCAGTGCGGCAAGCAGTACCCGAAGGCCGGAGCTGCTGATGTAGTCGAGGTCGCAGAGGTTGACGAGGAGGCTTCTCCCTCCGGCATCGAGCACCCGGTTGATCTGCTCCTCCGCCTTCTCCGAAGAGCTTGCGTCGAGCCTTCCTTTCACCACAATGATATCGACGGCGCCCGCTCTTCTCTCGAGGATCTCAACATGCCCGCTCATTGAAAGAGCTTTCAATTCAATGGAAGATAGATGTTGCTCTCTGTTCCGGGACGTCTCCTGCCGAAACAACAAAAAAATGAGGGTGTATTGTCGGGTGTGTGATAACCATGCGGTGTCCGCGGGTGGTTCCCGGGCGGTTGTGCCTCCCGTCCGGGCCCCCGTCCACCGTGCCGGTATGAGTGTTTAGAGAGGTGTGCCTGGATGTACCGGGGTTCCCTGGTACATCATGACGTTGATGCAATCAGCGTGGTGAATGTTCCGTTCACCGTTCCCAGCCGTTCTTGTGCCGGTCCGGGTCACATGTGCCTGTGCGGCCCGGTTTGTCGGAGAGATTCCCCGTCTCCCGACTCTGGGGATCACAGATTGATCTGTTTCATTTATATTGTTTTTGGTCAATGCCTTGCATTGTGGTGTGGCGTTGTGTGTGGCATCATAGCATGCGACACTGCAAAACCCTATAACCCCCGGCGTGAAACTCTGTTTGCACATGGATCCCACTACCGACGCACTCTCTCTCCTGCTTGGCGCCTTGAAAGAGCACCCGCGCGGCATGTCGGTCTCCGATCTTGCCGCCGCCGTCGGGATCAACCGGAACACCGTCTCCCGGTACCTCGACGTCCTTCTCGTATCCGGCCAGGTTGAGATGGAGACCTACGGAAAGGCCAAGGTCTTCTATCTCTCGCAACGGGTTCCCATCGCCGCCATGCTCAATTTTTCGTCGGATCTCGTGCTGGTCCTCGACCGCGACCGCCGGATCGTCCAGGCGAACGATGCCGTCTGTGCGTTTGCAGGGAGGGAGCGGGATGATATCATCGGAAGCGGTATCGAGACGTCGCCGCTCGCCGCGTTCGATCACCCGCTGATACGGAGCCGGATCACCGACGCCCTCAACGGCCGCGAGGTTACGGAAGAACTCCGGTTCCTGCGGCGCGACGAGGAGCTCTTCTTCCGGATCAAGTTCCTTCCCACCGTCTTCAACGACGGAGCGCCGGGAGTCACCATCATCCTCGAGGATATCACCGAGGAGCGGCGGGCGGAAGAGGCCCTGCGCGAGAGCGAACTGCTCTTCCGGAGCCTCGTCGAGAACGTCAGCGACCTGATCCTGAACGTCGACGAGGCCTGCACGTTCACGTATGTCAGTCCCAAGAGCCGGGAGATCCTCGGCTACGCACCCGAAGAGATGCTTCAAAAGACGCCCTGCGACTTCATGCCCCCGGAGAAGGCCGAGCGGGTCAGAGAGCAGTTTGCCGTACTTTTCGCCGACCCGAAACCCGGGGTCCTCTTTGAATGGACGATGCTCCATCGGGACGGGAGCCCCGTCGTCCTCGAGGTGAGCGGGACGCCGGTCTACGACGTGATAGGCGACTTCACCGGCTACCGGGTGGTCTGTCGTGACGTCACCGAACGGGCGCGTGCTGCAAAACGGGTGGCCCAGTGGAAATCGTTCCTCTACTCGGTGGTCAACAACATCCCGAGCATGGTCTTTGTCCGGGAAGTGGAGGGGAACACGTTCGTCTTCTCGAATAAGGCCGCCGAGACGTTCCTCGGGATGACGCAGGAGGAGATGGCGGGAAAACGGGCAACGGAACTTTTCCCGACGGAAATGGCGGCATTCTTTGCCGACGGCGACCGGGAGCTTGTGGAGCGAACGATCGCCCTCGAGGAGAAAGCCCACCTCCCGGGCGGACGGACACTCTCCATGAAGAAGATCCCGATCTTCAACTCCCGGGGCATGCTGAAGTACATGCTCGGGATAGCCGAGGACGTCACCGACCGCGCCGCCGCCGAGGAACTCCTGGTCGCCGAGCGTGACCGGGCGCAGGGCTACCTGGAGGCGGCCGGCGTGATGATCGTGGTGATCGGGGCGGATGGAACCATCGACCTGGTCAACCGGAAGGGGAGCGAGATTCTCGGGTATGCCGAGGGAGACCTCGCCGGAAAGAACTGGTTTGCAACGGTTGTCCCCGAGCGCCTGCGCGACCGGCTCGCGCAGAACTTTGTTCGCCTCGTGGCCGGCCGGATCGAGCCCCCTCCCTTCGAGAAGAGCCCGGTCGTCACCCGGGACGGCCGGGAACACCCGATACTCTGGCACAACGCTCTTCTCCGGGATGCGGACGGCAATGTCGTGGCGATGGTGAGCTCCGGCGAGGAGATCGCAGAATAGCCGGTCGTCCGGGAGAGCACGGCCGATACGCCGAATCCAGGCCGGTCCTGCCGCATCGGCGATTTCCTCCTCCTCCCCGCTGTTTCGGGGGTCACCACTTAAATACGCCGCGGGGCACATAGAGTACTGGTGACAACTTTGGTGGACATCATCTCCCTTGTCCTTATCGTAGTCGTGGTGCTGATCGTCATCGGCATCGCGGCAGCCGCCGTAGGCATCTATAACCGGTTCTTCTCCCTCAAGAACTCCGCCGAAGCCACGGTCGGGCAGGTGAAGGTCGCGATGAAGAAGCGACTGGACATGATCGAGCAGCTCCTCGGCGCGGTGAAGAGCTACGCAGCCTTCGAGAAGGAGACCCTGACCGGGGTGACCGAGATGCGGGCCCGTATCGGCAGCGCCGGTCCCGGCGACCTGAACGAACTCGAACGTGAGTCCCGGTCGGTCCTCGGGCGGCTGCTTGCCGTCGCGGAGAATTACCCCGACCTCAAGACCTCGCAGACGGTGCAGAACCTGATGGGCGCGGTCCAGGGTGTCGAGGACGAGATTGCCCGGCACCGCTACACCTACAACAACATCGCCCAGCAGTACAACACCATGACCGATACGGTCCCCTCGAACCTGGTCGCCGGCGTCATGGGCTTTAAGAAGCTCGAGTACCTGGAGTTCGGCGAGGAGATCGAGCGGGTTCCGACGATATCGTTCTGATGAACCATGCGCGTGACTGAACGGCAGCAGATCCTCATCCTTGTTGCCATCACCCTGCTCGTCGGGGTGCTGGCGGTCGTCGGAGCGAACGCGCTTCCCGGGCTCTTCCGGGGAAGCCTGGATGTCGAGCACTACGACGCCGTCTTCTACGAGAACGGGACACTCGTCGAGCGCTACACCTATGACGTCCGATCGGCGGGGGAGTACCGGATGCTCTTTCGCTACTGGGACGCGCCGCTCACCTTCACCGCTATCGACCGGCCGCACATCGAGTTTCTCGGGATGACTGCCCCGCCCGGGACCGTCGGCTACGTCAAGGATTACTGGGGCGAGGTGCGAACGGCCGCCGGGACCGCGAGCTCCGCCGACCTCGCGACGATCCGGAGCCTTGCGTTCGACAGCGAGGTGGGCCTCTACAACCCCGACTACTTCGCCCCGGGTACCTACACGGCGGAGTTCCGCTACCGGGTCCGGCCACCGATCGAGTATGATAGCCAGTGGGCGCACCTGAACCTGAAGTTCGTCGACGAGCACGTTCCCTACCGGAGCCTGCGGATCACCCTCCCGTTCGCCGGTGCTATCGAGGAGGTCTACACGCATCCCCCGACCCTCGATGTCGAGCGGACGGCGGAGGCCGTCGTCATCACGGGGAACGCCCCGCAGGATGACTCGCTGAACGTCGAGATGATCCTCGATCTCGCGTTCATGGAGGGGATTGACGCGTACCCGGAGTTCGTCCCGGACGTCCGGCAGCAGGCGGCCGATGCCAACCGGTGGCCCCCGATCCTCTACGGGGCGGCGGAGATCCTCTACGGCCTCGCAACCGTCCTTGTCCTCGCGATGCCGTTTATCCTCCTCGGCGTCTACCTCCGCTACGGCAGGGAGAAACCGTTCACGGTGCCGGAATACCTGAGTTTCACGCCGAACACCGCGCTCAAACCCTGGCAGGTGAACCTCCTCTTCAAGGGCGACGCCCTCGAATTCGACGACAACGGGTTTTACGCGACGGTCCTCGACCTCCACCGGCAGAAAAAGATCGTGGTGGCCGAAAAACCGGACGGCGACGGGGTCACGGTCCGGATCGTCTCGGGGGAGTCCTCCGATCCCTACGAGCAGCGGGTGCTCACCTTCCTTGCAAACGTCGCCGACGACCATGTCGTGGACACCGCCGAGCTTGAGAAGTTCGCCCAGACCGCCCGGCGGAGTCCCGGCTACCAGCACCGGATCCTGCAGTACCAGCAGTCGCTCAAGGCCCTGACCCGGGACGTGGATACCACGCTCTCCCGGCGGTACATCAAGGACGGCCGGACGTTCATCCTCCCGCTCATCTTCCTTGGAGCCATCCCCTGTGGGCTTGCCATCCTGGCGTTCATCTTCGCGCCGGGCGCGGCCTTCCTCCTGATCCCGGCCGGCATCCTCTCCTTCATCGTCGCGGTCCAGGTCGGGCTTGCAGCCCTCTTCCCCTCGACGCTCTTCGGCTTCTGGAGAGGCGACCACTACAGGGAGAAACTCGAGTGGGACGCGTTTGCCTATTTCCTCTCGGATCTCGCCCTGATCCGGCAGTACTCCCCCGCAGACCTCTCGATGTGGGGAGAATGGCTGGTCTACGGGACAGCGCTCGGCCTCGGCGATAAGGTGGAGCAGGCGATGAAGAACCTGAACATCAACCTCCCGGACGTCGGGATGCCGCTCTACTCGAACATGCCGGTGATCTTTGCCCCGATCGTCTTCTACTCCCCGCCGTCAAGCGGCGGCAGCGGAGGGTTCGGCGGCGGCGGGTCCTTCGGCGGCGGCGGCGGCTTTGGTGGCGGCGGCGTCGGGGGCCGGTAATACCTTTTTTCCACCCGGCCTCCTGATCCGAACCTGACAGCATCAGTCTCTTCTTCCCTTTGTGCGGGTTCCTGCCAGCTTACGCTCCGTTCGCGGCTTCGCGCTCTTCGCGTGAGCCCGTATCACTTCCCTTCACTGTCAACGCACGCGAAGCCGCGAAGTGCGACGTGCAAAGAACGCGAAGTTCGGTGGATGGATATAGATAAGTGACGGGGTCTCTCAAACCCCTGCCGTTCGAGCAGTCGCACCCTTCCCGGCGCAGACAGCCCGCCGGGCGGGATAGGTCCGAACCCCTTCGTAGTTAAGGCAACCTACTTACCTCCGGCGGGAGAATGTATCGACGTTGATGCCTTATGACGGGATCCTATTCGAACTACCTGGTCATCGTCCTTGCTCTCTTCGGGGCCGTCGTCGCCTGCGGGTGCATGGCCGCCGGTGACGGGGACACAACGGCAGACCGCATCTCCGGGAACGGCACGATCACTTTCGTCGATCTTGAGGGCGGGTTCTACGGGATCGTCGCCGACGACGGCGAACGCTACCTCCCCGCCGACCTCCCGGCGGAGTACCGGCAGGACGATCTGCGGGTCCGGTTCGTCGTCGATGTCCTGGAGGATACGGCGACCACCCAGCAGTGGGGGACGCCGGTCGAGATCGTCGAGATTGAGAAGGGCGACACCCGCCGCACGGTTGCAGCCGACGGGACGGTCACCTACATCGACCTTGAGGGCGGGTTTTACGGCATCGTCACCGACGACGGCAGGAACTACCTCCCTGGAAACCTTCCGAAGGAGTACCGGACCGATGGTCTCCGGGTACTCTTCAACGCCGACGTGAAAGAGGACGGCGCGGGGATCCAGATGTGGGGAACCCCGGTTGAGATCCGGTCGATCGAGCGGACCGATGGCGTCCCGCTCGTCTCCGGGAACGCGATCGTCACCTACATCGACCTTGAGGGCGGGTTCTACGGGCTCGTCACCGACGACGGCAGGAACTATCTCCCGCTCAACCTGAACGAGACCTGGGAGGTTGACGGCATGAATGTGACGTTCGTTGCCGGGGTGCAGGAGAACACCATGACCATCCAGCAGTGGGGCGTCCCGGTCGAGGTCATCGCCATCGATACGGCGGGGAACGCGACCTATGTCGCGAAGAACGGGACGGTCGCTTTCGTCGATCTTGAGGGCGGGTTCTACGGGATCGTCGCCGATGACGGCGAACGTTACCTCCCGCTCGACCTGAACGAAACCTACCGCGTTGACGGGATGCGTCTTTCCTTCATCGGGGAGATAGCCCGGGATACCGCGACGATCCAGCAGTGGGGGACTCCGATCGAGATCATCGATGTCCCGTGGGCCTGTGAGCGGTGCGGCGGAAACGCCGGCATCGCGAACCCGGCTGCGGTCTGGTGCATCGAGCAGGGTCACACCTACGAGATCCGGAAGAACCCCGACGGGAGCGAGTACGGCGTCTGCATCTTTGCAAACGCTACCGTAGTCGATGCATGGGACTACTACCGGCAGACCCACTAACCATTCTTTTTTGAAAGGCGTAAGCCTCTGCGTAAGCCTCTGCGTAAGCCTCTGCGTAAGCCCCGGCGCAGGTCCCGATTCAAGACGAGCGCCTTTTTCTCCTCTTGCACCGATAAAAAGACCATGGACGTAACGGTCAACGAACGAGACGATACGGCGATCGTATCGGTTGACGGCAGAATCGATGCGGAATCGGCGGAACGCCTGGATACGGCAATCGCCGGGGTGCTGGCGCGGGGCGGGAAACGGGTGCTCGTGAACCTGGAGAAGGCCGCCTACATGAGCAGCAGCGGTCTAAGGGTGCTGCTCGGCAAGTTCCGTGACCTAAGAAGGGTGGATGGAGAGATGGCACTCTGCTCGCTCCAGCCCGATGTCTACAAGGTCTTCCTGCTCGCAGGTGTCCACGAGGTCTTCCCGATCTACGTGGGCCTGGACGAGATCCTGGCCTCGAGCGAGCAGGAGAAAGAGTCGCCGTGACGGCGGGGACCGAAGCGCTGATCCGTATCCTGCGCGACGGCAAAAGTGCCGATCGAATGGCAGCGGCGGCATCCCTCGCCGCCCTCGGTCAGGCCGCCCTGGCGCCCCTCCTTTCCGCGCTCGAGGATCCCGATCCCCGCCTCCGGATGTGGGCGGCCTACACCCTCGGGACGATCGGGGATGCGAGGGCGGTTCCGGCGCTCATGCAGGCGCTCGAGGACGCCGACCCGGGCGCCGCAAAATGGGCGGCAGCAGCCCTCCGCCGGATCCGGGACGCGGCCGGCGGCTGCGGCTGCCGGTTCTGTTGATCTCTTTTACCGTCGCCGGCCGGCGAGCGTGAGGGCGAAACCGGCTGCTGCAACGGCCAGAGCGCCCGGGAGCGGCGCCGCGGTAGGCGTCGGGGTTGCCGGCACCGTCGTCGCGGTCGGGACCGGGGTGGCGGTCTCCGTCGGTGTCGGTGCGGTCGTGGGCGGGGTCGTCGGTGTGGGGGTTGGCGTCGGCGTGGCCGTCACGGTTGCGGTGGGTGTCGGCGTCGCGGTAGTGTCCACCCCGATACGGTTCGCGACCGTGAACGTCACGGGTTCGGAGTCCGCGGCGTAGGCGTCGAACGCTGCAGGCTGTCTCCATACGGCCCGGACGGTGTAGGTCCCCGGCTCACCGATGCCTGAGAGCGGGATCGCGCCCGGCCGGCCGGGATCGTCGGTGTAGAACCGGGTCGAGCTGACGTTTAACCCCGCAAGGTTGATCCCGCTGATGACGGTGGTCTCCGCGCCGCCCGGGGTGGTGAGCAGTATGTCGACCGTCGCCGGGTAGACGCCGCCTGCCTGGTAGAAGGCCCCGACGTCGGGGGAGGCTATCCGGAACGCGATCCGGGTGTTCGGGGAGACGGCGTATCCGGCAAGAGGCTCGTTGTGGTGGGGGCTTGCGAGGACCACATCGAGGAAGATCTCCGGCTCGCGGATCATCACGAGTGCCGTCACCCCGTCCTCGGGGTTGTAGGCGTAGTAGGTCCCGTAATCCCCGCCCACGAGGAAGTCCAGCACCTCGAAGTTCGTGTCGTCGACGACCGGGACGTTCCTCGTGACCCCTCGATCAGGGTTGTTGTCCTGGTACTTCCTGAGCTCCGTGACGGGGTTGTCCGTGGTCGCGTTCCTTAGTTGCGAGAGGTCGAGCCCCTCTTCGTAGACGAAGATCGTATCGTGGGGCTGGATATCGCCGATCGTCGGGCCGCGGGCTCCGGCCTGCCCCACGCAGAGGGTAAGGATACAGACGGCGAGGAGGACAGGAAGGCCTCGCCTGCGGATCCAATCCGGTGTCATGACACCTCATATGCTGATTTTGCTGATATAGGTTGGTACGATGACGCGACGGCTTCTTCCCCGTCCGGCCCTGCACCGGCCGCGGCAAAATCGGCCTTTTGCGGCAGATTGGTGCCGATAATGCCCTGATTCAGTTTTAAGGCCGAAAATAGAGTTAAATTCGATTCCTTACACTTAAATAATTCCTTCTCCCATTTTTGATAATGAGCAGGGTCGCCTTTATTATTGCATCGCTCCTCGTCTTCTTTGTGGTTCTGGCGATTCCCGTCGATCCCACCGTCCTTGCGCCCGAGGCCAAGTCAGTCGCGGCAGTGACCATCCTCATGGTCCTGTTCTGGGTCACGGGCGTCCTCCCCCTTGAAGCGACCGCCCTGCTTCCACTGGTCCTCTTCCCGGCGCTCGGGGTTCTCTCGCCGGTGGAGGTGGCGGAATCCTACGGCAACGAGGTGATCTTCCTCTTCCTCGGGGGGTTCATCATCGCTATGTCGATGCAGCGGTGGGGCCTGCACCGGCGCATCGCGCTGCATATCATCCGGATCGTCGGGACGAGCCCGAGGCGCCTGGTGCTCGGGTTCATGGTCGCCACCGCGTTCCTCTCGATGTGGATCTCGAACACTGCGACGGCGATGATGATGATCCCGATCGCGATCGCGATCATCCTGACGATCATTCCCGGGACCGACAAATCCCTCGAGAGCCTCGACGAGAAGGAACAGGCCCTCGCCCGGTGCCTGATCATCTCGATCCCCTACGCCGCGACCATCGGGGGGATCGCCACGATCATCGGCACGCCCCCGAACGGGATCTTCATCGCCCAGCTCGCGACGATCTTTCCTGACGCGCCCTCCATCGACTTCTTCACCTGGATGATGTTCGGCGTCCCGTTCGCTGCTATATTTCTCTTCCTTGCCTGGATCTGGCTCATCGAGGGTCCCTACCGCCGGATGGGATCGACCCTCCCGAGTGCCGGGGGGATCATCCGGGAAGAGCTCGCAAAACTTGGCCGGATCTCAGTCGGGGAGCGATGGACGCTCATCGTCTTCACCCTGACCGCCCTCGCCTGGGTATTCGAGCAGACGAAGGAGATCGGGGAGTTCGTCATTCCGGGCCTGGATATAATCTTCCCCGGGATCAAGGACTCCACCATCGCAATCTTCGGTGCGCTCCTCCTTTTCGTCCTCCCGGTCGACGTGAAGAAGGGTATCTTCACGATGGAGTGGGAGTGGGCGGTGAAGATCCCCTGGGGCATCCTCCTCCTCTTCGGCGGCGGCATCGCTCTCTCGAACGGGTTCCTCGAGAGCGGGCTTGCCGCGGCGATCGTCGAGTCCCTCACCCTCATCCACGGGCTCCCGATATTCCTCCTGCTCCTCATCGTGGCGCTGGGGATCGTGTTTGCAGGGGAGATCGCCTCGAACACAGCCATAGCGGCCATCCTGATGCCGATCATGGCGGTCACGGCCGTCAGCATGGGAGTCAACCCGATCGTCCTGATGATGACCGCTGCGGTCTGCGCCTCGATCGGGTTCATGCTCCCGGTCGCAACGCCGCCGAACGCCGTCGCCTACGGGAGCGGCTACATCGACGCGAAAGACCTTCTCCGGTCCGGTTGGGCACTCGATATCATCGGTGTTGCGCTCTGGATGATCTGCCTTTATACGATCGTCTTCTGGGCGCTCGGACTCCCTCTGGAGATTCCCGCCTGGGCGCTCTGATCCCCCGGCACCTATTTTATCCCGTGCGTCTATCCCGGCCGGATGACAGACGACCGGTATTATGACCCGGCGGTGGAGACGCTTGGCAGACCTGATCTCGACGCGCTCATCGATGAGAGGGTCCGCTCGACCGTCAGGTACGCGCAGGAACACTCCCCCTTCTACCGCCGCTGGTTCGGGCGGCACAACATCCGCCCGGAAGCAATCCGGGAGCACGAGGATCTCCGCGACCTTCCCATCATCTCCGGTGCGACGATCCGTCGCTACCAGCCCCCGCAGGAGAAGGAGTTCTGTTTCAAAAGCGTCCCCTGGGAGGCGGTCTTCACGGTCAACGAGACCTCAGGGACGAGCGGGGTTCCGAAGAGCTTCTTTCTCACCTGGGAGGACTGGGAGCGGTATGCGGAGAAATATGCCCGGCTTTTTACCTCACAGGGCTTTGAGGCCGGCGACCGGGTGGTGGTCTGCGCCTCCTACGGGATGAACGTCGGCGCAAACACCATGACACTCGCCGCCCGCGACCTCGGGATGGCGATCGTCCCGGAGGGGAAGTGCACCTTCCCGGTCAGGGTAATGGAACAGTATCGCCCGACGGCGGTGATCGGGAGTGTCTTCAAACTCCTCCGGCTCGCCCGCCGCATGGAGGCGGAAGGGCACCCGCCCGGGAGCGCGGGCGTGAAACGACTCGTCGTCGGGGGCGAGAGTTTCGCCCCGGAGTCCCGGCGCTACCTGGAGGGGGTCTGGGGCTGCCCGGTCTACAACACCTACGGGAGCACCGAAGGGACGATGTGCGGTGAGTGCACCCGCCAGGCAGGGCTCCATGTCCCCGAGGATCTGGTTCACTTCGACCTCTACGACCCCGGGATGAACCGGTTCGTCCATGACGGCGAGACGGGGCGGCTGGTCTACACGACGCTCCTTGCGCCCGGCAAGAAGGCGGGGACGCTTCTCATCAACTACGATACGGAGGATACATGCTCGGTCGTCTCCCGGGAGCGGTGCGGGTGCGGGCGGACGCATATGCGGATCGCCTCCCCCCGGCGGGAGGCGGAGACGGTTCGGATCGGGGATATCGGGCTCAACCGCGTGGACGTGGAGGCGGCGGTCTTTGCACCCGAAAACATGGCCCACCTGAACGGGGAGTATGAGGCGTTCATCTACGGCGGCGACGAGGCGGGAGAGACCATCCTCCGGGTGAGCATGGAGTGCTTCGATCCCGCCCGCGTCGATCCGGCGGCGGTCGAGGAGACGTTCGTTGCCGCCCTTCTGCGGTCGATTCCGGCCCTTTCGGGGGCATACGAGGACGGAACGCTGCAGGTTCTCTGCAGCGTCACGCCGCCGGGAGGGCTCGAACTCCACCGGGCGCCCGGCCGGCCGAAGCGGGTCGTTGACCGGCGGTGAGGGAAAAAGAATTTTCGGCCCCTACCGCCGCCTCACCAGGTAGCCGGCCAGCCCTGCCGCGAGAGCCGCCGCCGGGAGAACGGGTCCTGCCGCGGTCGGCGTGGGGCCTGGTGCCGTTGCCGGCGGCGTGGTGGCGGTGGCGGCCGGAGTCGTTACCGTCGGGGTTGCTGTTGCCGCCTCGACGACGGTGAAGGTGGTGCTTGCGGTGGCGTCGCCCTCGACCCACTCCACGGTCACGGTGTAAACGCCTGGCTCAAACCCGGACGTGTCCACGGTAAACGACCAGGTGTTTGCGGTGGCGTTCCCCTCCTCTACAACGGCCGTCCCCGATGTGCCTCCCGTTCCGCCCGGTGCGGACTTGTTCGTCGGCTCAAAGCCGACCGGCGTCACCTCAACGAGCAGGTGGTTCCCGGGAGCGAGGTTCGTCGTCCCGCTTATGGTGAGCGTCTCGTTGGCGGCGACCATACCGATCTCGTTGATGGCCGTCTCCTGTGCGGCGGCAGTGCCGCAGATCCATGCCGTGAGCACGAGCGCGACTGCGATTCCGGCAAGTCTCCTGACGTTCATACCTTCATTTCACCTCACCTCTCCTTCCTGCACGGTGGGATATGAAGCTACCCGGCCCCGGTCATCCGGCCGGACTATCCTTCTTCGGGGAAAAACCCGCCTGTTTTTTCTCCTTTGCGGTGCAACACTGGTCAATTATATCCATCTCTCCGGGTGCGCGCAATGCTCAACGATCAGCAATGGCAACCGGTACCGGGAACAGCCGGCGCCGAGATCTACCCCTTCCTCCGGAAGCCGGATGTCACCTGCTCGAATGCCTATCTCATCCGGACACCCGGCGAGATCCTGCTCATCGACACCGGGGCGGACCCCGGCCAGATGAACCGGATCATGGCGCTCGTGGATGCCCTCCTCCGGGAAACCCCGCGGCCGGTCATCCTCATCGTCACCCACTGCCACGCCGACCACTGCTACCAGGCAATCCGGGACCGGCGGTTCCGGGCTCTCCCACACCTCTCCGTCGCCGCGGAGGAGACGGGTGCCCGGGCGCTCGAGGCCGGTGATGCGGCCCGGACGGTTGCGGAGCTCATGGGGTGGGAGATCGAGCCGCTCCCGGTCAGCCTCCCCCTTCTTGCCGCCCGCGACCGCGAGACCCTGGGTGCGGACGGCGGCATCGCTCTTCACCGGCAGCAGGTCCCGCTCCGCTCGGGGAACACCCTTCTCATCTATCACACCCCGGGGCATTCGCCCGACAGCATCTGCATCCGTTTCGGCGAGTACCTCTTCATCGGCGACCTCCTCTTCTCCACGAGCCCCGGCATCGCCGGAATTGCCGGGTGGGACCAGCCGGCGCTGCTTGCGTCCGTAGGAAGGGTCCGGTGGATCCTCGCCCACGAACCGGTGAGCCTCTGCTGCCCGGGCCACGGCAGGAGCATCCCGGCCTCGGCGATGCCGGGGCTCCTCGACCGGCTGCAGGGGGAGGCGGAGAAGATGGCGGGCGTCGGCATCTTCGACCGGGAACGGCTCGCCGACTCACTGGAGCACGCCGTCGACCTGCTCCAGGAGGCCAACCGGGTCTTTGCGGCGATTGCGGGGCGCCTCTACGCCCTTGCGTATCGCCTCGACGACCTCGGCGAGGCAGAAGAGGCCCGGCGTTACCAGGAACTCCTGGAGTCCGATCAGATCGATGGCTTTCTTGCCGACTTTTCACGGTTTGCCGACGAGTTCAACGCCGGGGAGAAGTTCGAGGTCCAGCTCGTCCTCAAGGCCGTCCAGGTGATCCAGCGGGTCGAGGCACACTTCGCGGGTGACCGGCTCAACCACGTCGTCGATGCGTCGCTCCTCCGCCGGGCCGACCGCCTGCTTGCCGACTTCATGAACACGATCCTGGGCTACCGGGACACCGCGCACCTCTCCGCTGTCGACCTCCCGTCGGTGCTGCGCGACCTGGTCGCCGGAGCCCTGACGTGTCCGTTCTCGGACGCGGCATTCATCGAGGCAGCGGACGATCCGGCGGCGTACCGGGCGGAACTCGTCTCCCGGCTCGCCTACCTCCCGCTCTTCGAGGGCGTCGATCTCGTTCTCGACGGAGACGATGACCCGCTCTCGCCGGTGCTGATCGACCGGGAACGGTTCTGCGACGAGGTCGTCGGTATCCTCGAGGATATGGCGGCCGCCGGCGCCCGGGAGATCCGGCTCTCCACCCGGCGGGAGGGGGATGCGGTCGGGCTCCTGATCCGGGGTTCCGGCACTCTCTCTCCCCGGAGGCTCCGGTTCTACCGGCGGAAGTTCGGACTCTGCGGGGCGTCGCTGGCGGTCACCGGGGATGGCTCCGATCTTCTTCTCCTCCTCAAACCCACTTTCTCCTGAGCCGCCCCGTTCCAGGGCAAGCTACTTACCTCCGGTCTCCATACCAGGGGCGAGACGGAGGAAACCCTTGATTGAGATGCAGCATGTGCCCGGAAAAGACCGCGGCAGGGTGGTTCTCTACGCCCTGAGCACCTGCGGCTGGTGCGCCCGAACAAAAGAGCTCCTCACCGACCTCGGCGTCGGGTTCTCGTACGTCTACGTGGACCTGCTCGCGGGCGAGGAGCGGGATCGCGTGGTCCGGGAAGTCGAACGCTGGAACCCACGGCTCTCGTTTCCCACAGTCGTCATCGACGACGCCAGGGTGGTCGTGGGGTTCCGGGAAGACGAGATCCGGGAGGCGGTCGGTGCCTGACGCTGCGAGCGACGGGGAGATCGATCGCTTCATGGACGACCTCGCCCGCGAGGCGGAGGCAGGCGGTTACCATCTCAACCCGGACCGGGAGTTCACCCGGGGCCTCGTCCGGGGGCTGCTTGCGAACCGGGAACGTTACGGTTACATCTCCTGCCCCTGCAGGCTTGCCTCGGGAGACCGGGAGGACGACCTGGATATCATCTGCCCCTGCGACTACCGCGACCCCGATCTCACCGATTACGGCGCCTGTTACTGCGCCCTCTACGTCACCGCCGATGTGGAGGCCGGCCGCCGCGCCCCCGACCCTGTCCCGGAACGCCGGCCGGGGCCGGCGGAGCGCCAGCGGCAGAAAGAAGAGCGTGCCGCGGCCGGCCGCGCCCCGGGGGCCCTGACGTATCCGGTCTGGCGGTGCCGGGTCTGCGGCTACCTCTGCGCCCGGGATGAGCCGCCCGAGATCTGCCCGATCTGCCGGGTGCCTCGCGACCGGTTCGAGCGGTTCATGTGAGCCGGACGAGGCACGCGTAGACGAGGAACGCGGCGGCGATCCCGTTCACCGGGGGGATGCCCGGGACCGCGAGGGCGGCGATGGAGCCGGCAGCGTATGCCGCGAGCCCCCGCCGGTTGAACCGGGGAACGGTCGCCTTCGCGAGTTCGGGGTAGCGCCCCCGGTGCCGGACGAAGAAGTCCGCCATGATCACCCCGCCGAGCGGCGGGATGAGCACGCCGAGGAGAACCATGTAGGGGATCAGCCAGTCGTACATGCCGAGAAGGGCGAACAGGGTTCCCGCGGCGGCGCCGGCGAAGGTGACCAGCCGCCGCTGTTCTGTCCTGAAGAAGTGGCATCCAGCGACCGAGAAGTTGTAGATGGTGTTGTCCTGAGTCGTCCAGATGTTCAAGAAGAGCATCAGGATGCCGGCGGAGAGAAGGCCCTGGACCGCCAGCACCTCGACGATGTCGGAGAGCCCGTAGACGGCGGCGCCGACGGCCCCGACGGCGATCATCAGCCCGTTCCCGAAGAAGAACGCGAGGAGCACGGAGCCGGCGGCGGTCCGCGCGGATCCGGAAAAGCGCGTCCAGTTGGCGACCTGGGTGCCGCCGGAGACGAAGGTGCCGACGACGATCGTGAGTGCTTCGGCGACCGTGAGTGCGCCCGCCGTTCCCGGCGGGAGGAGCCCCGCCCCGTTCCCGGCATCCTGGAGGGCGACCGAGGCGCTTGCGGCGATGAGAAGGAGCATCGCCGGGACCGAGACCCACGAAAGGACTGCAATCCCGCGGCAGCCGATGTACGCCGTCAGACAGAAGACGAGGCCGAACACGATCATCAGGGGCGCCTGGATCCGTGCATCGAGATCCAGCAGGTGGATGAGAACGATCGTGACCGTCGCGGTCCCCCAGGCGTACCACCCGATCTGGGTGAGCCCGAGGAGTGCGTCGGACCACCTGCTGCCTGCATCGCCGAAGGCGAACCGGGCGGAAAGGACGGTGGAAAAGCCGCTTTTGTAGCCGATGTATCCGAGGCCGGCGACGTAGAGCGCGAGGATCGCGCTTCCGCAGAGAATGATCCCGACGAGGTCCGGCCAGAACCGGAACGCAACTCCGATCCTCGCGCCGCCCCACATCGTGGCGGAGAAGAAGGTAAACCCGAGCAGCACCAGGGTGATCGGCCAGAACCCCTGCCGGGCTTCGCCGGGGACGGCCGAGAGCGGGTAATCTTCCGTACCGCTCCGGCCCGCCGCGTCGCCGGCTCTCTTTGCCCGGATCACTGCTGTTCTTTCGATGGTTGAATATCTCTGTTGCCGCGTGAAATTCCTTCCGGGTTTTCTGCCGCGCAAGGCCTGGCCGGCGGTGCTCCGGTCCGGGACCACCGGCATACGGCTCGAACTCCCGTTCCGGTGGAAACTGCGGAAAGTGCCCGCGCAGCGACAGACCGTGGCGCGAGATCCTGCCCTGCGTCCGCTCGCTCCCTCAGATCGTCTCTCTTTCCCGGTGGGAGGGAGAAGAACGGCTCGTTGTATCCGGAAGTGCCCGGTGTTCCCGGTGGCCGATCCAGAGGTGTCATATAGCGGTCCGGGTGATTCTCCTGTATGCCGAGCGTGCGGATCAACGACGGAGACCTCCCCTCCGGGACCGGTGTGGAGGGGGGACGAAAGAAGAAACCCGACGAGAGCCCGGCGCCCGCCCGCCGGGAGCCCGAACCGGAGACCACGAAGACGGAAGAAGTTCGTGAGAAGCCCCGGCGCAGCCGGCCCCTCTTCGGCGATGCCGACGGCGCCGACATATTTTACACAAAGACGAAGTAGGTCACTCGAGCACCCGGATATCCCCGGCGGAGGCCACCACCACCTCCCGCTTTCCGCGGTAGGTCTGGACGACCCCATACAGCGTTACGTTCTCGTTCTCGTGGAGTTGGAGCGTAGCGGCCACGTTCTCCGGCAGAAAGACCCGGGTGCCGTTGACGGTCAGGATCAGGTGCGCGCCGGTCGAAGTCTCTGCGATCTCTTCGATATTCCCTTCCAGGAGAACCAGCGCCCCGTCCGGGACCTCTTCGGAGTACGTATCCGCCACCAGCGGTCGGGCGAAGGCGGCAAAGAGGAGGTGCACCGAAAGCACGATCCCGACGACGCAGAGGAGCACGATGACTGCTGCTTTCTCCTGCCGTTCCAGCATAGTTACTCTATAGTCCCCCGGAGTTATAACATCCGTCAGTTTGATATGTTAACAGCGTTAACTATCCTGCATGGATTATGTGAGCCTCCCCCCGTCCTCCCGGAAGATCCTCCTGCTTCTTGAGGACGGGGGTGCCCTGACCCACAAGGAGCTCGTCCGGCTCAGCAGCCTGGCCCCCCGCACCGTCCGCTATGCTTTAAAGAGACTCAAGGACAACGATATGATCGTGGAGAAGTTCAACTTCAGGGACGCCCGGCAGATCCTCTACGAGTACAAAGAGTCCCAGATGGTGTCTGCGCAATGACCGAGCCTCCTTCCTGCGATATCATGCGCTGCGATACCCTCGCGCGGAGGCTCCTTCCGCAGATGCGCGCCGAGATGGTCTACCGGCTGGTGAATGACCGGGGAATCAGCCAGAGCGAGGCCTCAAAGCGCCTCGGGATCAGCAGGGCTGCGATCTCACAGTACCTGAGCCGGAAACGCGGGTTTGTCCGGCAGGATCTCCCCGGCGATCTCGAGGTGGTCATCGAGCGGTGGGTCTCCGCCGTTGCCTCGGGTGAAGGAACGATCACCATCTGCGACGTCTGCCGATCCGCCGGGAGACGGTGAGGCGACCGTCTCAGGTGCGTCTGCGCCGGTAGAGGTAGAGCCCCGTAAGTCCGGCGAGTATGCATGCCGCCGCCACTATTTTGAGCTGGTCCGGTCCGGGAGCCCCTCCTGCTCTGTTCTCTTTCGAGGCGTTCCAGTCGTCCTCAAAGACCCTGGTGTAGTAGGCGGCGATACCCGGGTGCTCGATGATCACGCCCGCTTCCCGGTTGAATGCCGGTGAGTTGGCGTTCCAGTTGATGCTGCTGACGAGCACCGCCCGGTCGTCGACGATGACGCCCTTGTTGTGGATCTTCGCCAGGTTGTTCGCCTCGAGATCCGCGAGCCGTGCCTCGAGCGGCAGCCCCTCGGCCGCGGCAAGCCGATTGATGACCCCGACCATCTCGTCGTTGTCCGCATCGTCCTCGGTGTTGAACCAGACGGCATCGAGAAGCACCCGCACCGTGACACCGCGCCGGGAGGCGTCGATCGCGGCCGCAAGGTAGGGGTTGAGGTCGTATGTCGTCTCGTTCGTGATGTAGGCCTGCTCGATAGCGATGCTCTTCTCCGCCCCCTCGATCAGCCCGAGGATGAGCGCGCTCGTGTCGGGGGATACGACCGGGGTCACCCGCGCCCCCTCCACGGAGCAGACGGTGAACTCCACGGTGTAGGCGGGCGCCCAGGGCGTGCAGAGTTCGGCCGCCGTGCCCTCGAGGGGGACGATGTCGCCGCCCGCCGCATCGAGGAGGAAGACCTCCCGGAAGTAGGCTGCGAGTTTGGGGTCCTCGAGGAGGACACCCCACCCGCGGTTGCCCTGCAGCCCCGGAGCCGGGTAGCCGCCGGGCTTGAAGTTCTCGCTCCCGAGCAGGACGGTCTTCCCGTCGATGACGAGATACTTGGCATGGTCGTAGCGGTACTTCGCGTGGGCGGCATCGGTCGTCGTCATCGAAAGGACCACAATACCGCTCCGGTTGAGGGCGCCCGCGACCGCCCGCCCTTCAGGCGAGACGCCGCCCACCGGCCCGCCCTCGAGGAGGACGGTCACGTCCACGCCCCGCTCGCGGGCGCGGATGAGGTCTTCGGCCATGGCAGGATCGGTGAACTCGTAGACGTTCACCAGGATCTCGCGTTCCGCTCCCGCGACGGCTGCCGAGAAGACCTCGTACGAGCAGTCCGGCGCGGCGAACGCGGTCACCGCGACGCCCTCGAAGGTTCCGGGCACGAGGCGCGACTGGCCTATCATGAGCGGGCGCGGGTCCCAGAGATCGCCCTCGAGGTAGTGGATCTGCCCTTCCCGGGGGTGGACATCGGCGGGCCAGGCGACCTGCTGGACGAGGGTGGTCCCCCGGTAGAGGAGGAGTTCGTCGGCCCGGTTCGCCATCAGGAGGTTCCCGTTCGGGATCACGTCCGGCACGGCCGCTGTCCGCGCCTCGAGCTCGAAGTCGGGCAGGTAGCCGTGAGCCCGCTCGAACGCAGGGCCGCTCCTCGCGACCACCAGCCGCCCGTCGATCCGGCTTCCCGGCGGGAATCGGTACCCGCCCTCGCCGTCGGAGAGGACGAACCCGTCGAGCACCCCCGCACCCTCGAGCACCAGGTACTCGTCGGGGTCGCCGGGCTGGTAGGGGTCCGGACAGAACTCGACGATCCGGACGCCGCCGGCCGTGGCGGCAAGGAGGCAAAGGAGCAGGATGACGGCGGCGATCCGGCGCATACGCAGGGTTATGTATCCCCCGGTTTAATAGCAGAGCGATATGAATTCGCCTGCACCCCCGCTGGTCGTCAAGGTAGGGGGGAGCCTCTTTGACCGGGTCGTTCCCCTGCTCGAGATCTTCCGGGAGGTCGGACGCCCGGTGCTGATCGTGCCCGGGGGCGGGAAGTTTGCCGACCTCGTCCGGCGCCTCGCCGTCTCCGATACCGCCGGCCACTGGATGGCGATCGCCGGCATGGAGCAGTTCGGGTGGTACATCGCCTCGCACGGCGTCCCGGCGGCCTTCAGGCTCACGCTTCCTTCGGAGGTGACGGTCCTCCTTCCCTACTGTGCTCTCCGCGAGATCGACCCCGTCCCTCACTCCTGGAACGTCACCTCCGACACCATCGCCGCCTGGGTCGCGAAAGAACTCTCCGCCGACCTCCTCCTCCTCAAATCGGTCGAC